>CAZEBQ010000049.1:0-18192 GCA_964510295.1 uncultured Anaerolineales bacterium | reverse complement strand
CTATTCACCACAGGCTCCGGGACGCGGTAGGTGATCTCCACCTCCAGGCGTTCCGGAGCCAGTGTCACTTTCTCGACCCAGCTCCGCAGCAGCCGCTTCTTGTCTGCCGGGCTGCCATGCTTGAACAGCTTCTCGAGTTTCCCGCGGTAGGCCATCGCGGTCTGGACGTCGATCTGTGGCGGCTGCGTCGCAACGGCCACTTTGCCAGCGAGTTCCTCCCGCTCCCGCGTCAACTCCCGCAGTCGGCTGTTGGCCCAACCAGCATCCTCCAGGCCGTCTTCGATGGCCTTGCGGACGTTCGCGATCTTCACGTCCACTTCCCTGAGCTTTGCAGCGGCAAGCGGATCATGTCCCGTCGATTGCTCCCAAAGACGCCGCAACTCTTCGTTGACTTGGCGTGTGAAGCCCTTGGGGTCTGTGCAGACAGATACAAGACCCTCCAACCCCTTCACGGCCTCGGCTTCGATCTGCTCCTGGGGAACGTAGACGCCAGACCCACAGCCCCTGCCACGTCGGTACGGCTGACTGCCGCAGACGTAGTACCGGCCGTGGCTCGTCCCATGACCGATCATGTTGCTGCCGCATCGGCCGCACTTGAAGAGACCTCCGCTCAGCAAGTATCGGGAACCGCGGCTCCGCCGCCCGCCTCCGTCGAAGCGTCCGTTGAAGGCCCGCTGACGCTTCCGTGCCGCGGCAATCGCTTTCGCCTCCTCTTCGCTGATGATCGCCGGATGAGCATTCTCGACGACCACCCAGTCGGAGGGCGGGCGCTTCGTGCCGTTCTTCCGATGCACGTTCCAGACGCCGTAGCCGCAGTACTGAAGCAACGAGTGAGGCTGGAGCAGCGTGTGCCACGTGGAGGTGCTCCAGTACGTCCCTCTCCTCGCCCGGATTCCCTTCTCGTTGCAGAAGTCCCGTAGCTCGTCGAGGCTGGCGCCCTTGGCCGCGAGTTCCACCAGACAGTGGCGCACCCACTCGTGCATCGGCTTACCGGCGGCCACCGTGTCATCCAGCACCCAGATGCTCTTCATGAGCGGCCGGTCGCGTTTGTCTACGCCTCGCTGGAGGCGTTCAGTCCGGAAGCCCCACAGGGGCTGGCCACCGTTCTTGTAGCACCAGCCTGTTTCAGACTCTCGTGTCTGGACGTTTGCCCGGCAGCCCTTTCGTGTGTGGAATGCCACCTCCCGGCTGAAGGCCTCATTCTTGGCAAACGTGATCGCCTCCATGTACACGCCAGCCACGCTGTCGGGATCGACCTCCGGGTCGTTCAGGGAGATCACACGGACACCTGCGTCCCGGAGTTCGCGTACCAGAGTCTTTGCCCGCACGCTGTCGCGTGAGAAACGGGAGAAGTCATGAACGAGGATGCCGCCAAGCACCGCCTCCGCGGCTTCGATCCTCGCCTCCTCGATGGGAACACCACCATCCTCGACCATGATCGCCGCCCGCTCGTCGTAGGCTTCGCGCACGTGTTCAGGCATGGCGTCCATGTTCCGCGAACCGGCCAGATCCGAAGAGTCCCCCGAAATGCTGTCATTGCTGTCACTGCCGTCATTCCCCTGCGTATCACGTGCCGATGGCGTGACAGCATTTCCCACTGATGACAGCAGTGCTGTCACAGATTCCGACCCCTGAGAGCCGTCGTGGGCACCAATGACAGCAGTGACAGCATTTCCGTCAGCCTTACGGAGAGTGATAATCCGCCGCCCCGCCGTCCGGTCTTCTGAAACCACAATCCCCGTGGCCAAGAGGTTCGGCTGTACTTCGCGTAGCCTCCTCCAGACCCACGTCGAACTCTTCGGCCAGTTCTTAGCCCGGGTGTCGAGTCCCTTCTCCCCCGCAAGGCTTTCAAGAACCCCCAGCAACTCTGAGGGTGTACCTTGCCATTCCGCGCGGTCCTGCATAAGCGCGAGGACTGCCTGGGCAACGGGGCTCGAGTCAATGGCAGCCTCGTTCTGCCGCCCGACGTTCTGCCCATACGCTTCCAGGAATTCCTCCGGTTGCCTCCCGAACGCTACCGCCGCCGCCGCTCCGTACCGCGCAAAGTCAGCCATGCGCGGCAGCCGGGCCAGTTGCAGGTCGGGGGCAATCCTCATGGCCTCGGCAAGAGCATCGAACAGACCACCCAGCATCTCAGGCAGGGCCTCATCGAACTCCGCCCAGAAGTCGCGTTCTTCACGACGGCACTCGGGAGGTATTCCTTCCCGGCCACGAAGCAGTGCGCCCCCGGGGCGTAGGCGAACCGTTCCTGCGGGTTCCACGACCAGCCTGCGATGGGCACCTCCACGTGGGAACTGTCCTTGATCGAGGCGCAACGCGACCAGCGGCTTTCGGCCAGGTACTTCGGGAGTTGCACCTTCGGCAGCCCGCCAGGCGCCAACAGCCAGCCGTGGTCGGTCACCACGCGGACCCGCTTCCAGCCAGATTCCAGCAGCCCTTGCACCCGCTCCAGCAGCAGCTCCAACTGGTCGTCTATCCGGGGGTGTGGCACGCAGGCACTCCCTTCCGGCAAGCGGACAAGGTGCTCTCCCACCTATGTCTTTTTGCAGAAGGGGGGCGATCTTTGCGTGCCATGTCGGACTCGGCAATTTCGGAGGCTTGCTTCGAACGCTCGCGATAGGCCATTACGGGCCTTGGCAATGCCGGACGCGACGGCATATACTCTTCGTGGCTGGCCGGCGGCCGGGGCTAAGTGATCGCGAACGGTGTGCGGCGGCGCCCTGTCGGCCGTGCCGCATGCGCGGCAATCTTGCGCGACGCTAACGAAACGCTAATCGCGGGCGGCGATAATCAGCGCGGCGGTGTGGTTGCAGAGATGCCTGCCGCACGGAGGCTGCCATGGCACACGAGCACGTTCTGGTCGTGGACGACGAGCCGGATATCCTGGAACTGGTCGAGTACAACCTGGCCAGGGAGGGGTACAAAGTCACGTGCGTGGGAACCGGGGAGAAGGCGCTGGAGGTGGCCCCGTCGCGGCCGCCCGACCTGGTGATCCTCGACCTGATGCTGCCGGGCACCGACGGCCTCGACGTCTGCCGCACGCTGAAGGGCGACGTGAGGACGCGCCACATTCCCATCGTCATGCTGAGCGCCAAGGGCGAGGAGGCCGACATCGTGGCGGGCCTGGAACTCGGCGCCGACGACTACGTGACGAAACCGTTCAGCCCACGCGTGCTGCTGGCCCGCGTGCGTGCGGCCCTGCGTCGGCGGACCAGGGAACCGTCCCCTGAGACGGCGCCCATCCGGGTCCGCGACCTCGAAATCCATCCCGGCCGCAACGAGGTGCTCGTCAAGGGCAAGCCGGTGGAGTTGACGCTGACGGAGTTCCGCATCCTGTTCTGCCTCGCGCGGCGGCCAGGCTGGGTGCTGACGCGTTACCAGATCGTCGACCAGACCCAGGGCGACGACGTGGCGGTGACCGATCGGAGCGTCGACGTCCATATCGTGGCTCTCCGCCGCAAACTCGGCCCGTGCGGCAAGGAGATCGAAACGGTTCGAGGGGTGGGATACCGGTTCAGGGATCGCTAGCCGATGGCAAGACGCCGCCTCGTCTGGAGACTGTACCCGACCTACCTGCTTGTGATTGCCCTTTGCACGGTGGGGGTCGGCCTGTTCGCGGGGGAGGTGACGCGGTCGCTGTACTACGCGCAGATGGAGGCCCGGCTCGAGGTGACGGCACGCCTTGTGGCCCAGGCTGTCCGCGACCGCGCGCCAGACCTGCAACCCGAGCGCGTCCAGATGCTGTGCCGCGCGCGCAGCGCGGCGTCCGGCGCGCGGCTCACGGTCATTCTCAGGAACGGCGAGGTCATCGGCGAGTCGGACCGCGACCCGGACGGCATGGAGGATCACTCGAAACGGCCGGAGATCCTGTCGGCGTACGACGGCGGCGTGGGCAAGAGGATCCGGCCGTCGCCGACGCTCGGCGTCGACATGATGTATCTGGCCGTCCCACTGACGCCGGGCGTGCGGGACGGGCCGGTTGTCCGTGCGGCCGTTCCGCTCAGCGGCATTTCGGCGGCCCTGAAGGCGCTCTACGGCCGCATTCTCGTGGGCGGCGTCGCCGTCGCGGTCGGCGCGGCGGTCCTGGGGTGGGTCGTGGCCCGGCGCCTGAGCCGGCCGCTGGGCGAGATGGCGGAAGGAGCCGACCGCTTCGCCCAAGGCAACCTGGCGCATCGGGTCCCCGTGCCGGAGACGAGGGAACTCGCGCACTTGGCCGAGGCGATGAACCGCATGGCCGCCCAACTCAGCGGCGCCATCGACTCGCTTACCCGCGAGCGAGGCGAGCGGGAGGCCATCCTGGCGAGCATGGTCGAGGGGGTCGTGGCCGTCGGCAGGGACGGACAAATCCTCCGCGTGAACCGCGCCGCCGGCAGATTGCTTGGGATCGACGCGGCCACGGCAACGGGGCAAAGCCTCGAGGAGACCATCCGCCTGCCGGACCTCCATCGCCTGGCTTGGTCCGCTCTCGAGACAGAGGAGTCGGCCGAAGACGAGATCGTGCGCCGCGAAGAAGGCGAGCAGTTCCTCCAGGTCCGGTGCACGCGCCTTTGCGGCGCCGACGGGCGGGAGATGGGCGTCCTCGTCGTCCTGCGCGACGTCACGCGTCTCAGGCGGCTCCAGACGGTCCGGCGCGACTTCGTCGCCAACGTGTCGCACGAACTGAACACGCCCATCACCTCGATCAAGGGGTTCGTCGAGACGCTGCGGGAAGGCGCGGCGCAGGACCCCGAGAAGTCGGGCCGTTTCCTCGATATCATCGGTCGCCAGGCCGACCGGCTGAGTGCCCTCATCGAGGACCTCCTCGCCCTGTCGCGCATCGAGTCCGACGACGAGGCCGGGCGGGTTGAGCGGGTGCGGTCGGACCTCAGGCCGGTGCTGGATGATGCCGTGCAGGACTGCGCGGAGATGGCGGCCGAGCGCGGCATCCGCATCGTCGTCCGCTGCCCCGACCCGCTCTGGGCGCCGGTGAACGTCCTGCTGATCCAGCAGGCGGTCGGTAACCTGCTCGACAACGCGATCAAGTACAGCGAGGCCGGCGGCGAGGTCGTTGTCGAAGCCGAGGCGACCGGCGACGGCATCAGCATCCGGGTTCGCGACCGGGGCTGCGGCATTGCTGCCGAGCACCTGCCGCGCCTGTTCGAGCGGTTCTATCGCGCCGACAAGGGCCGCAGCCGCGATCTCGGCGGCACGGGCCTCGGCTTGGCGATCGTCAAACACATCCTTCAGGCGCACGGCGGAACCGTCTCGGTCGAGAGCACGCCGGGCAAGGGAAGCGTCTTCACGCTCCGCCTTCCGGCGGCGTAGCCGCTTTTTGCCCCGCGCGGCGGGCCGCTAACGGGATTCTCACACCTTCCTCGTCGTCTCCTAGTTCGCGTCTCCTATCGTTAATGCGGCGGTGGCGGAATGTGCCGCCATCGCACATCAAAAGGAGATCTGGACATGGCACGACGCATGCTTTGGGTGTGGGCAGCCGCGCTGCCGCTGGTGGCCTGGGGCGCGCGGGAGGCCGCGGCGCAGGGGGTGGGGGACGTGTCGGCGCAGATCGGAGCGTTGAAGGAATCCATCATCGTGCTCGAGAACAAGGTCGCGACCCTCGAGACACAGGAGCAGACCCGCAGGATCATCGAGGAGATGCTGGCCGAGGCGGACCCGAGCAAGGACTTGCCGTCGTGGCTGGAGAACCTGACGTTCTTCGGCGACCTGCGGCTGCGATACGAGTACCGCCAGTTCGCCGAGTCCACCGGCGGCCGCCGCGACGACGAGGGCCGCGCGCGGTACCGACTGCGGGTGGGCGTCAAGAAGACGTGGCCCGACGACCAGCTCGAGGTGGGCTTCCAACTTGCCAGCGGCGACGGCGGGGGCCCGACGTCGACGAACGAAACCATGGGCGATTTCTTCGTCCGCGACGAAATCCGCATCGACCGCGCGTACGCCACCTGGAAGCCGAATGCCGTCAAGGGCCTGATGGTCACCGGCGGCAAGATCAAGCAGCCGTGGGTTTCGACCGACCTTGTCTGGGACAGCGACCTGAACCCCGAGGGCGCCTGGGTCCAGTACGACATTCCGATGAGCGAGGAGTTCGTGCCGTTCGTGGGCGCCGGCGTCTTCTTCCTCTCGAACAACAACCCGGGCGACGACGCCAACATGAACGCCTACGCGGCCGGCTTCAACTGGAAGATGGACGGCGTCACGTGGACGAGCGCGGTCACGTACTACGAGACGTCCCACTACTCGGCCGGCCTGACGCTGCCCGGCGAGGAGTGGGACTACATCAACGTCACGAACAAGTTCAAGTTCAAGGCCGCCGGTCTGGCGATGGCGCCGTTCGTCGACTACGTCCACAACTGCGGCTCGAACGCCGACACCCCCGACGACCGCAACGACGGCTACGCCTTTGGCATCAAGGTCGGCGAGAACAAGAAGAAGGGCGATTGGTCGGCCCAGTACGTCTGGAAGTACCTCCAACTCGAGGCTTCGCCCCGGGCCTTCAATGACAGCGACTTCCCCGACGGTCACAAGGGCCACGTGTTCGGCTTCAAGTACAGCGTGACGGACGCCATGCAGGTTGGCGTGACCCTCTTTTACTCCAGCCCGATCTACAACCCGGACGCCGACGGCGAGCGTCTCACGCTCCAGGCCGACATGCTGTGGTCCTTTTGAGGCCGGAGGGCTCGCGAAGTATCAACACCGTCGTAACGGAACGCTAACAGGCCGCGGGGATAATGGATTGAGGACCAGCGAAGAAGGAGGAAGACCATGAGAACGGCATTATGGGTAATGAGCGTCATGGCGGCGAACCTTGGGACGTCCGCATCTGCCCCTGCCGAAGCCGCCGAGAAGCAGACGCTGCAAATCGAAGGGTCAACCACGGTCGGGCCGATCGCCGACGCCTTTGCCGAGGCCTTCAAGACCAAGCCCCCCGGCCTGGCGATCACGGTCAAGAAAACCGGCAGCGGCGACGGCGCGGCGGCCCTGGTGGACGAGCGGTGCGACATCGCCACCATGAGCCGTTTCATGAAGGACAAGGAGTACACGAAGGCCGTCGAGAAAGGATTCCTGCCCGTGGCCCACGCCGTCGCCATGGACGGGGTGTGTGTGGTCGTGCACCCCTCGAACCCCGTCAAAGGGCTGACCACCGAGCAGGCCCGCAAGATTTACATGGGCGAGATCAAGAACTGGAAGGACGTCGGCGGTCCCGACGCGCCGATCGTGCCCATCAGCCGCGACACGTCGTCGGGCACCTACGAGACGTTCCACGGTCTGGTCATGAAGAAGCAGAAGATGGCCGACGGGATCGAGTACGTGAACTCCAACCCGCAGATGCACGCCCGCGTCTCGACCACGAAGGGTGCCATCGGGTACGTGGGGCTGGGATTCGTCGACGAGAAGGTCAAGGCGCTCGAGATCGACCGCATCGCCCCCACCAAGCGGACGATTGCCAAGGGGACGTACCCGATTGCGCGGCCGCTGTTCTTCTTCACGCGCAACTACCCGGATCTTGGTTCCATCATCCACGAATTCTGCACCTTCCACCTGACGGAAGAGGGGCAGGAGATCGTCGAGGCCAAGGGATTCGTGCCGGTCACGGACTACTGAGCGCGCGGCCGGTGACGTGAGGCAGCCGATGACCCAGGCGGTGACAGGTCGTGACATCGAGCCAGGGGGGCAGGCGTCCGGTTTCGACCGGCCGCTTCTGCTCACGCCGGGCCAGGACCTGGCCGGGTTCATCCTGAACCGGGTCGGGCGGGGCGCGCTCTTCATGACGGCCGCGTCGAGCATCGTGGCCGTCCTTCTCATCCTGGCGTTCGTCGTGCGCGAAGCCCTGCCGTTCTTCGCCCCGGGCGAGACCGTGGCCGCCGCCAGCCACGCCGTCCACCGGCTCGGTGAACTCCTGGGCAGCACATGCTGGTACCCCGAGGCGGAGGGGGCGGCCGCTGAGTTCGGTGGCCTGAGTCTCATCGCCGGGTCGCTGTACGTGACGGTGCTCGCGCTGGTGGTGGCTGTTCCCACGGGGCTGATGACGGCCCTGTGTCTGAGCGACGTGCTCCCTTTCGCGGCCCGCCAGATCATCAAGCCGGTCGTGGAACTTCTGGCGGCCATTCCGTCGGTGGCGTACGGGTTCTTCGCGGTGCTGATGCTGGCCCCGTGGCTCCAGCAGCACTTGGGCCTGCCGACCGGGACGAACGCCCTCAACGCCGGCCTTATCCTGGGGCTGATGGCGATTCCGACGATCGTGAGCGTGTCGGAAGACGCCCTGACCGCCGTTGGCCGCGAACTTCGCGAGGCCTCGTACGCCCTCGGGGCCACCCGGGCCGAGACGCTCCTGCGCGTGGCGATCCCGGCGGCGCACAGCGGCATCATCGCGGCGGTTATCCTCGGCATGATGCGGGCCATCGGCGAGACGATGGTCGTCTGGATGGCCTCCGGCAACGCCGCCCAGATTCCCAGTCCCTGGTGGGACCTGGGTCAGTCGATCCGGACGATGACGGCCACCGTCGCCGGGGAGATGGGCGAAGTGCCCAAGGGGTCGACGCACTATCACGCCCTGTTCGCCGTGGGGCTCCTGCTTCTGGCGTTCACGTTCCTGTTGAACTTCGTGACCGAGGCGCTGCTTCGCCGGGTCCGGCACGGCAAGGGGGTGGTCTGATGAACGTCCCTCGCCGACTCCTGGCTGACCGCGGCTTCACGGCCCTATCATTCGTGTCGGTGGCGCTGATCTCGCTGGTCCTCGTCGTTGTCCTGGTACCGATGATCTATCGGGGCGCAACGGCTGTCGTGTTCCGCGGCACCGCCGCCTTCCGCCAGATGCAGTTCGAGATGCACGACCGCGGCGACCCGGAGACCGTCCAGGCGGAACTGGCCGAGGTGGCCAAGGCCCGGGCGCCGGCCTACGACCTCCTCGACCGTTTCGGACGAGGGATCGACACCGAGCACCTGGAAGACGAGGCCAGGCAGGTCTACCAGGACGTGGGGAAGGATCTCGAGCGACAGGGCATCCGCGGCGACGAGCGACTGGAGGCTCGGCGCCTCGCCCGCGCGCTGCGCGACGCGCTCGTCGAAGCCTTCGAGAGCAGCGAGAGCGACGCCGCCCACGAGAGACTCGCCTTCGTCCTCTCGCACGAGAACGACGACCGCATCAGGGGCACGTCGGGCGAACGGTTTTTCCGAATGGCACGCGATTACGGCGACCTCCTGAAGACGGTCGACCTGGGCCGACGCGACGAGTACGCCCAGGCGCTGGCCGAAGTCCAGGACGCGCTCACGAGGCTGTTCGGGCCGCGCCCGGGCGGCGACCGCTCCCCCCTGGCGATGTATCGCTACGGCGCGACGCGCATGGACATGGCCGAGCGCGCCCTCGACGATTTTCTGTTCGCCGAACGCTGGGTCAACGCCGCGAGCCGGGAAGCCCTCGTGCGGCAGCGCATCCCGCGCGAGGAGCAGTTTGCCGGCACGCCGCTGGCTGCCATCTTCCCGATGGTCCGCGAGAACGTCGAGGCCATGCTGCGGCCGCGGCTGACGTTCTACTGGCAGTACCTGCTCGACGACAGCGTGCCGGGCCACTTCTTCGGCGGAGTGGGACCGGAGATCCTTGGGACGCTCGTCATCACGGTGCTGGTCCTCCCGGTCGTCATCCGCGCCAGCGAAGAGGCGATCCGCGCCGTCCCTCCGGCCTACAAGGAAGCGGCGCTGGCTTTGGGCGCCGGGCGGCTGCGGTGCTTCCTGACGGTCCAGTTGCCCGCCGCGCTGCCGGGCATCCTGACCGGTGTCATCCTCAGCATGAGCCGGGCCGCCGGCGAAACGGCGCCCATCCTCTTCACGGGAGCGGTGTCGGTTGGGCCGGCGCTGAGCGTGTTCGACTTCGGCGAGACGTCGTCCGGATGGTTCGACTGGCTTTTTGAGCCGACGCGTGCCCTCTCGTACGGCAGTTACGACCTGGCGGTCGGCGACCGTGTCGCAGCCATGGTGCCGCACCAGCAGTACGGCATGGTGGCGACGCTGATCGTGCTGGTGCTGTTCCTAAACGCGGCAGCGATTGTCATCCGATGGCGGATCAGCAAGAGGTTGCGTGGACAATGACCATGACCGATAACGCCGAACGCACGCTTGACGATGCCCCGGAGTCGGCCGAGACGCTGCGGCCCCGGCCCGGGGAAACGCCCGAGGTGCCGCTCTTCCGTCAAGGCACCGCCGTCGCGCGACCAAGGGCCCGCGCGGCCAGACGGTCGCGGACACAGTCGCCCGGGGAGCCCGTCATCCGCGCCCACCGGTTCTCGCTCTACTACGGGTCGAAGGTCGGCGTTCGGGACATCACCCTCGACATCTACCCGCGGTCTGTCACGGCCATCATCGGGCCGAGCGGGTGCGGCAAGAGCACGTTCCTGCGGAGTATCAACCGCATGAACGACCTCATCCCCGGAACCCGCGCCGAGGGACGGCTTGAGGTCGCGGGGGTCAACGTCTACGACAAACGCGTGAATCTTGTGAACCTGCGGCAACAGGTCGGCATGGTGTTCCAGAAGCCGAACCCGTTCCCCAAGAGCATCTACGACAACGTGGCTTACGGGCCGCGCCTCCAGGGGACCCGCAGCTACGGCAAACTCAACGTCGTCGTCGAGGACTCCCTGCGGGCCGCCGCCCTCTGGGATGAGGTCAAGGACGACTTGAGCAAGTCGGCCCTGGGCCTGTCGGGCGGCCAGCAGCAGCGCCTCTGCCTGGCCCGCGCCCTGGCCACGAGGCCCCAGGTGCTGCTGATGGACGAGCCGTGCTCGGCCCTCGACCCGATTGCCACGCGCAAGATCGAGGACCTGATCGACAAACTCCGCGACCGCTACACCATCGTCATCGTCACGCACAACATGCAGCAGGCGGCGCGCGTCAGCGACCGCACGGCCTTCGTCTGCCTTGGGGAACTTATCGAGTATGACCTGACGGAGACGCTCTTCACGAACCCTTCCTGCAAACAGACCGAGGACTACATCACCGGCCGCTTCGGGTGATCTCGGATTGGGGATGCCATGACCGCCCACCTCGAACGGGAACTCGCGGCGCTCAGGCGCCGGATTCTCTCGCTCGGCGCGTTCGTCGAGGACGCCATTGCCAAGGCCGTCCAGGCGATGGTTCGCAACGACCTCCGCCTGGCCGAACAGGTCATTGAGAACGACGCCGAACTCGACCGTGCCGAGGTCGAGATCGAGGAGGAATGCCTGAAACTCCTGGCTCTGTACCAGCCGGTGGCCATCGACCTGAGATTCATCGTCGCCGTGCTCAAGATGAACAACGACCTGGAGCGCATGGGCGACTTGGCCGCCGACATTGCCAAAGGGGCTCGGTACGTGGCCGAGCGGCCCGCTCCCGACATCCCCGCCGACCTGTCGACCATGGCGTCGAAGGTTCGGTCGATGGTCAAGCGCAGCCTCGACGCCCTGGTTCGCCTCGATACGACCCTCGCGCAACAGGTCTGTGCCGAGGACGACGAGGTCGATGCACTGCGGCGCGATCTGCGCCGCATCCTCACCGCCCTGATGCGCGAGTCGCCGGACGGCATCGACGGCTTGGTTGCCCTCTTCCTGGCGGTCGGCCATCTCGAACGCCTGGCCGACATGGCTACGAACCTGGCCGAAGACGTTGTCTACATGGTCAACGGCAAAATCATCCGGCACGGGGGCGGGTAGGTCGGAGACGGGCGGCAAGGCGCGTAGCCTTCCAGCAAGAGTTGGTTCAGCACGTAAGTCTTCCCATGGCCCAGCCCGAGCCAGTCGGACTGCCACGTGCAAAGCCCGGCGGCGCCTGTTGCGGCAACCACGGCAAGGATGCTTTGGCCGCGGGTCTCCGGCTGCACCTTGCGTTTCGTCGTCGAGGCATAGACGTCTCGCACACGATGTCAGACCCAGCGGCTTCACGGATGTATTCCGAACGCTCGCGTTAACCACTCGGCCGCGGTATTTCCGCGGAAGAAGGGTTGGCTCCCCGGACGAGACTCGAACCTGCGCCCTTCCGGTTAACAGCCCCGCGGCGACGGGTCCCGGAGCGAGTGACTGCAATGTGCCACGCCGCCCTCACTCACGTTTGTGCACCCCGACCCCCGCCCGGGACTTCCACAGCCGCGCAGCGGCTTCCCTCTGGCCGATGTCCCACAGCGCGTCCGCCTTGGCGAGGTCTACGCAGTGCCGGACCGTAGCCGCCGCCACCGGCTGGACGGCCTTCCTGAGGGCGTCAAGGGCAAGGCCCAATTCGGTGGAGTCGCCACCCCCGTCGAACGATCCGCTTGCAAGCAGGGATGCGTATTCCGCGACCACGGATTCGGCCTTCTCCCGGCCCTCGGCCAGGCGTTTGGCCCGCCCCGGGAACAGGATCGGGTGGTCGTCGAACAGGCGGCGGCGAATAAACCGGATCGCCTCTTCCAGCGTGTAGATGTCCGACAAGAGCACCACCACGTCGTTTCGGACTTCCCGCAACTGGAGCGGCCGGTCAAGCCAGGGCAGCGCAGCCTGGCCCCGCCGGGGTACAGCGGCGGCGACCACGAGCAGTTGCAGCCCTCGGGCACACAGCGCCGCCTGAACATCGAACACCGTGGCCTTCTCACTGACCAGCGTGTTGATGTCGATCACGAGTTTGGTCAGGAAGTAGACATCCCGGACGGCACGGCGGACGGCCACCTCGACTGCCTCCTTCGGCGCGCTCCTCATCTTCTTGCGGGTCGCCTCAGCGACGGCCTCCGCCAACTTGATACGCGGCAATGCCTCGAACGACCGTTCGGCCAGCCACTTGAAGTACGCCTCCTCGGAACCCAGACCGGCAACGTGGTCCAACCAGCGCAGGACCTGCTGCTTCGGCGTCAGGGCCGCTTCCATATCGTCGAGCCGTTTCCGGGCGTCTCTCATGCCACGGCCTTCCCTTCGGCGTTGGGATCGGGCCGCTCGTCGTCGAACTCCACGTCAAACGGCGACTCGGGGCTCTCCTGGTGTCTGGCGATAGCCTCCAGGTCGGCCAACCGCTGTTCGATATCGCCCTGCTGGAGGGCCTTCAGAAGCGTCCCGCTCAGGTAGCCCACGGCGTTGGCTACCCTCGGATCGATCTCGCCCCGGCGCAACTGGTTGATCGTCTCGCCCAGGAGCCCGACGACCTCGGCCACCGAGGACAGGGGAACGTCCGGCGTCTCGGCGGGCAGGGCCTTTGTTTTGCCCACGCGGCCGCCGGCCTGCCGCGCCGCCTCCTGCTCCTCGGCCGTCGCAGGATCGTGGAAGAAACAGTACTCGGACCCAGTCCTGGTGTTGGCCTGGCACCGTGTGCCGTCGGCCTTGATCTGTTTGCACTGGTGCGGTTGGTGCTTGGCCATGGGTTCAGCCCTCCTTTCCGTCGAACAGCCATTCCCGGCCCCGTTCCAAGCGACGTTCGAACGCCGGCCGGTCGGACGCACACTGATCGGCCGCTTCTTTGAGGAGCGGGTGTCCCGTCTTGTCGGCGTACTCCTGCAAGACCTCGACCTCGATTCGGCCGCAGACGGCCTCGAACTCCGCGCCCAGTGCCTGGTCTTCCAGCGGGCCTTCGCCGCGCGGCCAGTCCTCGTCGGCGGCCAAGCCGTGTTCCTTGCGGATGGCTTCGGCGCGCTCGCGGAAATCGCGGTTGTAGACCTCCTGGATGCGGACACCGGCGACCTTGTGCTCCAGAATCATGACGAGGTAGTGGAGAGCCGCGTCGGAGGGGAACCTGCCGGCGTCGTAGCCCGCCAGGCCAAAGGCAACGTGTTCCTCCAGTGTCGGTTCTTCCCCGCGCTCTCCCTTGGCCTCCACGCGCTCAGCGAGTCCGAGGAGTCGGGCCGTCGCGGTGGTGCTTCTGGCGATGCACCCCAGCCGGTTGAAGGTGGCCTGACAGTCCAGAACCGGCTTGTTGTTGCATTTTGCCATCTTCCTCGCCCCTTTCGTCACCTGAGCACTACTTAACAAGACCCGGGGGGGGCAGGTAGAGTGCGGCCAACTTGGCCCCTGACTTCTCCCCCTCCGTGCCACGGGTACTGCTAGCTGTTGGACGGTGCGCACGGTATGGACGGTATGTTGCACCACAAATCGGACACGGCAGGTGGTGTTCACGGCTGCTCCTCCCCGGCTGTCTGGATCAGTGCGAGGATGGCAGCCTTGATATGCTGGGGCAGCGCAGGCCAAGCACGAGTGACCTCCGCGAGCGCAGGATCGCTTGGCCTCGGCTTGTCGTCCTGCTTGTCGTCTGGCTTGGCTGCGCTGCGTTCACCTGCTGAGGCGCTACGGTCATCTCCGTGCGCCGAACGCTCCCGTTCGCCTCCTCCTGAGAGCACAGAATCCCCGCGATCCATAGGGGTTTTGTGCACTTCGTGGCACTCGGCGTCACGCTGGGTCATCTGGTGTTCTGGGGATATGTTATGACTTCGAGAAGACTCCGAATTGGGACTCATAATCCCTTGGTCGCAGGTTCGAATCCTGCTGGGCCCACCAACGTACGTCGCGCCGCGTCAAAGACTTACTGCGGCTGCCGTGATATGCAGGGCAGGCGATAAGATGGGTTTCATGACAAGTTCTATGACAATCTTAGGGCTCCGTACACGGTCTCGCCGCCACACGGAGTTGAGGTTCTCCTCGCAGGCGCGTTCGCGGCTCGTAGCGTTGGAGCCCGAGCGCCAGCCGGACGCTGGCCGGATGCGTCACGGCTGACGGCCCGCGGCGTCCAGACGCCGGTAGACGACCGTTGCGGCACCGGGCCTGGCCCGGATCTCGACGCTCAGGCCCTCGTCCATCAGGACCCCGCCGGCGATGGCGGCGGTCGTCCCCGTGTCGGGATCAGTGACTTCATACCGTGCGGCCGGGTCCAGGCCGCCCAGGCGGAAGGTCTTCGCGCCGTCCTCGCACGCGGCGCGGCGGAAGGCCTCGACGACACCGTCGCCCGAGTCCGCCCGGTGGAACTGCCACGCGATCCACGCCGTCTCGTCGCGGTTGTACGGCGTCAGGGGGTAGAAGTCACCACGGTAGCAGGCGACGACCCGCCGCCACTCGGCAGCAAGACGCCGCAGCAACGCGTAGTCCAGGTTCTTGTTCCGCATGTCGTAGCCCAGGACGATGTTGGCCGCATGGCCGCTACGGAAGGCGTAGGCGTCCACGGCGCCGACGGGGACCGTGTTCGAGCCGTAGCAGGGAATCCACTGGAACAGGCTGTAATGGAACGCCTGCTTGACGGGCAGGTTCCCGTAGTCGAAGTCCGTGGGGTGCAGCGGGATGGCACGGCGCATCGTCTCCAGGTCGTTGCGGCGTCCGCCGGAGGCGCAACTGTCGATGATGAGATTCGGGTGCCGCTCGCGCAGGGCGTCCCAGTAGGCCAGGTAGCCCTGGACGTGCAGGTTCTCCATGATGCCCTGCCGGTCGGGGGCGTCGGCGGCGCGCCAGTAGCCCAGCGGGTCCATGTTGAAGTCCTGGCGGTACAAGTTGATGCCCTGTTCGCGGAGGGTCCGGTCCACGTGGTCGGTCAGCCAGGCGCGGGCGTCGGGGTTACCCAGGTTGAGCAGCGTGCCGCCGAGGAGCCACTCCGGGTGGTTCGTGGCCAGCCACGTGCCGCCCGCCACGCGCTCCGGCTCGAACCAGACGAGCGTCTTGACGCCGCTGGCGCGGCCGTGGTCGCTGATGGCCCGCAGGCCGCGGGGGAACCGCTTGGGGTCGGGCTCCCAGGTGCCCGTCTTGGGCCAGTGGCCGTCGCAGGGATACCAGCCGGCGTCCATCCACCAGTGGTCGATGCCGATGCGTTCCTCGACGTACCGGTCGATGAAATGCTTCTGGTTCTCCTCGTTGGCGTTGATCATCTCGTTGAACTGGCCGGAGGTGTTGCCGAAGAGGATGGGCTCCGGCAGCCTCCCGTCCGCGGTGCGCGGCACGTTGTGAGCCCACATCCACCGCCGCCAGACGTTCTGGGCCCGCACGGGGTCGTGGCCCTCCAGGAACACGAGGGCGATGAGCGGCGTGCGGATCCGCTCGCCGGGCCGCAGCACGAGGTGCGTCTTCTCCTGGCCCGCCGAGACGCGCAGGGCGCCCCCCGCGTCGCGGGCGAACATCGTCGCCCACTGCCCCGGCCAGCCGACCGCGATCAGCAGCCCGCCGCCCGGCGTCGCGAGACGATAGTACGGGAAGGCCCCGTTCGTACCGCGCCCGCCCGCCGGCGCGAAACGCTCGGAGGCCCCCGGCTTCAGCGGCGCCTCCAGCGGCTGGTAGAGGTCCGGGCTGCACGTGTCGCCTCTCCAATGATTGAGGACGCACGACCCGTCCGCCGGGCACGCGACGGCCACATCCAGGCCCTGGACGTTCTCGAGGGTCGGCGTGTCCTGCCGGCCGGTGTTTGTGAAGGTGGCGGTCCACTCAAGCGCCGGGAAGTCCGCGTATTCCACGGCCACGCAGCGGACCTCCAGACCCGTGTCCGGGTCCGTCCAAGTGAGCGTATGCTGCGTGCGCGCCTCGTCCAGGCGGCGCGTCTCGGCCTTGCGCGACCACCGGGGCAACAGGTCGTCGGACGAACGCCTCCCATAGAGGAAGACGAGAGGCAGATCGCTGGTGCGCAGCGGCAGGATCGCGGGCGCCTCCGGCCGTAGGTCCGCGAGGGGCAGGTCGCCCAGCCAGACTTCCGTGCCGTCGGCCAGCGCGGCCCTGGCGTCGGCCCAGTCAGACTGGTCCCAACCGATGCCGTCGCCGGCGTCGCCGACCTCCAGGACGAACGTGTCCGCCCCGCCCAGGTCAACCGTGACGGGCCGGGCGGGCGTGTCCACGCGCATCACCTCCGACCGGAAGGCGACCTTGCCAGCAACCGTGACCGAGAAGACGACGCTGCCCCGGCCGCGGGCCGTGTCGTCGTTGTGGTCCAGCCCCACGACGGCCGAGAACGTCTTGCCGGGCCCCGGCAACCGCACGACGACCTTGCTGACCGCGTGGCAGTACAGGCCGCGCGTGTAGGACGTGTCGCCCAGCCTCAGCGGCTGCTCTCCCCTTCCGTTGCAGATGACAGGGTCGTTGTTGGCCAGCACCGTCAGACCCGGGGCGGAGGTCATGCCCAGAGGGGCGGCCGGCGCGGCCTCGGCCGGGGCGAAACGGCACTCGAGAAGACGGCGGTCCACCCACTGGCGCTTCGTCCGCATCTCGGCCTGCGTCGGCTGCGGCGGGAGGACCGGCGCCGCCTGCGCGGCCATCACGAAAACGAATCCCAGGGCGGCGACGGCGGTGGCAAGCAGACGTCTCATGGCGCCTCCTGTAGCGGAATCTCTGCGGGGCCGACGATCCGTCCACGCCAGGGCGGGCGCAGCGGCCCTCCAGACCGATACGATACACGCCGGCGTGCGGATCGTCCAGACCGGGTTGCAGGCGCGACATGGACGAGTCGGTTTCAATTCGACGACGGGTTCTGGTGGAAGGGGTCTCGAAGCGACAAATTCTCCGCGAGACGGGCCTGCACTGGCGGACGCTGGAGAAGATCCTGACGCACAGCACGCCGCCGGGGTATCGGCGTCAGGGGCCGTCGAGGAAGCCGAAGATCGGGCCGTACCTGGACTGGATTCGACAGGTCCTCGAGGCGGACCAGCAACAGCCGAGGAAGCAGCGGCACACAGCCAAGCGGATCTGGGAACGCCTTGGGGCAGAGCGAGGTTTTACGGGCGGTTACACGATCGTCAAGGACGCCGTGCGGACCCTGAAGGCCCGTGGTCGTGAGGTGTTCCTGCGGCTGAACTTCTTCGTGCCGGTGCCCGAGGTGCGGGAACTCCACTTCCGCTGCAACCAGCACCTGGATACGCTCGCGATCAGCGACGGAGGCGTGGCGCGATTCACGGGTGCGAACGTCGTGGTCCTGAAACACCTTGTCATGAACGGCATCGACTTGGGCGGCGTGACCCTTACGCCCGAGCCTGCCACGCTGGCGCTGCTGGTCTTCGGCGGCATGGCTCTGCTCTTACGCAGGCGGAAGTAGCCGGCCAAGCAGCACATCGCAACAACCCAACGGGCAACTCGCACCGAGTCGCCCGCTTCTCCTCTGTAAAACCACCCCCTCCAGGTCCACATGCGTAACCATTTCACCCCCCCACCCGAAAACCTCTTCCGACCGCCGGGGGCCGGCCGTATGATCGGGTAGACAACCAGACCAGGCGACTCTTCCGGGGGCTGATCACCGCCGGGTTGCCACCGAAAGAATCAAGGCCGT
>CAZEBQ010000048.1:0-18239 GCA_964510295.1 uncultured Anaerolineales bacterium | reverse complement strand
CGAGTGGGAAGAGGGCCCCCAGGAAGGTCGCCGCCGCCACCGCCAGGCCGCCCACCGCGCAGATGGCCGACGGGACCTGACCGAGAAAGACGACCCAGACGAGCCAGTTCTTCGGCCCGGGCGCGCGGCTGAAGCAGTCGATCATGCCCTCGCCGGTCGCGACGGCGTACCGTGCGCCGCACAGGCCGATCCAGTATTTCAGAAAGATGCCCAGGACGATGGCCCACATGACCGCCGGACCCAGCAGGGCCCCGGTCCGCGTGGCGATGATGACCTCGCCCGACCCGATGTACTCGCCGCACCAGACGAGCGACGGGCCGAGCACCAACAGAAGTCCCCACCTGCCCGACGGCGCCTTGGCGGCCTTCTGGTTGCCCATGTTGTTCTCCCGCCACTGGTTGCGTTGGATGCGGTGCCTTGGCGCGGCGGGTGTCTTCGCCACTTCCCGCGCGGCGGGTCTCCGTACCCGCCGCGCAACGGCGAAAATGGGCTTTAACGCGCGGTGGGTCCGGAGACCCACCGCGCTCACTGCCTGTCTCCACCGCGCTCAGTTGCCTGGCCCCACCGCGCTCACCTGCTTGGCCCCACCGCGTGAAATGGCGTCGTCGTGTCAGGCGTCGGCCTTTTCTGCGCGTTTGCCTTTGCCGCCCTTTGGCTTCTTCGGTTTTTTCGCTTCGGGTTTTTCGGGGAACTGGCCCTTGTCGCCGGTTTGCTTGATCCACGTCTCCAGCCGCCCGCGCATTGTCTTGAGCACGTCGGCGTGCTTGGCGGAGGCGGCGAGGTTCCTGACCTCCCACGGGTCGGCCTGGATGTCGTAGAGTTCCTCCTCGGGTCGCCGGTCGGCCATGAAGAGCGCCTGTTCGGGCGTGAGTTTGCCTTCGGCGTGCAGTTCCTTGAGCAGGGCGAGCATCGGGTACTGCCGCGCTTTGTACCGGTTCGGCTGCGTGTACGGCCGCTCGGGCATGAAGTTGCGGATGTACTTGAACCGCTTGTCGCGGACGCATCGGATGCGATCGACGGTCTCGTCGCAGCGGTCGCGAGCGGCCACGATGCAGTCGCGCGGCTGGGCGCGGCTGGGGCCGAGAAAGACGCGGCCCTCCATGTGCTTGGGCGGGTCGATGCCCGCCAGGTGCAGGCACGTGGGCGCAAAGTCGATCGCACTGACCAGTTCATCGGTCACCGTCCCGGGCTTGATGCGGCCCGGCCACCGGATGACCAGCGGAATGTGGATGCCCCCGTCGTACAGCCACTGCTTGCCGCGCACGTGCGCCCGGCCGTGGTCGCCGAAGTAGAAGACGATCGTGTTCTCGGCCAGGCCGTAGTCGTCGAGCCGCGCGAGGACCTGGCCGATCTTGGCGTCCAGCACGTTGATCGTCTCCAGGTACATGGCCCAGTCTTTCCGCGCCACGGGGTGGTCGGGGTAGTAGGGCGGCAGCGTGACCTTGGCGGGATCAACGGGGTGTTCCTTGCACTGCTTGAAGTTGCGGTGCGTTTCGGAGAACTGGACTTGGGCGAAGAACGGCTGATGCGTCTTCAGGTCGTCCCAACTCTTCGAGTCGTAGGGCTTGACGTGGGGCGTGAAGTTCCAGTCGGTCTTGCCGGCGGCGGGGATGACGTTCCGGTATCCGGCGTCGCGCAGGTACGTCGTGAAGACGTGAACGCCCTCGGGCAGGCCGAACCCGTCGCCGCGATGGCTGCGGTGGTGGTGCGCACCGATCGACGTCTGGTACATGCCCGTCATGAATCCCGACCGGCTGGCGGAGCAGACGGGCGCCGCCGTGAAGGCGTTCGTGTAGACGGCGCCCTCGCGCGCCAAGCGGTCCACGTTCGGCGTGTGCACGAGCGGGTACCCGTAACAGCCGAACTCGGGGCCCGTATCCTCGGAGATGATCCACATGATGTTCAGCCGCTGCTTCGAAGCGCCCTTGGCGACAGAGGCACACGCCTTCGCGGACGCCATCCCCACCGCGAGCCCGCCGGCAGTGTGGACCAGGAAACTGCGTCGGTTTAATCCGTGGCTCATGTCCGGCTCCTATGGGCATCCCCCGGCTGTGGCCAACCTGTTGGTGCCAGGAATCTTACCACCGTCCGCGAAGGACGCAAGGGCACGCCGCTCGTGCTGCAAGGACAAGCGGGGTGCAGCCCCCGCGTGTCATGGTCCGACCCGCTGAATGACAGGCTCCGCCCCGGCCGAATCGGCGGGGCTGACGCCGAGGTAGGTACCGGTCACCGGCGATTGCTCGTAGCCCATGGACCGGTGGGCCACGCCCGCGCGATAGACCGGGTCCTGCATCAGGCAGACGCGCCGGTCCTTCGCCGGGATGGTCGTCGTGTAGATGCGCAGTTCGCCCGGCAGGGCGGTGATGAGTTCCTCGCGCCAGTCGCCGAGGATGTCGGCCATCATCACGATGCTCCCGTCGATGCCGGCCGTGAGGGTCGGGCCCTTGTACTTGACGATCGAGGTGGACCTGCCTCGCCCGCCGCGGCCGAAGGTTTCCCGCAAGAGATCCCCGTCCCAGAAGATCCAGTTCCTCGGGCCGGGGACGTCGTCCCGCGTGCCGAGCCGCTTGCCGCCGGCGGAGAACAGATAGCGATCCCTCGATCCGCCCTTGGAGTCCTCGGTCGCGAAGCATTCCAGGCCGGGAAGCGACGGGTCGATGTCGGCGACCATGCCGTCGCCCACGTGATAAGTGCGATGGCCGATGCTCCAGATGGCCTTGCCGGTCGCGGCCTCGACCAGGCAGACGCCCATGCCGTCGTCATGCCACGGCTCGATGGCGTAGAAGATCTCCAGGCCGGGGCGCAGGGGATCCACGTCCGTCACAAAGCACTTGTCGGGATGCCCGTAGCCGGTCGACCACAGGGCCGTGCCGTTGTCGTCCACCACGACGGAGCCCAGGACGACCTCATCGCGTCCGTCGCCGTCGACGTCGGCCGAGTGCATGCCGTGCGTTCCCTGGCTGCGGATGATGGGCGTCTCGTCGTCGCCTTCCCAGTGCCACAGCCGCTCCAGATTGCCGCGGTGGTACTGGTAGGCGTCGAGCACCATCAGTTTGTACGTGCCGCGGGCCACCAGCAGGCACGGGGTCGCCCCGTCCAGGTAGGCCATGCCCATCTGGTTGCGGTTGATGCGGTTGTAGTCGCCCAGGCGCGGGTCGCGCGGCGGCCAGTCGGCGCGCGTGAGTTCCCTGCCGGTCAGACCGTCCAGGATCGACACCCACTCCGGACCCTTGCGGACGCGGCCGTCCGGGTCGCGGGCGTCCTGGGGGCCGGTCTTGGCGGCCACCTCGGCCTTGCCGTCGCCGTCGAAATCGTAAACCACGAACGGCGAATACCAGATGCCCGGCTCGATGCCCGGCCCCAGGTCCTTGCGCCACAGGAACGTGCCGTCGGCCAGATACGCCTCCAACTTGTAGGTGAGGCCGTCGCGATTGGGGCTGCCGGCCGGATCGATGCCCCGGCTCGGCTGCTTGATGACGAAGTCATACGCGCCGTCGCCATCCAAGTCGGCAACGCCGATCCGCTGAGGCCTGTACGAGCCCTGGAACTCGATGGACGAGTGGTACGTCCGGCCGCCGGCGTCGGCCTTCAGCAGCGCCTTCTGTGACGGCTCCAGTTCTGTGCCCCCCACGACCGGCCTGACCCAGTAGGCACTCTTGCGCCCCCGGGCCGGCTGCGCGTCCAGGAAGTCGGTCGTGACGACCACGGGCTCCTGGTTCAACTTGACCGCATTCCTCCCCTCGACAGAGCGGTACACGTTGAAGGCCGCCCCCCGGGGATCGGTCTTGAGCAGCCGCCAACCCAGGTAAACCCGGCCGTCCTCGCTCGGCACGGCCACCATGCCGCGGTTGAGGCTCTCCTCCACACGCTGCGTGGCCCAGCCCGTTACCTTGGGCTTGCTCGTGTGCTTCGGATTCAGCGCCGGAACGTGGTAGGCCCGCTCTCTCGGGTCCTCTGCGACCGCCGTGGAAGCGACAGCGCAACACAGCCACACGAACGCCACAAGGTTCTTGATCATGGGTCACCGCCTGTAGTCGATCAACGCGGCGATGCGCCGGGGCGAGAGTTCGCGCAGCGAATCGACGACGAGGGCGGCGTGTTCGCCGAGCCGGTCGCGCGGGGCGGTGCCCGTCAGGCCGATGGGCGTCATGCTGGCCCGTTCAGCCGCCTCGACGCCTGCCGGAGCGTCCTCGACCACGGCACATCGCACGGGCTCGATGCCCAGTTTCGCGGCCGCCTTCTCGAAGACCTCCGGATGCGGCTTGCCTCGCGTCACTTCCGAGGCGTCCACCCTGGCGTCGAAGGCGTTCTCGCGGCCGAGGCCCTCCAGCGCCGCCGCCACGTTCTCGGGCGGGCCGGACGAACCGACCGCCAGGCAAAACCCCGCCGCCTTCAAGGCGTCGATCAGGTCGGCCGCCCCGTCCATGGCGGGGAAATCGCGCATCAGGATCTCGCGGTACGCGGCCTCTTTCCAGTCGCCCCACCAGTCGTACCGGTCTTCGGGCACGGCCCCGTCCCAGAGGTCGTGCATGAGTTCGGCGTTGCGTCGTCCGAAGGATGCGGCGAAGCGCTGTTCGGTCAGGTCCCGTCCGAGTTCGCGTCCCATGGCCCGCCACGCCTCGAAGTGGGCGCGGTAACTATCGAGGAGCACGCCGTCGACGTCGAAGATGACGGCCCGTGCGTCGGTATGGTGTTGCGGCACATCCGGTCTCCCTACCCCCGTCCAAACGGGGCGACAGCGTAGCAGGTTCCCCGGCGCGGGGCAAGGGCGGGAACCTCTCCGTTTCGGGTGGGGCGGTGGAAGGAACTTGGGCGGAGGTGGCGATCTCTGTGGCGTGACGCCTGCCGGCGGAAGTCGTTGACACGGCCGCCGCACCGGCCCACAATCGCCTTGGTCCGGCGCCTTTCGGGCGCAAGGCATCCACAACCGGACAGGAGCGGAACCATGCCGGGACACGTCAACCGCCGTTCGTTTCTGAAGGCTGCCGCCGGCGCTGCGGGGCTGGTCATCCTGGCCGAGGCGCGCTCGGCCACAAGCGCCCGGGCCAACGACAGGCTGAACGTCGCGCTGGTCGGCGTGGGCGGGCGAGGCCGCTGGTTCGTCGACACGATCCCGAAGATGGAGAACGTCGTCGCCCTGTGCGACATCAATGACGGGAAGGTGGCCGGAGCCCTCAAACGCTGGGCCGACCTGGCCGCCAAGTTCGAGACCTCCCAGCACGACTGGGAGCGGCGGGCCGCCCGCGAGTACAAGCGCCTGCTGGATGCGAAACCGAAGACCTTCGCCGATTTCCGCAAGATGCTCGACGCGATGGGCGGCGGTCTCGACGCCGTCGTCTGCGCCACACCCGATCACACCCACGCCGTCATCTCGGCCGCCGCCATCAAGGCCGGCAAGCACGTCTTCTGCGAGAAGCCGCTCACCCGGACCCTCCACGAAAGCCGCGCGCTGCGCCAACTCGCACGCACCCACAAGGTCGCCACGTCGATGGGCAACCAGGGCACGGCCGGCGGCCGGTTCCGCCGGTCCCTTGAACTCATCCGCGACGGCGCCATCGGCCAGGTCAAAGAAGTCCATATCTGGAATACCGGCGGCGGGGCCGACCGGCAGAAACCGCCCGAAGGCACGCCGCCCGTCCCCGACGGCCTCAACTGGAACCTCTGGCTCGGCCCGGCCGCCCAGCGCCCCTACCATCCCGACTGGATGAAGCGGAACCTGTGGCGCGACTTCGGCACGTGCCAACTCGGCAACTGGGCCTCCCACACCGCCAACCTCGCCTTCATGGCCCTGAAGGTCTACGAACTCTGGTTGACCGAGCCCGCCGGCGGCGCGACGCCGCGCGTAAGCGTCTCGGCCGAGGTCCCGGCCATCAACCGGCTGTCGTTCCCCAAGTGGGAGATTATCACGTGGCAGATACCGGCCCGGGCCGAGTTCCCGCCCGTCACGTTCACGTGGTATAACGGCAGCGCGCCGGACTCCCGCGACCGGCTCTGGCAGTTGATGGGCGAGAAGCCGGACCCCGAAGGCAAGCGGCCGTTCCCCTATGCCGGCGCCCTCATCGTCGGCGCCAAGGGAACCATCCACTCGACCGGCCACAACATGACCTTCACCCTCGTCCCCGCCGACCGGTTCAAGGGCGTTGAGACGGACCGGCCGAAGACGGTGGACCGCTCGCGCGGGCACGAGATGGACTGGTTCCTGGCGTGTCGGGGCGGCAAGCCGGCCTGGGCGAACTTCGATTACGCCTCGGCGCTCAACGAGTTCCTCATGCTCGGCAACGTGGCCACCCAGTTCGACGGAACGCTCGAGTTCGACCCCATCGCCATGAAGATTGCGAACAACGAAAAGGCCGATGCCCTGCTCCGTTACACGTACCGCGAGGGGTGGACGCTGTAAACCTGGATCGAGGCCGTCGCCGATGGCACCGAATCCGTCTCGGCAACTCCTGACTCTTGTGGGCATGGGCTGCCACGTCCTGATGGTTTGTGCAGCGGCGCCGGCCGGCCCGTCTGCGCCCGCCGCGTATCCCTACCAGGATGACCCGAAGATCGTCGCACAACTGCGATCGCTGGGCGCGGGCGAGTCGCTCCGGCTGGACGCGTTCAAGACGGCCGGCGAGGGGCTGGACGCCGTCGGTTTCTACCGTCGGCACGGGCCGAGGGTCCGCGACTACTCCACCAAGATGGTCTACGCCCCCGACCGGCGGACGGCCATGTATTGCGGCGCAAGCCATAACACGCCCGTCGTCAACGACGTGTGGGAGTACCATCTTGGCTCGAACACGTGGCACTTGCTGTACGCCTCGGACGGCGGTCGGCAGGACACGATCCGCGGCAACTGGCGCATCATGCGCGGCGCCGAATCGAAAATGCGTCGAGGGCTGCCGCTCAACGGCGCCGAGAAGGCCAGGTACGAGACGGCCAAGGCCGAGATGCGCGCCTGGTACCGCGAACACGTCACGTTCGAAAACGGCTACATCCAGACGAGGCGCGGCGGGCCCGTCTATCCCAGCCACACGTGGGATGGGCTGACGTACGATCCCCTCGTCAAGAAAATGCTCTGGCACCCGGGGCACGACGGCAACCTCCACTGGTACGCTGAGTTCACCGGCCGGGACTACGACGCGTTGCAGCAGCGCCGGAAGCCGACGACGAAGGTCTGGACATACGAGCCCGCGGCGCGACGCTGGGCCAAACAGGTGGTTGCAGAGGGCACGGCGCATCCGCCGCTGCGCGGCATGGGGGCCACGCTCCAGTACATCCCGGACCTCGAGAAATCGATCTTCTACGTGGCCGTCCACAACGTGGCGCCGGCGGCAATGGAGATGTGGGCCTACGACGCGCCGGCCAACGTGTGGGAAGAGGTCCGTCCCAACGGCGGAAAGACCGTGGCCGAACTCGTCAAGAGCGGCTCGGCGCCGCAGCAGGAGGTGCAGGTCGCCTACAGCCCGAAACACAAGCGACTCGTCGCCCTGGCCGGGTCCAAGGCCTGGACGTACGATGTCGTGCGCAACGAGTGGGCCTTCCTGTGCGACGATGCTGAGACGCAGGGCTTCCACGCGCGCTCTGTTTTCGTCTACGATACGGTGGGCAACGCGTTTCTGCTCATCCAGCCGGGTCCCGAGACGCAGTCGCGGAAACCTTCGCCGTACATCGTGCGGCAGTTGTCGATCGGAACCGGGAAGTGGCACACCATCGCGCCGCAGGGTCCGCCGCCCCGCAAGGGCACCTGGTGGCCACCGGCGGGCTACTATGACCCCGTCCACAACGTACTGGTGACGTACAACACAGAGGAGATGTGGGTCTACCGCCACAGGAAGGCGGACTGAAAGGAGATCGGTTCATGCCGAGCACGCGCTTCCTGGCGGCCATTCTCGCCGTGCCCATGGCTCTGGTGCTTTCGTCGCCGGCGGTAGCCGACGTCGAGGAGATCCCCGCCCACCGGGCCAGGCAGATCCGCGATGCGGCGCCCGAGAAGCCGCAGGCCGCCCCGAAGCAGCCGCGCCGCGTCCTCATCTGGATCACCCCGCCGCATCTCATGCCCAAAGACCCGCACAAGGGCTACAACATTCCCTATGCGGCCAGCGCCATGAAGACGCTCGGCGCAAAGACCGGGGCCTTCGAGTCGGTCACGAGCGACGACCTCTCTGTGTTCGCGCCGGAGAGTCTGAAGCGCTTCGACGCCGTCGTCCTGTGCAACGCCTCGCAGAAGTGGATCACGCCGAGCGAGGACTCCATGGCCAGACTCAAGACCCTCGGCGACTCGCCGGAGGCGGTGGAAGCGGCACTCAGGAAGGGCTTCCTTGACTGGATCCGCAGCGGTCGCGGCGTCATGGCCTTCCACTACGCCATCGGGGCGAACCGGCACTGGCCCGAGTTCCACGAGATGCTCGGCGCGACCTGCGGCGGCCATCCGTGGAACGAGGAAGTGGGCATCACGGTCGAGGAACCCGGCCACCCGCTCGCCGCCGCCTTCGAGGGGAAGAAAACGTTCCGCCTGGCCGAGGAGATCTTCCAGTTCCTCGACCCCTACGCGCGCCAGAAACTGCGGGTGCTCCTCTCGATCAACACGCTGGCCACGAACATGCAGGTCAAGTGGCTCAGACGCCAGGACGACAACGACTACGCCCTGGCCTGGGTCAAACCGTACGGCAAGGGCCGCGTCTTCTACACGGCCATCGGCCACCGGACGGAGATCTTCTGGAACCCGATGATCCTGCGGTTCTACCTGGCCGGCATCCAGTTTGCCTGCGGCGACCTCGAAGCGCCGATGACGCCGAGGTAACGCTCCGGGAGACGGACCATGCGCCTGTCTCTCTGCGCCGGCGTCGCTCGGGGTGACAGTGACGGGTTGGCGCACGCTGCAATCCCGAAGCGGGCTTCACCCTGTCATTCCGAGCGAGCCTTGCGCGGTGGGTCTCCCGACCCACCGCGCGCTCAGCCCCGTTTGTCATTCCGAGCGAGCGCAGCGAGCCGAGGAATCTCGCCGTTGGCCGTCAATGCTGTCATTGCAACCGAGCGCCGCAAGCACAGAAACACAAACAAACGGCGAGACCCCTCGACTCCCCCGGCGTCGCCAGTGTCGCTCGGGGTGACAGTGCCGACTTGGCGCACGCTACGGCCTTCGCCGGCGTCGTTCGGGGTGACACGTGCTGCGCTGGCTTCACGATCTCGGCCCAACGCCATAGCCCGTCTCATCTCGTTAGCGTTTCCCTTGGATCAACCGACGCAAGTCGCATGAAGTTGGTGCGCGGCGGGTCTCCGCACCCGCCGCGGACACGCGCGGTGGGTGCGGAGACCCACCGCGCGGAATCTCTCTCGCACCGCTTAGCCACCTTTCCGCCCTGCCGTACTGCCTCAAGCGCAAAGACGGAGATCGCCGCCAAACAGCGCCTTCCATCACGAGGGGCGGCTGATATAATGCGCGGGTCATGAGAAACGTCAGCCGCAAGACCGGCGAGCGCAAGCGGCGGTGCGTGACGCGCCGCGGCGTCCTCAAGGCCGGCGCCGTCGGCGTGGGCACCGCCATGGCGGGCTGCGCCTTGGCCGGCCACGCCGCAAGGACCAACCCGCAGCGCAAGCGGCCGAACCTGCTGGTCGTCATCTGCGATCAGTTGGGCCTCGACGCCATCGCGGCCCACGGCTGCCGGGACGTCCAGACACCGAACCTCGATCGCCTCGTCCGTCGCGGCACAACGTTCATCGAGTCGCACAGCACGAACCCGGTCTGCTCGCCGGCCCGCAGTTCCATCATGACCGGCCGCATGCCCGTTGAGACCGGCGTCGTCAGCAACGGGCGGCCCATCCACACGAGCCGCCCCAACCTGGGCCAGTGGCTGCGGCCGCGCGGCTATGAGACGGTCTACTGCGGCAAGTGGCACCTGCCGGGGTCCTACCCGGCCGCCATCGACGGTTTCACGGTCCTGCCCGCCGGGGCGGGGCAGGGCGACCTTCTGGACACGGCCGTCTCGAACGCCTGTGCCGCCTGGATCAAGAACCGGCCCGGAGAGAAGCCGTACCTGATGGTCGCCTCGTTCATGCAACCCCACGACATCTGCTACTGGGGCAACGCCCGTGCGAACCGGATGCCGCCCGGCCTGGGCCTGCCGTTCGAGCGCCTGCGCAACCGTCTGCCGGACCTGCCGCCCAACCACGCCTCGGAGCCCGAGGCGCCGGAGGTGCTCGCGCGGCACGTCGTCCGGACCTACTCGGAGGATATGTGGCGGTACTACCTTTATATCTATGCCCGGCAGGTCGAGATGGTCGACACCGACGTCGGTCGCGTCCTCGACGCCGTCGAAGCCGCCGGCGAACTCGAAAACACCGTCATCCTCTTCACGGCCGACCACGGCGACGGCCGCGCGCGGCACCTCCACGTCTCCAAGTGGTACCCCTACGAGGAGGCCGTCAAGGTGCCGATGATCGTCTCGTGCCCGGGGCGCGTCAAGGAGGCCCACCGCGACACGACGCACCTGGTCTCAGGGCTGGACGTGATGCCGACGCTGTGCGACTACGCGGGCGTCGATCCGCCCCAAAGGTGCCGCGGCTTGAGCCTGCGGCCGCTGCTCGAAGGGCGCGAGGCGCCGTGGCGCGAGTTCGTCGTGTCCGAGTGGCAAGGCAAGGGCCGCGTCCTGAGAACGCCGCAATACAAGTACGCCATGTTCGAGGGCGACCCCGTCGAGATGCTCTTCGACATGAAGGCCGACCCGTGGGAGATGAAGAACCTGCACAAGGACCCGGCGATGGCGCCGGTCCTGGCCGAGCACCGCCAACGCCTCGCCGACTATCGGGCCACGCTCGACGTTGTTGAGCCGACACCCACCACCCAGCGGCGCCTCAGAATCAAACCGAAACGCCCCGCGCCGCCGGCGCGGAAGAAGGCGACGAACACCTGACCCACAGGCCGGCGCACCGCGTGCCGGCAGGAACGTGACGATGCAACCCGATCCGAACGAATCGCTCGAACGGTACCCGCTGCGGTCGCTCGTTACCACGCTGCGCAAGCACAACCCGCCCGCCGGGCCGTTCGATCCGGCAGGCTCGTGGGACCAGACGTGGACCGTGTGCACGCTGGCCGGACGTGCCACGGCCGCGCGGCCGGTGGGGTCGCTCACGCTGCGCCGGCGCGTGAACGGAAAGGATGCGACGCTGGAGGTCGCGGGCGTCAAACAACTCGGCCCCGGCGGCCGGCAGGAGGTCGCCGCCACGCTCCACGGCCCGGCCGATGATCCGCTCGCGGCGCCCAACCGCTGGACGTTCCAGATCGACGTCCTCGACGCCGCCGGCAAGCCCGTGCCGCACACGCAAGTCAGGAAGCGCGCCGCCGCCGAGAAGGGAACCGTCACGATTCGCGACACCGTCGAGACACGCCGCATCGCCGTCGCCGGGCCGTACACGGTGAACTGGTGCCTCTTCGACGCCGTCCAGCGGCTGCCGCGCGAAAAGACCAAGCCGCTCGCCTTCACGCTCATCGATCACTTCGACGAGCCGAAGCCCGAGACGACGATCGCCTGCCGCAAGCCGATGACCGTCGCCGTCGCGGGCGGCCGGACCATCGCCACGCACGCTTACGAGCAGTTCGGGCGCGGCAACGTGCCGTGGGTGTACTGGGTGGACGAGGCCGGCCGGCTGCTCTACGTCGTGGCGGGGCTGGAAGGCTACGTGCTCCGAGAGTCGAAGCAGACCTGATTCGCAAGCCTACGAACTGTCCGCCGCTCTGCCGACAGGCGGGTGGCACGGTCACGCGTGAGCGTGGCCGTGACCTGCCCTTCGGTCACACGGCCGCCCCGGTAGGGCTGCCGTGCCACCCGCCCGGCGACGGAGAATCCGCCTACGGGTCCTTCGGCTCGCGTTTCACCGCCCAGTAGATGCCTCGGACGGCCAGGCGCTGGAAGTGGGGGTTGGTCCAGGCCTCGCGGCCGTGACCGTTGGCGGTGTAGAAGACGCGTCCGTTGCCGTAGTCCTGCACCCATGCCATGCTCTGTCGCTCGTTGCCGCGGTTCATGCAGGTGAGGCTCCGCATCCGCAGGTTCTTGTGGTAGGCGTGGCGGTACGTCTCGTCGGTGATCTCGAAGTCCTCGAGGTCCTTGGTGATGGGGTGGTCCTTGTCGTGGATGTACACGGTGTACTTGCCGTGGCCGTGGCCGGCGAAGCGGCCGCCCACCAGTTCCCAGTAGGCGTCGGACTTCTTGAACGAATCGGTGGCCGAGTGGATGCCGGCCAAGGCGCCGCCGGAGCGGACGAAGTCGCACAGGCCCTTTTCCTGCGCCGGGTCCGAGAAGTTCTGGCCCGAACCGTAGAGGAGCACCACGTCGTATTTCTTGATATTCTCGGCCTTCAGTTGATCCATGTCTTCGGAGATGGTGACGTTGAAATCGCCGGTCTTTTTGAGAATCTCCGCCAGAATCGGGAAATGGTTCTTCCAGTCATGCCCGCCGCCCTGGAGCATGAAGATGCGGACCTTCGCCTTGGGGGCCTCTTCGGCCGAGATGAGGTGGGCCGTGCCGACGACCACCGCCATCACCATCACAAGAGCCGCTGCCACGTTCATTGTCTGACGCATTGTTTGAACCTCCTCTTCATATCGCTCATGCCCGCTGCATTCTAACAACCGCCGAAGAAGAAACAAACACCGAAACCCCCCTCAACTCCCCCGGCGCACCGTGGCAACGATTTCTGACATGGGACGATTTCCTGCGGCTTGGCCGTAGCGCCGGGGTTTATCCCCGGCGCATCCTGGCCGGCGCCGCCGCCAACGGCCGCCGGGCATAAAGCCCGGCGCTACAACCGCCTGCGCTCGCCAGAAAAACTTGCCACTCCCCCCCGGCTTCGCCGGTGTCGCTCGGGGTGACAGTGACGACTTTGGGAAAGACGTTCTCTTGCCCTCGGTGCGGGCAGATTCTATACTCCTCGCGGGCAGGCACCCGCGTCCGAAAACGAGCCCTGCCGAGTAAGGCCCGGGAATCCATGACCGACACAGCCGGCACCCAGCAGTCGAGCGTCCCCGTGCCGCCTTCCGACGCCGCGATTGCGTCGCTTCTGGATTCGCTCGACATCTCGGCTGAGTCGAACGTCATCGGCGTCCTCCAGGCTATCCAGGACCGCCTCGGGTATCTGCCGCCGCCGGCGCTGGCCGACCTCAGCCGCCGCATGCGTATCCCCTTGAGCCGCATCTGGGGCGTGGTCAGTTTCTACGCCCAGTTCTACACCGAACCGCGCGGCCGGCACACGGTCCGCGTTTGCCGGGGCACGGCCTGCCACGTCAAGGGCGCGGGGCGCGTCTTGGACGCCGTCCAGCGTGAACTCGACATCGAAGAGGGCGAGATGACGCCGGACCTCATGTTCCAACTCGAGACGGTGGCGTGTCTCGGCACGTGTTTTCTGGCCCCCGCGATGATGATCGATAACCAGTATTTCGGAAAACTGACGCCCCAGAGCGTCCAGAGCATCCTGCGCTCCTTTAGGGCTGAACACGCATGAAGCGCCTCGAATCGGTCAGCGACCTCAAGGCCCTCAAGCGCGACCTCGCGTCGGCCCCGAAGCCCGACGCCACGATCCGCGTCTGCTCGACCGGCTGCCGCGCCCTTGGCGCACTCGACGTGTGCGACGCCCTCGAGGCCGAAATCACCAAGCGGAACCTGGCCGGCCGCGTCCGCGTTGCCCGCGTCGGCTGCCACGGCCTTTGCGCCGGGGCGGTTGCCGTCGTCATCGACCCCGAAGGCTTCTTCTATCAGGGCGTGACCGCCGCCGACGCCGCCGACATCATCGAGACGACCGTCCTGGGCGGTGAGGTCATCGACCGCCTGTGCCGGTCGGTCGACGGGGCGCCCGTCCCGCTTCAGAAAGATATCCCCTTCTACAAGCATCAGATGCGACGGGTGCTGAGAAACTGCGGCGTCGTGGACCCGACCCGCCTCGAGGACGCCATCGGTCGCGGCGCTTACGGCGCGGCCGCCGAGGCGCTCACGTCGAAGACGCCCGAGCGGGTCATCGAGGAGGTCACGGCGTCCGGTCTGCGCGGGCGCGGCGGCGCGGGGTTCCCCACCGGCCGCAAGTGGCAGTTCGCACGCCGGGCCCCGGGCGACGAGAAGTACATCATCTGCAACGCCGACGAGGGCGACCCGGGGGCCTTCATGGACCGTGCCCTCCTGGAGGGCGACCCGCACCTGGTGATCGAAGGCATGATTGTCGGTGCCTTCGCCATCGGTGCCGCGCGCGGCGTCATCTACGTCCGGGCCGAGTACCCGATCGCCATTGAACACACCGAGATCGCCCTCGTGCAGGCGCGCGAGGCGGGCCTCCTGGGCGACAATATCCTCGGCACAGGCCTCGATTTCCGCATCGAGATCCGCAAGGGCGCCGGGGCCTTCGTTTGCGGCGAGGAGACGGCCCTGATCGCGTCGGTCGAGGGCGAGCGTGGCATGCCGCGGCCCCGCCCCCCGTTCCCCGCCACGAGCGGCCTGTACTCGAGGCCCACCAACATCAACAACGTCGAGACCTGGGCCAACGTGCCGCGCGTCCTTGAACTGGGCGCCGAGGCCTACGCCGAGGTCGGCACCGAGGGGTCCAAGGGCACCAAGATCTTCGCCCTGGCCGGCAAGGTCAACAACACGGGCCTCGTCGAAGTGCCCATGGGCACAACGCTGCGCGAGATCGTCTTCGAGATCGGCGGCGGCATCCCGCGCGGACGGCGGTTCAAGGCCGCCCAGATGGGCGGACCCTCCGGCGGGTGCGTCCCGGCGCGATACCTCGACCTCGCGATCGACTACGACTCCGTCAAGGAAATCGGCGCCATCATGGGCTCGGGCGGCCTGGTCGTCATGGACGAGGCCACCTGCATGGTGGACATCGCCCGGTTCTTCACCGAGTTCTGCCAGAAGGAATCGTGCGGCAAGTGCTTGCCGTGCCGCGTGGGCACCAAGCGCATGCTTGAGATCCTCGAGCGCATCTGCCGCGGCCAAGGCGAAATGGAGGACATCGACCGGCTGGTCGAACTCGGCGAGATGATCCAAGAGGCGTCGCTGTGCGGCCTCGGCCAGACCGCCCCGAACCCCGTCCTCTCAACCATCCGACACTTCCGCGACGAGTACGAGGCCCACATCAAGGAGAAGCGGTGCCCCAGCCACGCCTGCGAGGCCCTGGCCCCCGTCTCGTGCGCGAGCGCGTGCCCGGCCCACGTCAACGTGCCGGAGTACGTGGCCCTGATCGCCGAGGGCCGGTTCGCCGGCGCCCTGGAGGTCGTCCGCCGCCGCAACCCCTTCCCGTCGGTGTGCGGGCGGGCGTGTCACCATCCGTGCGAACTGTTTTGCCGCCGCGGCGACCTCGACGACCCGGTGGCCATCCGGACCCTCAAGCGGTTCCTCTGTGACCAGGAAGACGAGGTGCCGGAACCACCCCTCAGGTGGCGCGGGCGGCGGCACGGACGGGTGGCCGTCATCGGCTCCGGACCGGCCGGCCTGACGGCCGCCTACTTCCTCGCCCTCGCCGGGCGCGACGTGACCGTCTTCGAGGCGCTCGACGTGGTCGGCGGCATGTTGGCGGTGGCCATCCCCAAGTACCGGCTCCCCTCCGACGTCCTGGAACACGACATCGCCTACATCCGCCGGGCCGGCGTCCACATCGTCACCGGCCGCCGCATCAACTCCCTCCGGGAACTGCGCGACGAGGGGTTCGACGCCATCTTCCTGGCCACCGGCGCCCATCAAGGCGGCAGCCTCGGCGTTCCGGGCCAGGACCTGGAGGGCGTTCTGGACGCCCTGGCGTTCCTCAGGCAGGTTTGTCTGGGAGAACTGACGCAGATGAAGGGCCGCGTCGTGGTCATCGGCGGCGGCAACTCGGCCATCGACTCGGCCCGCGCTGCGCTGCGCCTCGGCGCCGACCCGGTCACGATCCTTTACCGCCGCACCGCCGATGAAATGCCCGCCACACGCGACGAAATCGAGGATGCCGCCCTCGAGGGCGTCCAGTTCCTGTTTCTCAACACCGTCCAGGCCGTTCACGGCGACGGCCGGGTCCGGGCCGTCACCTGCATCAAGATGGAACTGGGCAACGCCGACGAGAGCGGACGCCGCCGACCCATCCCGGTTCCCGGCTCCGAACACACCATCGAGACCGACTGGGTCATCGCAGCGGTCGGTCAGTATCCGGACCTCAAATTCGTTGCCGACGACGACCGCGTCATCGTCTCCGGGGGACGATTGCAGATCGACTCCGCCACACTCCGCACCGATGGCGGCGACGTGTTCGCGGGAGGCGACGTTGTCACCGGCGACCCGGTCACGGTGAGAGCCGAGGGGCCGCACGTCTTCGCCGGCGGCGACGCCGTCACCGGCCCGGCGACCATCATCGACGCGATTGCGGCCGGACAGCGGGCCGCCATGGCCATCGACCGGTTCCTCGGCGGCAAAGGCGAACTGCCGCTCGACCACGGTTGGGCCGCGCCCTGCAAACCCGACGAGGCCGAGGCCGCCCGACCCCGGCACCGCGTCGAGGCCCTCCCGCTGTTCAAACGCAAGGGCAGTTTCGAGGAGGTCATCGGGGGCTACTCGCGCGGCGACGCCTGCGCCGAGGCTCGCAGGTGTCTCCGCTGCGACCTGGAATAACGCAGGCCGGGCGCGCCCCGGCAAGCGACGCATCGAGGATGGTTCCATGGCCGACGACGTCACACTAACCATCGACGACCGCGAGGTCTCCGTCCCGCCGGGCACGACCATTTTCCATGCCGCCCGGCGTCTCGGCATCGACATCCCGCACCTGTGCTACGACCCCGCCCTGGGTCTCGAGCCCACCAGTTCCTGCCGCCTGTGCATGGTGGAGGTGGAAGGCGGGCGCGGCCCGGTGCCGTCGTGTTCGCACCCGGTGGCGCACGGCATGATCGTGCAGACCAACACGCCGCACCTGCGCGACATCCGCCGCCTTATCATCGAACTGTTCCTCTCGGACCATCCCCACGACTGCCTGACGTGCGAGAAGGCGGGCGCCTGCAACCTCCAGGAATACGCTTACGAGTACGGCGTCAAAGAGTCGCGCTTTGCCGGCGAGCACGTCGCCGTGGCGCCCGTCCAGGACGGCCCCGCCATCGTGTACGACCGGTCGAAATGCATCCTGTGCGGCCGGTGCGTCCAGGTCTGCCAGCAGGTCCAGGTCTCGGGGGCCATCGATTTTCTCGGCCGCGGCTTCGACACCTGCATCTCCCTGCCGCCCGGACAGACCCGCGACGAGTCGGTCTGCGCCGAGTGCGGCAACTGCATCGACGTCTGCCCCACTGGCGCGCTCGCCTACGCCGGGACCGAGGGCGCCGGGCGGACCTGGGAATTCGAGAAGGTCCGCACCATCTGCCCCTACTGCGGGTGCGGGTGCACCCTGGTTCTCAACATCCACGATGGCCGCGTCGTACACATCACCGGCGAGCCCGGCCTCGGCGTCTCGAAGGGCCTGTTGTGCGTCAAGGGACGCTTCGGCACCGACTTCATCGGCCACGAGCAGCGGCTGACCGAACCGCTCATCCGAACGGGCGGCGAACTCGTCCCCGCCACGTGGGACGAGGCCCTCGACCTGGTCGCGAAGCGGCTGACCGAAATCCGCGACGCCCACGGACCCGACGCCGTCGGCGGCCTCTCCTCCGCCAAGACCACCAACGAAGAGAATTACCTCATGCAGAAGGTCATGCGGGCCGCACTCGGCACGAATAACGTGGACCACTGCGCGCGGCTGTGCCACGCCTCGACCGTCGCGGGTCTGGCCCGGGCCTTCGGCTCGGGCGCCATGACCAACGCCATCGACGAGTTCGAGTTGGCCGACGCCATATTCGTCATCGGCTCCAACACCACCGAGTGCCATCCCATCATCGGCGCCGCCGTCAAACGGGCCGTCCTCTCGGGGAAGACCCGGCTCATCGTGGCCGACCCGCGGGCCATCGAACTCACCGAATTCGCCGCCATCCATATGCAGCAGAAGAACGGGACCGACGTGGCGCTCGTGAACGCCATGATGAACGTCATCCTGGCCGAAGGGCTCCAGGACACCGCTTTTCTCGCCGAGCGGACCGAAGGATTCGACGACCTGAAGGAAGCCGTCGAACCGTACACGCCCGAGATGGCCGCCAAGATCACCGGCGTCCCGGCCGCCCTCATCTGTGAGTCGGCCCGCATCTACGCCAAGGCCCGGGCCGCCTCCATCATCTTCTCGATGGGCATCACCCAGCACACGACCGGCACCGACAACGTCCTGAGCCTGGCGAA
>CAZEBQ010000047.1:0-18718 GCA_964510295.1 uncultured Anaerolineales bacterium | reverse complement strand
GCCCAAGACGTTCAAACGGCCTCTTGGCTGGTCAAACCGGAAACAGCCCCGGTTTGACCGCCAAGTGGCCCTGACCCGCTTTTTTCCCGGCCGACGGGCGGCCTCGCTGAGAGGTCTCATAACGTTGTAGTATTAGCGAGAAGAGGCCGCATCAAGATAAGATTGAAGGATCAGCGTCGCCGCCACCTTGTCGCGGCGGCCCTTTCGCTTCGTGTGGTGAAGGCCGGCCTCGCGCATCGCCGCCTCGGCATCCTGTGTCGAGAACCGCTCGTCCCAGGTGGCGACCGGCACGTCGAGGGCCCCGGCCAGGGCGGACACGACCTCCTGTGTCCACCGGGCCTGCTGCCCTTCCGTTCCGTCTTCCAGGACCGGCATCCCGACAACGACGCGCCCGGCCCCCTGCTCGGTCACCAGCCGTCCGACCGTGGCCACGAGGTCGCCCCTGGCCTTGGGTTCAAATTGCAGGAGCGGGTGCGCAATGGTACCATTCGGGTCGCTGACGGCAACGCCGACGCGCCGGCGGCCGAGGTCGAGGCCCAGAATCCGCATGGACCGATGATAGAGCGCAGGCCGGCCGCGTGTCAATCGGCGGGTGCGCACCGCCTCCCGGCCGGCGCTGCGCAGGCAGGCCGACGCCGCAATCGACCGCAATAACCGCACCCGACGGCCGTTTAGACTGGCGGAAGGCATGACCGAACGCACAGGCGATCCTCCGGATGTCGAGCGTCTGCTCGTCTCCTTCGCGCCGCGCGTTTACGGTCTGCTGCTTCGTATGGTCGGCCGGCCCGACGTGGCCGAAGACCTGATGCAGGAGACCCTGCTCCGTGCCCTCCGAAGCATGGGAACGTACCGTCCGGAAGGTAAGTTCCGGGCGTGGATCTTTCGCATTGCGGTGAACTTGGCACGCGACTGGATCCGCGGGCAACCGCGCCGGCGGACCGTGCCCCTCGGCGACGAAGCCGACGAGACCGCGCCGGGAGTGACACCGGCCGCCGACGCGCCGCCCGACGCCGACGCCGTCAGCCGTGAACGCGCCCGAGACGTTGACCGGGCCCTGGCGCGGCTGCCGAATGCCGACCGGGAGGTTCTGCTCATGCGGTACTACGGCGACCTGACGTTCAAGGCCATCGCCCAGGCCACCGATGAGCCGCTCGGAACCGTCCTGGCCCGGGCCCATCGCGCCCTGAAAAAACTGGGAGACCTGATCCCGAGGCAAAACCATGAACCGCTGCCCTGACCGAACACAATGGGTCCTCTTTGCCGCAGGCGAGACGTCGCCGCGCTGCCGCCGCGCCCTCCAGCGCCACCTGGAGAGTTGCCAGGCCTGCCGCCGCGAGGTCGAGGCCGTCGAGCGCGGCCTGGCGGCGCTCGAAACCCTCGACCGGGAGCCGGCCGTCAGACCGCAGGCCCTCGACACGCTCCGGAAGCGTCTGTCGGTCGCCTCGGCGCGCCGGGTCGTGCGGCGGGGCGTTCTGGCGCGGATCTATCCGTACCGCTGGGCCGCGGCCGCGGCCGTCATCATTGCCGTTGCGCTCGGTTACGCGCTCGTGCCGTCACCCACCCCGCCGCCAGGCGTGCCCGCCGGGACCCGGACGGCGTGGATGGACGAGACCCAGTTCGTCGATGAGATCGCAGAGATCTCGGCAGAGATTGAGTTGCTTGAACGTGGTGCGCTGGCTACGCTGTGGGAAAGCGGAAACGGCTCAAACGGCACCGCAGCGGAGTCGATCAACGGGGAGAGCCGCCTGCCCTCAAATGGCTTGGGCATCGAAGGCGGCGTGCCGGGCTGACGCGTATCAGCGCCGGCTGCTCAGCGCACCGTTGCGCGACAGGAGAAAGCCATGCGACACGGACTCATGGTCGTGGCTCTTGCGATGGCGTTCGTGGCGGCGTCGAGCCTCGCCATGGCCGAGCAGCGCGGTCCGGAACCGGCGCCGGACACGCCGCGCCGCAGCCCGCCCGGAACGTACGGCCCCCGGCCTCATGGCCCGCCCGACGGCGAGCGGCCCCGGCCCGGGGAACGCCGGCCCTACGGCCGCGGCCCGTCGATCTTCCGCGACGTCACGGACGAGCAGATCGAGGGGATCCTCGCGTTCATGAAGGAGCACATGCCGTGGCGGCTGGAGTTGCTCCAGAAGATGCAGCAGTCGGACCCCGATCGGTTCCGCCAGTTCTGCCGCCGCCTGCGGTTCGAGATCGCCCAGTTGCAGCAGTTGAAAAGGCGGGACGAGGCGGCCTTCCGCAAGGCGATCGAGGAACGGCAACTCAAGATGCAGGCCGTGGCCCTGGCCCACAAGATTCGCGAGACCGAAGACCCGGACGAGAAGGAGAAACTCACCGGCCAACTTCGCCAGGTCCTGAACCGGACGTTCGACCTCGAACTCGCCACCCACGAGGCCCACATCCGCGGACTCGACGAACGCATCGAACAGCTGCGCCGTGAACTCAAGGAACGCGCCGACCATCGCCGCGAGATCGTCGAAAAACGACTCAACCAGGCGCTCGAAGGCAAACTCGAACTGCCCTTCCGCGGAACACCCAAGGGAACTCCCAAGGGAACACCCAAGGGAACACCCAAAGGACCACCCCGACACGGCAAGTACTACAAGGAAGGGGCCCGGCCCGACAAGCCCCGTCACGATGAGACACCGGCCCGCTGAGACGCCGCCTCGGCCGGCGGCTCCTCGACCGCCGCCAGAACGCAGGCCATCGCCAGCAGAACGGGGCCGAACACCTCCAGCGACTCCTCCAGGTAGTCCTTCAGATCCCACGCCGATAGGTTCGTGCCCAGCAGACCGTCCACCAAGCGGTGCTTGTCGACCATCTGCGCGCCGACCAGTGCCAGGCCCGCCAGCACCGCGAAGAGCGTGCTGGGCGAGATGAGCCTCTCGCGAAGAAGCCGGCCGAGCGTGCGGCCGTTGCGCAGCACGTATGCCACCAGCAGCACGGTCGCCAGGATCGATCCCCCGCCGAACACCACCTGGGCCCAGGCGGGAAACTCCGAGCGGCCGAGGTACTTGGCCCAACTGAAGGTGTTGGCGCCGAGGACCCGCTCGTCCCACGGCAACTCGCGCCACAGCAGCCACGCCGTGACCGCCGCCAGAACGATCCAGTAAGGCAACCGCTCCGGTCGCCGCCGCAACCGCGCCGCCATGACAACGCACACCAGCAACGCAACCGCGTAAGGCGGTTCCTGGAGCCAGTCCAGCCACGTCTCCTGCGGCTCGTGAAGCGGCGTGTACGCCGCGGCAAGGCGCTTGGCCCCCTCGCGGTCGGCCGTAGGAACGGCGGTCAGCGCGACGCCGAGCGCCGACAGAAGAAGCACGAAAAGCACGAGCAGGTGCCTCCGGCGCCCGGATGATTCCCCTGCCAGCGTCATGGCGACGGCGCCTCCCTGGCGGCGGCCACCCGATACGGGCAGACGCCGGCCGCACCCGCGAGGATCATGCCGAGCAGAACGAGCGCCCGCCCGGACCGCGAACTCCCTGTCTTCATCGATGCCATCGGGTCGATCTCACGCCCTTCCGGCTGCGGCGGAAACCTGTTGCACCAGCACGCTCAAGGCGCGGGTCGCCGGAACCCGAACGTCGAGTTCGTCGGCAACGCGGACGATCGCGCCGCTGAGATAGTCGATCTCGGTCGGCCGGCCGGCCTCCAGGTCCTGAAGCATCGAGCATCGATTGTCGGCCGTCTTCCGGGCCGTCTCGATCGCCGCCTCGGCAGCGCTCTCGTACGGGAGCGTCACGCCGGCGGCGTCCGCCGTTGCCTGGCCCTCGTCGGCAACCACCTCGGCCAGTGTTCGTAGCGTCGGCCTCCCGGCCACCTCGCCGTTTCGCACCGCCGCCAGCGCCGCCACCGGATTGATGGCCGCGTTCACAAGCAGTTTGCCCCAGACGACCGGCGTCATGTCGGCCTCGGCCCTGGCCGGCAAACCGGCGTCGTTCAGCAGGCCGGTCACGCTGTGAACGGTCGCATCCGCGCCGCGTCCCTCGTAGCCCAGGTGCGTCATGATGCAGGCGACGTGCCGCACCTCGCCCTCGCCAAGCAGATTGGCCCCCTGGTACGTGACGCCGGTGATGACGGTGGTGTGCGGGAGCGCACGTGCCACCTCGGCCGCCACGCCCAGGCCGTTCTGGATGGTCAGAAGCGGCGCCTCGCCGATCCAACCGGCCGCCTCCTCCGCCGCCCGCCGCGCCGAGTGGGCCTTGGTCGCAAGAATGACGAGATCCGCCGGCGCGTCGGGCGCCCGGCGAACCGGAATCGCGGTCGCCAGGTCTCCAAGCGGTGACCCCAGGCGGATCGGCCCCGCGCTCAACCGCCGCGCACGCTCCGCGTCATGGTCGATCAGCGTGACGGTCGGCCCGCCCGCAACGTGGGCGATGCGCACGGCCAGAACCAGACCGATGGCGCCCGGTCCGATGACCGCGACGTGTGCGAAATGACCCGGCCGCTCTTCGGGCAAGACTGTTTCCTTGGCAGGCGGGCTCGGCGCGTGCGCGCCTTCGCGCGGTGGGTCTCCGCACCCACCGCGCACAAGAGCACCTATTCGCGGCGGGTACGGAGACCCGCCGCGCCACATGTGGCCGCGCAGACCCTACGGATGGGCCTGCATCTGCGCCTTGCCGCGCTCGCCGTGCCTGACCGGGTTCGGGATGCGGACCGTCACGTCGCCGGCGACACGGGCGGTGCAGGCGGTTCGCGTGTGGGGTCTGCGGCCGAGTTCGGCGAGAAGTCTCCGCTCGGACTCCGTCATGGGCGAGAGGGCCTCGGCCCCCTCGACGATCTCGACACAGCAGTTGCCGCACTCGTGCCGCCCCTCGCACAGTTCGCCGACGAAGAAATCGTCGTCGACCATCTCGGCGGCCTCGTCGGCGGCCGCCAGCAGGCTGGTTCCTCGCGGCACTTCCAGGCGAATGTCGTACGGCAGAAAAACGACCTGTGGCATCAGCGGACTCCTAGATATTCTCCGTCATGACGCGGACGTAACCCCGCTTGTACAAATCCTGGATGTACTTGTTGACGGTCTCGTTGTACTTGCGGTCGCGGAGTTCGTCCTCCAACTCATCCTGGACCTCCGTGAAAGGAACCGTCCGCCCTTCCTGCCGGGCCAGGGCCTTGACGATGCAGAACGCGTCGCCGGTCTCGACCAGCGGCCCCACCTTGCCTGCCTCCAGAGCGGAAAGGGCCTCATCGACGGCCTTGATTCGGAAGGCCCCCTTCGTCATGAAGCCCCAGTCGCCGCCGCCCGAGGCCATCGGATCGTGGCTGTAGCGGCGAGCGAGACGCGCAAAGGCTTCGCCCTTCGACGCCCGCTCGTGAACGGCCTCCGCCAAAGCGCGGGCCTGGGCCACGTCGGGCAATTCGCGCTTGTGGATCGCAATCAGACCCAGCCTCACGCGCGTCGGCTTGACGTACCGCTCCCGGCGCACTTGCCGGTAGTAGTTCAGGAGTTCGGAGTGCGTGATGTGGACGGTCGGCGAGATTTTGCTTCGGAGATACCGTTGGACCATCATCTGTTCGCGTCGGCGTTTGCGTTCCTCCCGGAGCGACGAGCCTTCGCCCTGAAGTTTCTCCTCGAGCAACAGGGCGCTGCCCGCCTCGGAGGCCAAGTTCTTGAGCATCTGGCCGAGCGTGGTGTCGATCTGCTCCTTCTCGTGCTCCGAGAGTTCGCCCTCGGCCTCCTGGACAACGAGGCGGCGGCTGATCTCCTCCCTCAGTTTCATGTTGATGACCTGGCGGCAGCGGCTCTCGAACGCCTCGGGCGTATACGACTTCCGCCATTTCGCCATCTGCGGACGGATCGGACCCAGAATGTCCTCGCGCGTGATCACCTCGCCGTTGACCTCCGCCAGAACCGTGTTGACCAGGACCGGCAACCCGCCGCCCTCGCCCACGTCCGCCAGAACCGGCAGACGCTCCTTCGGAAGCGGCAGCGACACGTCCCCCAGGCGGGCTTCGTACTCGGCGTCGCGGTCAGGCTGGGTCAGTTTGCCCGTCGGCTCCGCCAGAGCGGGCCGTTTCTTCCCGGTCGCAGGCTGGGCCACCTGGACAGGGTTGACCTCGTCGCCCATCGCGCCACCGCCCGAGTCAAACTCACCCGGTGCAGCGGCCTGCGGCGTGAGCGAACCGAGTTCTCTGCCCCGGCGGCCGCAACCCGTCGCGACGAGGGCCAACAGACCAACCGCCGCCATCACCCACGCGCATTTCATGGGTCAAGCCCTCAAGAGGGTCCAAACAGAACCCCATTCTAGGTGCCGTCCTCGGGACGGGCAAGGACCTTCTTCAGCAGCGCCAGCGCCCCGACCGGCCCGCCGTCCTCGTGCAGCCGCCAGACCAACGTGTGGGGGTCGAGAACGCGGACCACGCCGGCGTGGCGGACGTGCGGGTCATCCGATTCGCTCATGAGCGGTGCAACCCGGGCGGGGTCTTGAAGGGTGAACGCGAGATCCGCCCCCTTTCGGTGGATGGACCGGATGCCGGCTCGGCCGGCGGCCACGCGGACCGCCTCCAGGTCCACCAGCCGGTCCACCTCGTCGGGCACGGGGCCGTACATATCGTGGATTTCGGCCGCCACCTCGGCAAGCGTCCGGGCGTTTGCCGCACGCTGCAGTTGCCGATACAGGCTGATGCGCTGGCTCTCGGTCGACACGTATCGGCTGGGGATAAAGGCCGCCACGTCCAACTGCACGTCCGCCCGGGGCGCCTCGTCGCAGGGCTGGCCCCTGAGCCGCCGGACGGCCGCCTCGAGCAACTGGCAGTACATCTCGTACCCGACGGCCGAGATGTGCCCGGACTGTTGGAGACCCAGGATGTTGCCGGCCCCGCGGATCTCCAGGTCGCGCATCGCAATCTGAAAACCCGCTCCGAGTTCGGCGTACTGCTCGACGGCGCGGAGGCGCTTCGACGCCGTCGGCGTCAGCGGACGCTTCTCCGGAAGTAATAGATAGCAATACGCACGGTGTTTGTACCGCCCCACGCGGCCGCGCAACTGGTGCATGTCCGCCAGGCCGAACCGGTCGGCATCGTGGATGAACATGGTGTTGGCGTGCGGCACGTCGAGACCCGACTCGATGATGGTGGTGGAGACGAGGACGTCGACGTCGCCGGCGAAGAACCGGAGCATCCGGTCCTCCAACTTTCGCTCTTTCATCTGGCCGTGGGCCCATTCGACACGGGCCTCCGGCACGAGCCGCCGGACCCGGCCGGCCACCGCCTCGATCGTCCGGACGCGGTTGTGGACGAAGAAGACCTGCCCGTCGCGCGCCAGTTCCCGCAGGATGGCCTGGCGGATTCGGTCATCGTCCCACCGGCACACCTCGGTCCGGACGGCCCGCCGGTCCTGGGGTGCGGTCGTCAGGCTCGAGATGTCGCGGATGCCCAGGAGCGACATGTGCAGCGTCCGCGGGATCGGCGTCGCCGTCAGCGTCAGGATGTCCACCGTCTGCCGCATCCGCTTGAGCCGCTCCTTATGCGCGACGCCGAACCGCTGCTCCTCATCCACGATCAGGAGGCCCGGGTCGGCCGGCACGACGTCCTTCTGAAGCAACCGGTGCGTGCCGATGAGGATGTCCACCCGGCCCTTGCGGAACCGGTCGAGAATCTCGGCCTGGACGCCCCGCGTCTGGAACCGGCAGAGCATCTCGGTGACGACGGGGTAATCGGCCACACGCTCGCGGAAGGTCGCCACGTGCTGGACCGCCAGGACCGTGGTCGGCACAAGCACAACGACCTGCTTGCCGGCCTCGACGGCCTTGAACGCCGCCCGGACCGCCAACTCGGTCTTGCCGTACCCCACGTCGCCGCACACCAGCCGGTCCATCGGCCGCGGCGAGCACATGTCGCGCTTGATCTCGTGCATGGCGGCCGTCTGGTCGTCGGTGTCGGGGTACGGGAACGCCGCCTCGAACTCCTTCTGCCAGAGGCTGTCCGAGGGGTAAGCGATGCCCGGGCGTGCCTCGCGGACGGCCTGGATCCGTAGCAGTTCCGTCGCGAAGTTCTGGACGGCCTCCTCGGCCCGCCGCTTTTTCTCGCCCCACGCCTTGCCGCCCACGCGCGACAGGCGCGGCTTGCCCTTGAAGCCGCCCACGTACTTCTGGACCAGGGCGATCTGCGACGCCGGGACGTACACCTTGACCTTGTCGCGGAACTCCAGGAGAAGGTAATCGGCGGTCTGCTCGGCGGCACCGGCACCGGACGGCAGGCGAGCGCCCTTGGTATCGGTCAGGGCCTTGGCGTCGCGGCGGAGGGTCTTCATCCCCAGGTACCGGCCGATGCCGTGGACAACGTGGACGACCAGGTCGCCGCGCTTCAGGTCCATCCAGGTGTCGATGGCGCGGGTTTCGAGCCGCCGCCCGAGCCGCCGGCGGGCCTGGTACCGTTGGAAGATCTCGTGGTTCGAGACGATCGCCACATTCTCGGCCACCAGACGAAACCCCGCCCCGAGACGGCCCACGCCCAAGCGGATGCGTGACCTGACCTGCGGCGCCATGGCGCCGGTGATCTCGGCAAGGCGGTCGCGCTCGCCCTCGTTGTCGGAGAACAGGAGCACGGTGTTCTCGGCGGCCAGCGCGGCCAGTTCTTCGCGCACGGCCTCGGCCTTGCCGCTGAAGGCGGGGAGGCTCTCGGTCCGCAGCGCGAAGGCGTCGCTCGCGCCGCTGCTCGTGAAACTCGAAACGTCGAGCCGCGCAAACTCGCGGCTCTCACGCACCACCGCGTCGAAAGCATACACACCCACCGGGCTGGTGAGCCGCGCGACGAACGAACGACCGACCTCGGCAATCTCAAGCGGGTCCTGCCAAACGATCCAGGCGCCCTCCGGAAGGTAATCCAGGAGATTGGTCGAGGTCTCGGTGGCCAGGGGGCCGCCCGCGCCGGTCGGCATGAACGAGACGGCCACGCGGTCGCGGTCGTCGAGGCTCCGCTGCGTCGAAGGGTCGAACGTGCGGAGACTCTCCAACTCGTCGCCGAAGAACTCCAACCGGTACGGCGCCGGGGCGGCGGGCGGGTACACGTCCAGGATGCCGCCTCGCACGGCGTACTGGCCGGGCTCCAGGACGAGTTCCGCCGGACGGAAACCGCGCTCGGCCAACCATCGACGCAGGTGCGCCATGCTGTACTCGACGCCGACGGTCAGTTCGATCGTGTTCTCGGCCAGGTGCCGCGGCGAAGGCACCGGCTGCATGATCGCCTGAATCGGCGCCACCAGCACGCGAGGCAGCGCGACGCCGTTTCGCGCCCGACGCGGAGGCGTCGGGGCATCTTCGTCCGCCGTGGCACGCACCCGAGCCTGTGACGGTGACCCGACGCTCCCGCGTCGGGCTCCGGGGCGCCCCGCCTCCAGCGCCTTGAGCACCCGCAGCCGGTCGGCCAGGATCTCGTCGGAGACGTCCGACTCGGTCGGCAACGCTTCCCACGCAGGGAAGACGGGGGGGTCAACCCCGGCGAACAGCCGCCAGTCGTCGCGGGCATCGTCCACCGAGTCGATGTGCGCGACCACATACAGGAGCGTGGACGGACAGTCCGGAATGAGGGCCGCGGCCAGGGCGGGCGCGCTCGATCCCCACAGGCCTTCGACGCTCGCCCTCCCCTCATCGCCCAACGTCCGGCGGACGAGGCCGACGACCTCCTGACGGGCGAACAGTCCACAGACCGCCTCGCCCACAGCCGCGATGTCCACCTTCTGGCCTTCGGCCATAGACTCCAAGGTTGCACCAGCATTCTAATCGGCGCCGCGGTGCCCGTCAATACGAGAAAACGCCACAGGCGCAGAGTCTGCTTGTGTCGGTCCTCGCAGCCCGGCCTAGGGGGCCAAGCAACGCCCTTTGTCCTTCCCGGTGTACGAGCCAGGGGCACAGAAAGCATTTTGAACTGCATCCGCACTTGTGGTAGCCTGTTTCACGTCACCGAGTTGACAGAGGTGTGCGACTGCAGGACTGTCCCCTTGCGCGGGACGTCCCCGTCCCGCGACGAAGGAGAATCTCATGCCGGCCGAAGCGAATACGCCCGAAGCGATTCCCCGCCTCGAGTACTTGGGGATTCAGAACTACAGAGCGCTTCACAATGTTGCGATAAAGAACATAACACCGCTCACCGTCTTCGTAGGCCCAAACGGAAGCGGCAAGTCTACGATGTTCGATGTATTCGCATTCCTTTCGGAGTGTTTCTCGGTTGGCTTGCGCCAGGCATGGGACAAACGCGGCAGATTCAAGGAGTTGCGCAGTCGGGGCGCAGACGGATGCATTCGTATCGAACTGAAGTACCGTGAACTCCCCGGTCTGCCGCTTGTCACTTACCATCTTGGCGTGGATGAAGGGGATGATGGTCCCTATGTTGCCGAAGAGTGGCTGCAGTGGCGACGCAAGAGCTACGGCAAACCGTTCAAGTTCCTGGATTTCAGGAGTGGCAGTGGCAGTGTGGTGACCGGCGGGATGCCGGACGAACAGGACGAGCGGGTCTCAGAGGCTCTGGATTCCCGAGAGATGCTCGCGGTGAACACACTGGGCCAGCTGGCCAAACACCCTCGGGTAAGCGCCCTGCGCCGTTTCATCACGGGCTGGTACGTATCCTACATCACCGCAGCGAGCACGCGCGGGTTACCTGAAGCGGGCCCCCAGGAGCGCCTGTCCCCGACCGGCGATAACTTGCCCAACGTCATCCAGCACCTGAAGGAGAGGCATCCCGAATACCTTGAGGATATCCGCCGAACACTGTCTCAGCGTGTCCCCAAACTTGAACGGGTGGACGCCGACCTTATGCCGGACGGCCGGCTGCTGCTGCAGATCAAGGATGCTCCATTCGCCAAGCCGATCCTCGCGAAGTTTGCCTCAGACGGCACGCTGAAACTGCTCGCCTACCTGACCGTGCTGTACGATCCGGCGCCACCTCAGCTCATCGGAATTGAGGAACCGGAAAACCACCTCCACCCCCGCTTGCTGCCCTTGCTCGCAGAGGAATGCCGCAAGGCGTGTGACAACACTCAGCTGATGGTCACCACCCACTCGCCTTTCTTCGTAGACGCGCTCCGCCCCAAGGAGGTATGGGTACTGTTCCGCGATGATTGTGGCTACACGCGGGCCCAACGCGCGTCGAACATGAAAGGCATCAAGGAGTTCTGCGACGAAGGTGCCCAATTGGGGCATCTGTGGACATCGGGCCAATTTGATGCCGGTGACCCGCTCAAGGAATCGGTTGGGCCTCCCACGCAGACGCTGCCAAACAGCCCCGCCATGCGAGAGGAGTAGGCGGCAATGCACATCGAGCTCCTCCTCGAAGAACGGTCTGCCGAAGCCGCCCTCCGGCACCTTGTGCCGAGGATCATAGGGCCTGAACACAGTACACGCTTCATCCCACACCAAGGCAAGCAGCACCTGCTAGGAGAACTGCCCATGCTGCTCCGGGGCTACAGGCGTTGGATCCCATCGGACTGGCACATCGTCGTGCTGGTAGACGAGGACCGGCAAGACTGTCACTGGATCAAGTCGAACCTTGAAGGAATGGCCTCGATCGCGAGGCTTCCCACTGCATCCTCGCCAAGCTCAAGTGGAAGTGTGGTTGTCTTGAACCGTATCGCCATTGAGGAGATTGAGGCTTGGTTCTTCGGTGACGTCGATGCAGTGGTGGCAGCCTACCCGCGAGTCCCGCGTACCATTTCAGCGCGGGCGCGCTTTCGGCATCCCGACGCGATAGACGGCGGCACGTGGGAGCAACTCGAGAGAACACTCCAGAGAGCGGGGTACTACCGCGCAGGTATGCCCAAGATCGAAGTAGCCGACAGGATCGCACAACACATGGTTCCCGACCGCAACAGGTCGCCCAGCTTCAGGGTCTTCGTTGAAGGCCTGCGCAGCCTAGTGGCCTAGGTTGCCTTGACGTGCGGGGGATCCTCACCCATGGAAGAACCGCTCCTTGCGGCCTGCTGGAGTTTCAACCCAACGGACTCGGTCGCCGAGAACCGTGACCGTATCGCCGAAGGTGTCTCGGCCGCCGCCGAGGCCGGCGCGCAACTCCTCCTGACGCCGGAATGTGCCCTGACCGGCTACCCCAGCGTCGCCCGCGCCGACTTCGCTCGTCTCGACTGGAACGAACTCGCCGCCGCCGAACGCGAACTGGCTACACGGGCGCGGGACGCCGGGGTCGCGCTCGTTCTCGGCACCGCCGGCACCGCCACCGACGGTGCCACCAACGACGCCCTGGCCTGCGGCAACGTGCCGGCCGAGGTCCGGTACCGCAAACGGTGCCTGACGCCGCTCGACAAGAAGCCGTTCGTCGCCGGCAACGAGGCGGTGGTCGCCGAGTGCACGGGGTGGGGGCTGGGTCTGGCGATCTGCTACGACATCCGCTTCCCCCGCGTCTTTGCGGAACTCGCGCGGGCGGGGGCCGACGCCTTTCTCGTGATCGCCCACATGGCCGGGCCCGACCCCGACCCCGGCACCAAGGAGACGATCCTCCCCGCCCACTTTGCCTCCCGCGCCGCCGAATGGGCCACGCCCACGCTGCTGTGCAACGCGAGTGCCGACGACCGGTGGCTGAACTCCGGCTGCTGGGACGCACGCGGCATCCGGACCGCCGACGGCGGCGAAGGCCTGCTCCTGGCGACCCTCACGCCGCGCCAGACGCTCGATCCCTGGTACACGACCGTCCGGAACGATTCGCTGGCGTCGTTCTTCGGGGAGTGATCCGCCGGGCTGCGCGCCCCGAGAAGGACATTGAAGTGGGCGTGGCGCCGTGTTACAGCATCCTTGGGATAAATCCGACACGGGCCCAAGTAGGAGGGGACAGGCCATGCGAAACAGGATCGCGGGGGCCGGGGCTACGGGGTTTCTCATCGCCTTTCTCACCGCCCTGCCGCTGACTTTCGGAGACGCGACGCCACCCGGGGACAAACCGGCCGGTCTCCCGACGGTCGTCAGGAGCGGGATGAGCGATGCCGAGAAAGCCGCGAAGAATCTCGCCAAGTTGGCCCTGCCTCTCGAGATAAGGTTCAAGGCGTCGAAGGAGGGCTGGCAGTACAAAGGCGCCTGTCGTAGCGAGGGAGACGGCCCACTCGGGAAGATGCGCACGGTCATGAATACGAGACTGGTGATTCCCGCCGCAGCCAAATGGCCGACCCAAGCAACGCTCGAAATCAGAATAACCAAGGCGGCGATGCTCGGGCCGGACGGCAAGTGGCTGGAACAAGACCCCAAGCATCTTCCCCCGAGCATCCGGCTTCCACCGGTCGCGATGGACCGGATGGGCCGGTCGCCGGGCAACTACAATCCCGGTGAAGCGCCTCTGAGTTTCATGGCCGACCTGTGGCCCCTCCCCCGCAAACCCCTCGACATCGGCGACCGATATGTGGAGCGCGTTGCACCCGAAAAAGGCAAGTACGATCCGTTCCGTCTCGAAGGCACTCGTCAGATCATACTCCTTGGAACGAAGATGGTCGGCGAAACCCCGTGCGCGGAGTTCTCCGTCAAGACCAACCTGGATGCGCACCCGGTCGACCCGGCCGACAAGTCCGCCACGAAGGTGAAGGTCCTAAGCCACGTCGTGCTCGACCTGGAAGCGGGCCGGCCCTTAGAGGCGAAGCAGCAAGTCGAATGGTCGGGCAAAGTCGATGAAGGCCAAGGGCGCGTCCGCGATTTCAAGTGGCAAATGACTTGGGATCTCAAGCGCGCCGGCAAGGCCGATGCCGCAGCGGCCGTCGGCATCAGAGAAATCAGTGCTTCCCGGCCAACCGAAGCCAGTTTGCCTACCTCGGGTGACCTGGAGTTGGCGGAAAACGAGGGGTTCTCGATAGAGGTCCCTTCGGGCGAAACCCTCTACGCATGGGCGCAGAAGCCTCATGGCTTCCTCGCCAACCTTCTTGACCCGACGGAGTCGGGCCTGGACATCATTTTCGGCCCTGCCTACAACCTGCCAAGGCACACGACCAAGGAGTGGAACTTTCATCAGGGCAGCGTGCTTCACGGAACGGACGGCCTCACGTATCACTTTCACACAACGGACTACAAGATCGCGGTGGCGGTCTCCCGCCGTTCCCGGCCCAAACTCAGAGTCTCTTACAAGGTCGTCAAGCAGCGCTACTGGACCTCCGAGCAACAGAAGGCGCGTCTGATCGAACGGCTCAACAGCCGCGAACCCAACGTCCGGCGGCAGGCTATCCGCGCCATCATTGCGGAAACCGCCTTGGGGGCCAAACAGTGGGGCAACGCAACCGAGATCAAGGCTCTCATGCAGCCGTTCTTCGAAGACCCCGATCCGGAGATGCGAAAACAGGCTCGGTGGTGTGTAGCCCTGACAGGCGACGAGGAAACGATGCTCTGGATGATGAGCCAGAGTGCCGACGAGCGTCTGCGCGGCGTCGCAGGCGGGAGGTTCATCGGGAGTCGCTGCTACCGAAAGTCGTCACAGAAGATCATCGACCGCGCGCTGGCCATGCTCAAGTCTGAGGACGAATCGGAACGCGAATTTGCCGTTGGCTTCTTCTTCGACCATCCATATCCACCCGCCAAGGAGGGTCTCCTTGCGGCCCTGAAAGACCCATCGCCCACGGTGCGCCGCTACGCCATCAGGGGCGCCGCCCGTGCGGCCCCGAAGGAAGTGACCCCTCACTTGGTCCGACTGTTTGATGACCCCGACGTCAAGGTGCAATGCGAAGCCCTGCTGTTGGCCCGCGATTTCAATAACCGCATGCCCACGGCGGCCATCGTCACAAAACTCAAGGCCAGCAACCCGAAGATACGAGAGTACGCCGCAGGCGCTCTGGATTGCTGCGGCGACCCGAAAGTCATTCCGCCACTTCTCGAGGCCACCAAGGATGCCGTTGCCCGGGTCCGAGCGCAAGCCGCCGTCACGCTAGGACGCATTCAAGCCAGGCAAGCGTACGACCGCCTGGTCGAAATGCTCTCGGACGAAAGCAAGGACGTCCGTTACAAGGCCGCCAACGGACTTCGCTGGATGCGCGACAAGCGGGCCATTGCCCATATGAAGAAACTCCTCGAGACGGAACAAGACCCGCAAGTCCGTAACATGGCAACAAGAACGATTCGCGAGTTGTCGTCGTAGCCAATTGACCGGCTGTTTCTGCCAAAATGGCATAGCCGTCAGCCGAGAAATCCCCGCTCTCGGCTGCCAAAACGCTCTATCGGGTCTGGAAACGGCCTCCGGGGCATGGCACCGCGTTTGCCATTGAACAGGTCGGAGACGCTATGCACAGATGCCGGGGCACGCCCCGGCCTACACCCACGGATAAGGAGGCAGACATCATGGATCCCAATCGCCTGACGCAGAAATGCCAGGAGGCGCTGCACGACGCCCAGTCGCTCGCGGTGCGCCGCGGGCACCAGGAGGTGGATGTCGAGCATCTGCTGGCCGCCCTCGCCGACCAACCCGAAGGACTCCTGCCGCGCCTCCTGAATAAGATGGACGTTGCCGTAGACGCGCTGCGGGCCGAACTCGGACGCGAACTGGAGCGACGGCCGCAGGTGGGCGGCCCCGGCGCGCGGCCGGGCAACGTCTACGTCACGGGGCGGCTGAACCAGGTCCTCGTCAAGGCCGAGGACGAGGCCAAACGGCTCCGCGACGACTACGTTTCGGTCGAGCACGTCGTGCTGGCGATCATCGATGCGGCCGGCGATTCGCCCGCAGGCAAGATCCTCGCCCGGTTCGCCGTCACGCACGACCGGTTCCTGAAAACGCTGTCGGAGGTGCGCGGCAGCCAGCGGGTCACCAGCGCCAGCCCCGAGGGCACCTACGACGCACTCCAGCGCTACGGCCGCAACCTCGTCGATGAGGCGCGCTCGGGCAAACTCGACCCCGTCATCGGCCGCGACGCCGAGATCCGCCGCGTCATCCGCATCCTGTCGCGCAAGACCAAGAACAACCCCGTCCTCATCGGCGAGCCGGGCGTCGGCAAGACCGCCATCGTCGAAGGCCTGGCCCAGCGGATCGTGCGCGGCGACGTGCCCGAGATGCTCAAGGACAAGACCATCTTTGCCCTCGACATGGGCGCCCTGGTGGCGGGGGCGAAGTACCGCGGCGAGTTCGAGGAACGCCTCAAGGCCGTCCTCGGCGAGGTCAAGCAGTCCGACGGCCGCATCCTCATGTTCATCGACGAACTGCACACCGTCGTCGGCGCGGGGCGGGCCGAGGGGGCCGTCGATGCCGGCAACATGCTCAAGCCCATGCTCGCCCGCGGCGAACTGCACTGCATCGGCGCCACAACGCTCGACGAGTACCGCAAGCAGGTGGAGAAGGACGCCGCCCTGGAACGCCGGTTCCAGCCCGTCCTCGTCGACCCGCCGACGGTCGAGGACACCATCAGTATTCTGCGCGGCCTCAAGGAGCGATTCGAACTGCACCACGGTGTGAAGATCCAGGACAACGCCCAGGTGGCGGCGGCGGTCCTGTCGAACCGGTACATCTCCGACCGCTTCCTGCCCGACAAGGCCATCGACCTGGTGGACGAGGCCTGCGCGATGATCCGCACCGAGATCGACTCGATGCCGGCCGAACTCGACGAGACCACCCGGCGCGTTATGCAACTCGAAATCGAGGAAGCCGCCCTCAAGAAGGAGAAGGACAAGGCCAGCAAGGACCGACTGAAGGCGCTGCGCAAGGAACTCGCCGACCTGCAGACCAAGGCCGACGCCATGCGGGCCCAGTGGGACGCCGAGAAGGAGTCGATCCACCGCGTCCAGAAGGTTCGCGAAGAGATCGAACAGACACGCCAAGCCATCGAGCAGGCCCAGCGCGAGTACGACCTCGAGAAGGCCGCCGAACTCCAACACGGCCGGCTGCCCGAACTCGAACGGACCCTCAAGGAGCAGGAAGCCCGACTCGCCGAGAAGCACGGGGCCGGGCGGCTGCTCCGCGAAGAGGTCACCGAGGACGAGATCGCCGAGATCGTCGCCTGTTGGACCGGCATCCCGCTGGCGCGGCTGGTGGAGGGCGAGCGCGAAAAACTCCTCCGCCTCGACGAGATCCTGCACCGGCGCGTCGTCGGACAGGACGAGGCCGTCGCCCTGGTGGCCGACGCCGTCATCCGCGCCCGCAGCGGCATCAAGGACCCGCGGCGGCCCATCGGGTCGTTTATCTTCCTCGGACCCACCGGCGTCGGGAAGACGGAACTCGCACGGACGCTGGCCGAGGCCCTCTTCGACACCGAAGAGAATATCGTCCGTATCGACATGAGCGAGTACCAGGAACGGCACACCGTGTCGCGCCTCGTCGGCGCACCGCCCGGGTACGTCGGCTACGAGGAGGGCGGGCAACTGACCGAGGCCGTCCGACGCAAACCGTACTCGGTGGTCCTCTTCGACGAGATCGAAAAGGCCCACCCCGACGTCTTCAACGTGCTCCTGCAGATCCTCGACGACGGCCGCATCACCGACGCGCAGGGGCGCACCGTCGATTTCAAGAACACGGTCGTCATCATGACCTCGAACCTCGGCTCCGAGTTCCTGGCCGAAGGCGTGACCGAGACCGGCGAGATTAAAGACGCCGCACGCGAGCAGGTCATGCGCGAACTGCGCGCCGCCTTCCGGCCCGAGTTCCTCAACCGCATCGACGACATCGTGCTCTTCAAACCCCTGACGCGCGACGAGATCCTCAGGATCGTCGACCTCCTGGCCGAAGACCTGCAGCGGCGCCTCCACGACCGCAACATCCGCCTGGAACTCTCGGACGACGCCCGGCACTTCATCGCCGACGCCGGTTACGACCCCGTCTACGGTGCGCGGCCGCTGAAGCGCTACATGCAGCGCGGGCTCGAGACCCGCATCGGCCGCGCGATCGTCGCCGGCGAGATTGCCGACGGGGCCACCGTCAGCGTCTCCGTCCGCGACGGTGACCTCGCGGTCGAGGCCACGCCGCGCGAGGCGGCCGAGTAGAGACCACACGCCCACCGGCAGCCGTCAACCGGATCGCCAAGCCTCGCACTTTCCTGCAATAAGCCCCCGCGGTTGCCGTTTAGAACAGGTAAAGTGGGGAGTGTATCGGGTAACCCAGTGCACTGCGAACGTCGTATGAAAGGAGAGCGAACATGAGAAAGGTTCTGTTAATCAGCCTTGCGGCCGTGATCCTGGCCGGAGGCACCGCCCTGGTGGTCTACGCCCAAGCGGAACAGCCGCGCGCCAGAGGCGAACGCGTCCGCGGGCGGGAAGGCGGCCCGCCGGCCGACGCCCGACGCGGAGGCCCGCCCAGGGTCGAGTTGAATGAGGGCCAACGCGTCAAGCTCGCAACCCTCATGAAGGGAGACGTTGGGAAGGACCTCAAGGACGCCTTGGCAGCGTTCCAGGCGAAGGTCATGGAGGCCCTCAATCTCAAGCCCGACGACGAAAGGACCGCTCGGATGATCACGATGCGGGCCATCATGGGGCTAATGCGGCCGCAACAGCCGGGCGAAGAAGGTAAGGGCCCCAGGGGCCAAAGCGACCGGCCCGCGAAAGGCCGTCGCCGGCAGTAACACCTGATGTAACGAACACCTCGACGCGGGCTCGTCATCATACCCGTTTGCGACCGGCGGATGTCCCCTGCCGACACATCCGGTCGCCAAGCGGACCGACGAGCCCCGCCTTTTTGCGCGCCAACGCCATCCAACGCAGCGATTTGCGACCCGACCGCGCCGCGTTTAGCCGTCGCCGGTACGGCGACGGTCGTTGCCGTTGGTGCATCGACGCGCATTCCCGTCGGCGTGCCGCCGACGGCTAAACGATACCGAACCGGGCGCCGTTTA
>CAZEBQ010000046.1:0-18766 GCA_964510295.1 uncultured Anaerolineales bacterium | reverse complement strand
CGCCCGGCGGGGGAATGGCGCACGGTCTTGCCGTAGCGTGGAGCCACACCCATGAGGGTACGCCCTCTGGTTGCATCCGTCTTGCTCCTCTCGATGGCGCCGGTCTTGGTGCAGGCCCAGTCGGTCGTGACGAAGATCGATCCGGCCGACATCCGCGCCGCCGCCGAACCCGCCGTCTGCCTCGTGATGGTCGAGAACACGTGGGGCGTGCCGTTGGCGGTCGCCACCGGGTTCCTTTTGGGTGACGGCCGGTTCGCCGTCACGGACCTTGGGGTGGTGGCCCAGCCGGCCGCCGCGAAGGCAACGCTCCGCTTCAGCGACGGCAGCACGGCGGTCTGCACCCAATTCGGGATGGCGGACCCGGCGTTGGGTCTGGTGGCGCTTCGTGTGGGTTCGGGCCGTTCGCGCCGCAGGGGCCTGCCTCTGGCGCCGCATCTTCCCGCGCTGGACGGCATCGGTGCGATTGCGGCGGCGGGGTGGCAGTGGGGCAAGGAGATCGAGGTCGTGACCGGCCGCGTCTGGCGCGGGCCGGAGATCCGTCGTGTGGCGGCCCGGACGCGCGTCAACCCGCCGGCCGGCGTGGAATTCTTCCTGCGGATGGCCGGCGGCCGCATCGAGGCCGCGAGCGGGTCCCCCGTGGTGGACTGGCGGGGCACGGTCCTGGCGGTCTGTCTGGACGTGGCGGCCCCGGGGGTGAGCGTTGAACTGGCGATGCCGGCGTCGTCGCTCCGGCGGTCACTGCTGGAGTCGGAGCCCCGGCTGCGGGCCTTCTCGGATCTGCCCGATCCGCTCTGGCCGGTCCATCTGCTGCGCCTGTCGGGAAAGCCGCCGAATCCGGACGGCTTTGCCCGCGTCCGCGACCACGTCCGGGCGAGCGTCGTCTGTACCGAGTGCAAGGGCAGGGGGATGGTCCGCGCCAAGGACCAGAAGCGGTGGGACGACAAGGTCGAGTGTCCCCGGTGTCATGGCGAAGGCGTCGCCCTGGAGAGCGGCGTGTACGAACTGCTGGCCACCTGGGCCGAGCAGGGGACCCGCGTGGTCTGGTCGCCGAGGCCCGGCGGCCGCGCCCAGGGCACCGCCCGCGCCGCCGGACAGGAAATGCTCAAGTGGCTGATGCTGTCGGGGCGTCGCTTCCGGGAGGCCCACTCCGAGGTCACCGGCCGCGACCTCAACCGTCTGGGGAACCCGTCGCCGCGCGGCGTGATCGTCTTCGCGGAGGTCCGCGACACGATCAGCGGTCCGGACGGCGTGTACGTCATCCTGGACCCGCTGCACACCAACTACATGGTGGTGGTCCGAGAGCAGGACCTGATGGGGCACGACGGGAAGGGACCGTCCGGCGGCGGCCGCCGACCGGCCGACAAGTCGTGGGTCGTCCTGGCGGGGTCGGTGCTGTCGCGGTTCGAGGTGGGCCGGTACCACGGCGTGTACGTGCTGCCGTTCGAGTGGAGGCCGTGTTCGGTGCCGGGACCGTTGAACCTGAAGGAGAGGTAGGTTCCCCAGGCGCTGTGCCCTGGCCGGTGTTCCGCCGGGGGTGGGTGGCAGGCCCCGCGCTTGCCAGGGGGTTGCGGTTCCCTGCACCGGCCTCGTATAGTAAGTGAACCGGTAGTAAGTGAACCGGCGGATGGGTCCTTGAGAGGTGGGGGAGCAGTCGTGTGGATTCGGCGGACAATCCTCAGTGGTTTGTTGTGTTGCCTGGCCGCAGCGGGTGCGGGGTCGAGACGAGCGTCTGCGGCGTCCGTTCTCAATGAGTTGGCCACTCAGGCCCAAGTGGCGCCGAGCCTGTGCCGGGTGGTGGTCCAGAACGCCTGGGGTGTGCCGCTGGCCTTCGCGTACGGGTTTGTCCTGGGCAACGGTCAGTTCGTCGTGACGGAACTCGGTGCGCTGGTTCAACCGGGCACGGCGCGTGCGGTCATCCGGTTCCAGGACGGCTCGGAGGTGGTGGCGGACCAGTTTGGGATGGCCGATCCGGTCAGCGGTCTGGCGGCCCTGCATCTGAAAGGGGGCGTCTCTGCCCGAAAGGGGCTGACGGTGGTCCGGACGGCGCCGCCGCCCGGCTGCAACGCGAAGGTGGCCCGAATGGGCTGGGAGCAGGGGCATGAACTGAGATTGGCCACGGGCCGTCTCATCGCGGGGCCGAGGATGGTGGAACTTGCGCTGCGGACCGGCACCAGCCTCCCTCGGGCCGACTGGGCATTTCTCCGGATCGTGGGCCACGACGTGGCCTCTCTGGCCGGCACGCCGGTCCTGGACGCGGGGGGAACGGTTCTTGGCGTCCGGGTTCACGTGATGAGCCGTGGCGCTCCCGTCCCCCTGGTGGTCCCTGCCACGGCGTTGTGGAACGCGCTGTTCTCGTCGAAGCGTGAACTGAAGCCCCTGACGCTGCTTCCCCAAACCGCATGGGGGGTGCCGGTCCTTCGCCTGGAGGGCGAGCCGGTCACGGTGCCCCAGTTCGGCCGCATTGCCCAGACCGCCAAGGACAGCATGGTGTGCCGGACCTGCAAGGGCAGGGGCCGCAGTCTCAGCGTGGACTCTGGGGTTATTACGTCGTACTATACGACGTGTCACGCCTGTCGGGGCGAGGGTATCGCGTGCGTCGCGGGCGTGTACGACAATCTGGCGGAAATGGCCTTGGCGTGCACGCGGGTGGCTTGGGCCGAGGGCCTCGAGGCCCGCGACAGACGAGCGATCCTGGCTGCCGGGATCGAGAGGCTCAAGCAACTGGCGGCTGCCGGACCCCGATTCCGGGCAGCCTGGGGCAGGGCGGTCGCGGTTGACATGATCGGAATGGAGGAGGTCTTCTGCCGCGGCATCGTCATCGCAGCGCGCGTCAGCAAAACGGTCGAGGGACCCGAGGGCCGGTATACGTTCCTGGAGACCGGTCGGTTCAGCGCGCCGGTGGCCTTTCGCGCGACCGCCGTGGACAAACCAACCACGCCGGGACCGGTCGGAAGCCCGGCGGAACCGAAGGTGGGAACCTGGATTGTGCTCGCCGGGGCGGCCCTGGCCCGATTCAGCACGCAGGGCGCCCCCGACCCTGCGAAGCCTGGCGCGGCCGAGGCCGTTTCGCCAAAGGCCGACCCGACCGAGCCGGCCTCGCCGGAGGCCGGACCGAGCGAGTCGGCCTCGCCGAAGCCGGGCGCGGGCAGGCGGGCGTCACGGAAAGGGCCCGCAGCCGAGTTGTTCTTGCCGAAGCCGAGGCCATCCCGGCCGGTGTACGTGCTCCCGTTCGGCTGGATTCCGACGCGTCCTGCCGCGCCCGTCCGGCCTTTGCCGAGGGAGGATCTGCCGGGCCGGCTTCCGTCACCTGGCGGTCCACGTTGACCTCGAGGTAGCGTCGTAGTGCTTTGCCGCTGGTGCCGGTGCGGTTGCGCATCGGGGATGCGGCAGAATCCGGCATTTCCTTGAAATCGACTCCTCCCCTGGTCGTTGTACATGGTGAGGGTGCACAGAGTTCGCCCAGCCGATGAAGGGAGGAGTTCACATGCGTTGGCGCACGGTGACTGCCTTCTGGGTCTTGTGCTTCGCCTTCTGTGTGGTGCCGGCACGGGCTGCCTCGACCGCGAGCGCGAATCCGAAGGTTCTCCGCGAGAAGGCCGAGCCGGCCGTCTGCACGGTGACCGTTGAGAACGCGTGGGGCATTCCGCAGTCGGTTTCCACGGGTTTCCTCATCGGGGACGGGCGGTTTGTCGTCTGCGACCTGGGCGCGCTGAAACACCGCGGCGTCAAACGGGCAACGCTCCGGTTCCACGGCGGCGCCACGGCCACGGTCACGCAGTTCGGCATGGCCGACCCGGCGCTGGGGCTGGCGGCGCTGAGGGTCGAGTCGGGCCTCTCTGCCCAGACGGGGCTTCCGCTGGCGCCGGGACTTCCCACGTTCGAGAGCGCCCGCAGTGTGGTGACTGCAGGATGGGGCTGGGGCGAGGCGTTGGACGTGACGGCCGGCCGGGTTGTTCGCGGGCCGACGATCCAGGACGTGGCAGGCCGCTCGCGCGTGGCTCTGCCGGAAGGCGTTGATGCCTTTCTCCGCGTCGACGGCGGCCGCATCGACGCCGCGAGCGGCGCACCGGTCCTCGACGCCGACGGCACGGTGCTCGCGGTGCGTCTCGACGTGGCCGCCAAGGGTCTTCGGGTGGCGTTGGCGATGCCGGCCGGCACGCTGCGCAAGTCGCTTCTGTCAACGTCGCCGGAACTGAAGGCCCTGACCGCCCTGCCGGCGCCGCTGTGGCCGGTCGATGTGCTTCGCCTGCCGGGCGAGCCGACGAACGAGCAGGAGTTTCTGCGCGCCAGCCGTGCCATCACCGCCGCACTGGTCTGCAGACGGTGCGGGGGGAAGGGCGAGGTCGACGGCAGATGGATCTTCGGCGACGCTCTGTGCCCGACGTGTCTCGGCACGGGCATGCACATCAGCCCCGAGGTGTACGACATGCTGGGCGAATGGGCCGTGCAGGGGACCCGCGTCGCGTGGGCGCCCCGCATCAACGAGCGGACGCGATCGCAGGTCCGCAAGTACGGCATTGAGATGCTGGCGCGGCTGGCGAAGGTGGGGCGAAACCTGCGACGGGCGGTGGGCTTTCTCGGCAGTTTGAACCTGGTCCAGCCGCAGACCAGGATGCCGTACGGCATTATCCTCTACGCCCAGGTCCAGGAACAGATCAACGGCCCCGACGGTCGGTACCTGCTGCTGAAGTCGCTCAACACGCAGTCGCTGGCGGCGGTGCGCGTGGAGGACCTGCTTGGGGACGGCGGCAAGGGGCCGCTGCCCGGCCGTAAGGTGCCGAAGCCCAACACGTGGTTCGCGCTGGCGGCGACGGTGGTCTCGAACTTCAACACGGGCGAGCACCAGGGCATCTGCGTGCTGCCGTTTGAGTGGTCGCCGTATATTCCGCTGCCCGAGGATCGCCGTCCCGACGAGGGTCGTTGGGATCGTGGCGGCGGGCCGGGCGGGGGTCGGGGCGGCGGTCCAGGCGGGGGCGGCCGGGGTGGGGGCGGCCGGGGTGGAGGCGGCGGGGGGCGCTGAGCGCCTCCGCTCCCTTACGGTCGCACCTGGTGCGATAACGTTGCGAAGGTGTTTTGCGCGGATGGGTTCGCGCGCGACACATGGCCACCCCACTTCGGGTGGCCACGCCATTCTGCTGGTGCGGCGTCATGGCCTTGGGGGTGCGCGAATGCTTGCGGCCGGCGGCCGGCATCCCTATAATAATCGCCCGTATTATACCTCGCATTCTGGAGGGTCCCGCGATGCTGGTCTTCATTATCCGGCTGTTGTTCTTCCTGATGATGGCGGCAGGGGGGTATGTGTTCGGCGGGGCGGTTGCGGAGGGGAAGCAACTGACGAGCATGCTCGGCTTTGGGGGCGTGGCCGTCGTGGTCATCGTTCTCGACGTTGCCTTTCGGCGCAAGAACATCAGCGTGATCTCGGCCGTCTTCTTCGGGCTGCTCGTGGGCCTGGTCGTGACGATGCTCCTCGGGCCGGTGGTCGATATGGCCACCTGGATCCCGGACGACGTGAAAGACCCGGTGAAGGTTGCGATTGCGGCCATCACGTCGTACCTGGCGATCTCGCTGATCCTGCAGACGAAGGACGATTTCCGCTTCATCATCCCGTACATCGAGTTCGCCAAGCAGCAGAAGGGCGGCCGGCCGCTGTTGCTGGACACGAGCGTCATCATCGACGGCCGCGTCGCCGACATTGCCGAAACCCGTTTCCTCGATGCGCCGATGGTGGTTCCGCGATTCATCCTCCACGAACTCCAGACGATTGCCGACTCGGGAGACAAGATGAAACGGGACCGCGGACGCCGGGGGCTCGATATCCTGAACCGCCTTCAGACGATGACCGACGTCGACATCCGCATCCAGGACGCCGACGTCGAAGCCCGGACGGGACAGGGCGCCGACGAGATGCTTGTCAACCTGGCGTCCCGTTGCAGCGGACGCATCGTGACCATCGATTACAACCTGAACAAGGTGGCCAGGCTGGCCCACGTCGACGTCATCAACATCAACGACCTGGCCAACGCCATGAAGCCGGCCGTCATGCCTGGCGAGGAGATGGACGTGACCCTCCTGAAGCCCGGCCAGGAGGAAGGCCAGGGCGTCGGGTACCTGGAGGACGGCACGATGGTCGTGGTCGAGGACGGGCAAAGCCGCATCGGCCAGTCGGTCACCATCACGGTGACGAACGTGCTTCAGAAGAGCGCCGGGCGGATGATCTTCGGACGCCTGCAGGCGGCCCCCGACCGACGGCGATCCTGAGCACGGCGCTCGGCCCGACTCGCGCCGTTTAGCCGCCGCGCTTGCGCGGCGCGCGTGTCTGTTCGGCAGGTCGTCTCGGTCGGCGTAGGGAGACCCGTAACACCATGCCAGTACCCCAAGCCAGTGTCATCATTGCCGCGGCCGGCGCCGGCCGCCGGTTCAGCGAAGCGTCGGGTGCACCCGCCGAGGCGAGCAAGGTCTTCGTGGACCTGGCGGGCCGGCCTGTGCTCGCGCACGTGCTGAGTGCCTTCGCGGCGGTTGAGGCGGTTGCCGAGGTAATCGTGGCGGTTTCCGCCGACCTCGTCGAGTGGGCCGGTGAAACGTTCGGCGGCTTGGCGCCCGAAGGCCGGCGTCTGGCGTTCATCGCGGGCGGCGGCGAGCGGCCCGAGAGCGTGGCGCTGGCGCTGGAGGCGTCGGACCGCGGCACGGAACTGGTGGCGATTCACGATGCGGTCCGGCCGCTCATTCGGCCGGCCGTTATCGCCGAGGCGCTTCGTGTGGCCGTCGAGTACGGTGCTGCGGTCGTCGGCCGGCCGGTCGATCACACGATCAAGACGGCTGCCAAGGGCGGCCGCGTGGTCGAAACCGTGCCGCGCCGAGGGCTCTGGATGGCCCAGACACCCCAGGTGTTCCGCCGCGAGATCATCACCCAGGCCTACGGGCGGCGCGGCGACATGGTCGGCAGCGTGACCGACGATGCCCAACTCGTCGAGGCCATGGGCCAGACCGTCATGATGGTCCGTGGCGACACGGCCAACATCAAGATTACGACGCCCGAGGACCTGCGCGTCTGCGAGGCGATCCTGGCGGCGGGATGGCCGTTCGAGACGTGATCGGGCCGGTCTGTCGGCGTCTTCTTCGGAGCGGATGGTGACCGATACAGGGCTCGACGAACCGGCGCTCGGCCGGGCGGACTCGCCGGCAGTTGCCCGAGGCCGCCAGGCCCTTCTCCTGCTGCTTCTCATCGTTCTCTCGACCGCACTTGCCCTGTACCGGACGGCCGACCGCGACCTGTTCATCGCCCACGAGGCCCGGGCCGCGCGGGTTGCCCGGCACATGCTCTCCTCGGGCGGGTGGCCGGCCGGGAGGCCGAGCCCGTGGCTGGTTCCGCAGTTCTCGGCGGATGCGCCACCGGGGCTGAACTATCAGAAACCGCCGCTTTACTACTGGGCGGTCGCGGGGGCGAGCGCCGTCTGCGGCGAGGTGACCAACCTGACGGTCCGCCTGCCGAGCGTCGTCGGCCTGGTGGCGCTGGTGGTTATCGTCTTCTACCTGGGCAAGGCGCTCGTCTCGGTCCGCACGGGCTTCATCGCGGGCTTGGTTCTTCTGAGCACGCCGAAGGTGCTGTGGTGGAGCCGGGCGGGCGTCCTGGACCCGATGCTGGCGGCGTGCGTGGCGGGGTCGCTCCTGTTTTTCGCACGCGCGCGTCTCGGCGCCACGGCGGCACGTGGTGGTGTTGCCAGCCGCGAGCGTGAGCGAGCGGGCGGCCGCGCGGCGGGTTCCCGTTCGACAGGCTCAGGGCAGGCTCCGACCCGCCGCGCAGGAAGGGGCGAGTGGCAGTATTGGCTGTTCTGGGCGCTGGCGGGTCTGGGGACGCTGGTCAAGGCCACGTCGCTGGTCGTGCCGCTGCTGGTGGTGGGGCTGTATCTGCTGGTCCGGATGCGGGAAGAGGGGTTCTGGCGTCCGCTGTGGCGCCTGAAGCCGATTACGGGGCCGCTCGTGCTGCTGGCGGTGGCGGCGCCGTGGCACATTGCGGCCCACGTTGCGACGGCGGGCGAGTTCAGCCGCGTGTACTGGGGCGTGCACGTCTTGGGTCGGGCGGCGGGGACCGGCCCCTTTGAGGACAGCACGTACTGGTGGTACTACTTTCCGGCGATGGCGCGGGATCTGTTCCCGTGGGTGGTGTTTCTTCCGGGCGCGCTCGTGCAGCCGTGGCGGCGTGTATCGCGCGACCATCTGGGTCGGCTGCTTTTTCCGGGGGTCTGGTTCGTCGGGTCGTTCGTCTTCTTCTCGGCGGTCTCGTTCCGCAAAGACGAGTACCTGCTGGTGGCGTATCCGGGGGCGGCGCTGCTGATCGGGTACTTTCTGGACTACTACCTCGGGGCCCACCGGCAGGAGGGGGCCCTTCGGAAGTGGGTGGAGGCGGCGCTGACGGTCGTCGCGGTGGCGGCCTTCCTTCTGGCGCTGGGGTTTGTGCTGGTTGCGTTGTCCGGGTCGGTTCGCGAGCATCTGTTTGAGTGGTTCCACAACCGGACCGACCAGGCGACGTTCGCCGCCGTGGCCGAACTGATTGCCGACCGTGAATGGATCGCCGTGCTGTTGGCGGGGCCGATGATGATCGGCGCCACGGCCTCGGTCGTCCTGATTCGGCGCGACCGGCCCCTGCCCACGGTCGCGCTGATGGTCGGGACCACGGCCCTGGCGTTTGTGCTGTTCGTGGAGATGATCGTGCCGGTGCTCGGCCAGGCGCGCGGCCTGGCGTCGTTTGCGACGGTCGCGTCGTTACATGCCAGGGAGCGGGGTCCGCGGACGCGAATCTTCCTGGCGGTGGGCGAGTGCCACGAGTTGGCTTTCATGCTGCACCGCGTTACCATCGGCCTGGAGGTTCGGCCCGACATGGTCGGGTACCTGAAGCAGGATCTCGCGACGGGGCGGCCGTGGCTGGTGGTGATGGACCGCAAGGCGTACGACAGGGGTCGATGGGCCGATCCGGGCATCGCGTGGCGTCTGGTGGACGAGACCCCGCCGGGTCATCGCCGGCCGATGGTGCTCCTGGAGGTGTCTCTAAGAACGGAGGGGCCGGGCCGGCCATGAGCAAGACGTCGCGCTCCGCAAGACCGAAGCCTGCCATCAGCGCCGTCCTGCCGGCGTACAACGAGCAGGCGTGTCTCCGGGACGTGACCGAATCGCTCCACGAGGCGCTCGCGACGTTGTGCGACCGGTTCGAGATCATCATCGTGGACGACGGTTCGACCGACTCAACGGGTCAACTGGCCGACGCCTTGGCCGGCCGTCTGGCCGAGGTCCGCGTCATCCATCATCGGCCCAACAGGGGATACGGGGCGGCGCTTCGCTCCGGCTTCACGAGTGCCCAGATGCCGCTCGTCTTTTACATGGACGCCGACGGCCAGTTCGATCCGTCGGAGATCCGTCTGCTGGCCGACGGCATCGGCGAGGCCGACATCGTTACGGGCTACCGTGCCGACCGCCGCGACCCGTGGATGCGGAAGGTCTTCTCGTGGGGGTTCAAGACGTTCATCGGCCTCGTCTTCGGCGTGCGCGTGCGCGACTGCGACTGCGCGTTCAAGTTGTATCGGCGGAAGGTGTTCAACGAGGTCACGATTGCGTCCGAGGCGTTCTTCGTGGATGCCGAGGTCCTGGCGAAGGCGAACGTCCTCGGCTACCGGGTCGACGAGGTTCCCGTGACGCACAGGCCCCGTGCGGGCGGCGAAAGCACGGTCCGTCTCGGCCATATCCTCTCGACGCTGCGGGAGGCGTGGCACCTGCTCCGCCACCCCGGGCTGCCCATCCGCAAGCCGAAGCCGGCCCCGTCCTGACCATCGGCCGGGCTGTGCCTTCGGGCGCAGGAGGTCCACGGAAGGAGAACCGCTTTGGCTGAGGTCGCCGGCGCGGCGCTTATGGGCGAATCGTCGTACGCTGCCGCCGGCGCGACGTGATGCCGGGCGCCGTGAACCGCGCTATTGGGGCGCGGTGCGGCGGATCTTGATGCGTCCGCTTCCGACCTTGGGCGGCTCCTTTCGTTTATCGGGAAGTTCGGCGTATGCCTTGCCCGAGAGCATCTTGAGGCGCACGGAGCGGAACGAAACGGCTCCGTGCCGGGCGGCAATGCCGAGGTGCTTCTTGTGCCGCTGATACACCGCGAAGAGGAGTTCCTGCTTGCCGGTCCATCGGACGAGTTGCTTGCCGTTGAGCGTGGCGGTGATGGTGACCCGGCCTCTGTCGTCGTCGCGGTTGACCGTCACCTGGACGGTATGGACGGTTTTGGGGAGCAAGGTGAGTTTGCGGCCGGTGCCGTTGGCGCAGGCGTTCTTGCCCTCGATGACCTCAAGTCCGCTGATGCCATGGATGGTCTCGGCGCCTTGCTGTTTGGCTTCGTAGGCGCTTCTGGAGTCTTTGTCACACAGGGCGAGGGCGGCGGAGCCCTCTCCGGCCGGCAGGATGATGTAGGTGTATCCGGTGCCGGTAGCGGGCATGAAGGTCACTTCGAGTTGATAACTGCCCCGAGGGATGACCGGGATAGTGAGAACGGCTGTGCTGTCTTGCTTGGGCACCGTCAGAAGGGCGTTTCCCGCGCGCTGCCAATCTTTCCGCGTGTACAGGTCGTCTCGTTCGGGGATGACGAGCGGCAGGAGATGGATCCAGTCGTCGGCCGGCAGTTCGATGCTGTCGTCGCGACCGACAGCGGTCACCGCGGGGGGCGTCTCGGTCTTTGCGGTACGTTTCGCAGGAACTCGTGGGGCGGCGCCCACGGCGGGGCACAGGGCCAGCAGGACAACGGTCGCAGCAAGACGGGTTTGGAGTCGACGTGCCATGGCGACACCTCCGTTCTTCCGGAGAATGGACGGTTCCGATGACCCCCTTATTCTATCGGTTTGCCGCAACCGACGTCAACCATTGTGCTGCCGTCACAGCGCCCCGGGTGTGGCAGCAGTTTCCGGCGGCGGGTGGGCCGCGGTTCCTACTCTTCCGGTGCGGCGGCGGGTGTCAACGATTGGGTTGTGGCGGCGGGGGGTGCCTCGGGATGGACTTCGATGGCGGCCAGGCCGGGGTAGGTCGTGCCGCTGATGGTGAACCGAACCGACGTGAGGGGCACGACCAGTCCGAGGTCCACGATCAGGGTCTTTCCGGAACTCATCGCTTCGATCTTGGTGGGCCGGTTGCCGTTGACGGCCACGGCGGCATTGCCCCAGGAGTCGGTGCCGGGCTTGCCGTTGCGTCCGAAGACGAGGATGTAGCGTCCTCGGACGGGCGGCTCCCACTTGGCGAGGAACCACCCCTTTGGCCCGTCGAGAGACCAGGTCGTGCCCGTCCGGGCTCCGCCGAAGACGTTCTGGGGAAGGCGGCCGCCCCAGTGGCTCGACGCAAAGGCCTTGCCGCCTGCGCCGACGTTGGCCGCCTGGGGGAAGTCCTTCACATGGCGGGTGTTGAACTGCACATCCGTCAGGACGATGACCTTGGGCATGGCGGTGGCGACCTTCGCGAGGACCTGGTCCACTTCGCCGAGGCGGGCGGTCACGTCGGCGTGGGCGTCGGACGCCGCAGGGTTTGTCTCGAGGTAGTGCTCGTAGTACGTCTTGGCACGGACGAGGGCGCTGAGGCGTCCCTGGGCGCTGGACGTGGCGGCCAGGCCCTGGTACCAGCGTCCCAACTCCACGAGGGCGCGCGCGGGGAGACGCTCGATGGACATGCCGGCCAGGAGGACGTACTTGGCGTTGTCGTCGGCCTTGAGGTCGAGTTGCCTGGCGGCGGCGGCGGGGTTGTCGAACTCGACGACGTAGATGCGGACGAGTTCGTCGCGGGCGGCCTTGTCGTCGGGATGCTCCTTGAGGGCGGCCTTGAGTTTTTCCGCCTGGCTCTGGAAGCCCCGGCGGGTGACGGCGTGGTCGAGTTTCGCCTTCAGTTCGTAGCGGTCGATGTCGCGGAGGTTGGTTGCCAAGGGCATGGCTCGGCGATAGAGGCCGGCGGCTCCGGCGAAGTCGTTGGCGGCCACACGGCCTTCGGCGAAGCGGTTGATGGTCTCGACCAGGGCCTTGCCGGCCTTGGCCTTCTCGGCGCCGCGGCCCTTGGCGTAGCGGTTCTGGTGCACGTCGAGGATCTTGTCCTCGCAGGCGTTCTTCTGCTGCGGCACCGTCTTGGCGAGCAACGTCATGGCCCTGACGGCCGTGCGGAGCCCTTTGAGGTGTTTCGCGGCCAAATCGTAGGCGCTGCGGCAGAGCGGGGGCAGGAGGGCGGAGTCGGTCTCGGCCTCGCCGGCGGCGGCCAGCAGTTCGGCGGCCAAGGCGAGGTCGTCGGCCGCCTCCGGCGACGCGGTCGCCGCAGCAATCCGGCCGCCGTACTGCGCCTCGAACGCCTTGATGGGGTCGGCGGGCGGAGGCGCCGGCGCTGCGCGGGCGAGGGCGGCAAACGCCAGGGCAACGGCGACGGCCGGGTTGCACCACCGTGCGATCATCGCGGGTTCCTGTCCTTCTGCGGGCGTGTACACTTTGCGCGGTGGGTCTCCGGACCCACCGCGCCGGCAGCGGCGATCGGCGTCCTCCGGTCGCGGCGGGCCGGGAGACCCGCCGCGCAACGCCCGGTTTCCTGTTCCCCTGCCGGCCTGTACGGACGGACCGGGGCAAAAGGCACGTCCATTGTATCGGCCATGCGGGCGGTCGGCGTGAGCAGGGGGCTGAGACGGGACGCTGGAGGAAGGCATCAGGCGTCTATTTCAGGCCGTATTGTTTGATCTTGCGGTAGAGGGTCCGTTCTCCGATGCCGAGGATTTCGGCGGTTCGCTGTCGGTTTCCGTCGGTCTCGTCGAGGGTCCGTTCGATGAGTACGCGCTCGGCGTCTTCGAGGCTGATGCCGGGCGCCAGGCCTTCAGCGGCGCTGGGGTCGCTCGCCGGGTGTATCTCGGTCGGGATATCGTGGACGTCGAGCGTTTCGCCCCGGGCCAGGACGACCATGGTCTCGAGGGTGTTGACGAGTTCCCGGACGTTGCCGGGCCAGTCGTAGGCGTTGAGGAGGGCCTGGGCCTCGGGCATGATGCCGGTGACGGTCTTGTCGTGTTCGGTGGCGAGGCGGTGGAGGTAGTGGTCGGTCAGGAGGGGGACGTCCTCTCGCCGGTGCCTGAGCGGTGGCAGCACGATGCGGACGACCTTGAGGCGGAAGTAGAGGTCTTTGCGGAACGATGCCTGCTTGACGAGGTTGTCGAGGTTTCGGTTGCTGGCGCTGATGAGGCGTACGTCGACGCGTCGGGGCTCGTTGGATCCGACGCGGGTGATCTCGCGGTTCTCGATGACGCTTAGGAGTTTAATCTGGGTGGACATGGGCATATCGCCGACCTCGTCGAGGAAGAGCGTTCCGCCGTGGGCGTGTTCGAAGCGTCCCTTGCGGGATGCGACGGCGCCGGTGAAGGCGCCTTTTTCGTGTCCGAAGAGTTCGCTTTCGAGGATGCCTTCACTGAGGGCGGCGCAGTTGAGTCCGACGAAGTTGGCGCCCCGGCGAGGCGAGTTGTTGTGGATGGCCTTGGCGAGGAGTTCCTTGCCGGTGCCGCTTTCGCCCTCGAGGAGGACGGTGGTGTCGGTGGGTGCGATCTGGCGGCACGTTTCGATGACGCGGCGCATGGCCGCCGACGTGCCGATGAGCGCCTTGAATCCGAACCGTTCGTCCAGTTGGGCCGTCAGTTGCCGGTTCCGTCTGACGAGGCGCCGGTGTTCGAGCGCCTTGGCGACGCGTCCGCGCAGTTCTCCGAGGTTCAGCGGTTTGGTGATGTAGTCCCAGGCGCCGTCGCGCATGGCCTGGACCGCCGTCTCGATGGACCCGTGTCCGGTGACGACGATGACTTCGGTGCCGGCGTCGATGCGTTTGGCTTCCTGGAGGATCTCCATCCCATCGACGTCGTGCATCATGAGGTCGGTGACGACGAGGTCGAAGCCGTCGCCCTCGATCAGGTCGAGGGCGCGTCGCGGTTCCGTGACGACGACGCAGGCGTGCCCGAGGCGTGCGAGCGCCTCGTTGATGGCGTCGGCCTGGGGCCGGTCGTCCTCGACGATGAGGATGCGTGCCCGTTCGGTTGTCTGCGTGTCGTCGGCCATGGTGGTTGCCCGCGCGACGGAGGCGGCGCCGAAGTTGCCGCGCCCGTCACGCCGTGTCGGCCACGGCGGCGGCCGCGGGAAGATGAATCGTGAACCGCGTGCCGCGACCGGGGTCGCTGTGGACCTCCAGCGTGCCCTTGTGTTCCTGGACGATGCGTCGGACGGTCGGCAGCCCCAGCCCCGTTCCGCCCGAACGGGTAGAGTAATACGGCGCGAAGATTCTGTCCAGGTTCTCCCTGCTGATGCCGGTGCCGGTGTCGGTGACGTGGAGGCGGATGCCGCCTCGTTCGGGCTCGGCGCCGATCATGAGTTCGCCTCCGTCGGCCATGGCGGCCTCGGCGTTGAGGATGAGGTTCGAGAGGGCCTGCTTCAGGCGGGCGGCGTCGATCTCCACGGGTGGCAGGTCGTCGGCCAGGCTGGTTCGCACCCGGACGTTCGCCCGGCCGAGCCGGTCTTTGTAGAACGTCACGAGTTCGTCGACGACGGGGTTGACGGCCTGGACTTTAAGGCGGACCTCGTGTTTGCCCGCGAGTTTCAAAAAGTCGTCGAGGATCTGCTGGAGGCGTGCGGCTTCCTGCTCCAGGGCGTCGAGTTTGCTCAGCAGGCGCGGGTCGCTCTCGCTTCCGGGGTGCTGGAAGTCCTCGCGCAGCAGTTGCAGGTTCAGGTTGAGGGTGGACAGGGGATTTCGGATCTCGTGGGCAAGGCCGCCCGTCAGGGTGCCGACGTAGGCGAGGTGCTCGGCGTCGCGTGCGCGGCGTTCGGAGTCGCGTGCGCGGCGTTCGGCGCGCTTGGTCGCCAGGATCGAGAGTCCTGCGGCCAGGGCGATGCCTGCGGCCAAGCCCAGAGCGAACACCAGTAGCGGATTCATCCGGGCGCCCTTCAGCCGCGCCTACCCATCCTCTGAGACGGCTTGGCCTTCCGGTTCCTCTTTGAGGGCGGCTTTGCGCGACAGTTTGACGCGGCCCGTGTCGTCCACGTTGATGACCTTGACCCGGACGGTGTCGCCCAGTTTGACGACGTCGCCGACGTTCTTGACGTAGTGGTCGGCCAGTTCCGAGACGTGGCACATGCCGTCCTGTCCGGGGAGGATCTCGATGAACGCGCCGAAATCCTTCACCGAGACGACCGTGCCGGTGTAGATCCGGCCGACCTCGACTTCGGCGGTCAGGCCCTCGATGATCTCGATGGCCTTCCTGGCAGCGGCGGCGTCCACGTGCGACACGGTGACCGTGCCGTCGTCCTGGACCTCGACGCGTGCCCCGGTGTCGGCCTCGATGCCCTTGATCGTTTTGCCGCCCGGGCCGATGATCTTGCCGATCTTGTCGGGGTTGATCTTGATCTGGAGCAGCCGCGGGGCGTGTTCACTGATCTCGTCGCGCGGCGCCGGGATGGTATTGAGCATGGTCCGGAGGATTTCCAGGCGGACCTCTCGGGCGCGCTGGAGCGCTCGCCGGCAGACCTCCAGCGGGATGCTGCGGACCTTCAGGTCCAACTGGATCGCCGTGATGCCCTTCTGGGTGCCGGCCACCTTGAAGTCCATGTCGCCGACGTGGTCTTCCTCGCCCTGGATGTCGGTCAGGAGCATGTCGGTGTCGCCGTCACAGATGCGTCCGATGGAGACGCCCGCCACGGGGTTCGTGATGGGCACGCCGGCGTCCATCAGGCTGAGGGCGGCCCCGCAGACGGTCGCCATGCTGCTGGACCCGTTCGATTCCATGATGTCGGAGACGATGCGGATGGTGTACGGGAAGGCGTCCTCGGCCGGCATGATGCCCTGGAGACTCTTCTCGGCAAGGGCGCCGTGGCCGATGTCTCGCCGCGACGGGCCCCGCATCCACTTGACCTCACCCACCGAGAACGGCGGGAAGTTGTAGTGCAGCATAAACTGCTTCCGGTATTCCTCGCCCAAGCCGTCGATGATCTGCTGGTCCTGCCCGGTGCCGAGCGTCGCGTGCACGAGGGCCTGCGTCTCGCCGCGCGTGAACAGGGCCGACCCGTGCGTTCTCGGCGTGACGCCGACCTCGCACGTGATGGGCCGGAGTTGGTCGGGTGTGCGGCCGTCGGTCCGCTCGCCGGCGAGGAGCATCTTTCGGATGAGTCGGTCCTCGACGCCGTACCATGCGGCCTTGAAATGGGAGGCGGTCCACTCCTCGGTTTCGTGTTCGGGTCCGAGGAGGGTCTCGATGGCTTCTTCCCTGATGGCGTCGCACGCCCGGGCGCGGTCGATCTTGCCGGGGATGTGCTTGGCCTCGGCGAGCGGGTCGAGGAAATCCTTCTCGATGAGCGTCTCGAGGGCCGAGACGTCTTTCGGGCCGGCGAACTCCTGCTTGGTGGCGCCGGTCTTCTCGACAAGTTCGCGCTGCATCTCGATGACGGTCCGGAGGGCGTCCTGGGCCAACTCGAGGGCCGCCAGCACTTGCTCCTCGGGGGTTTCCCGTGCGCCGACTTCGATCATGTTGATCGCATCTTCGAACCCCGACACGATCAGGTCCATCGCGTTCGTCTCACGCTGACTGTGCGTGGGGTTCACGATGAGATGGTCGCCGTCCAACCCGATGCGGACGGCGCCAAGCGGCCCGCCCCACGGGATCGGCGAAATGCTCAGGGCCGCGCTGGCGCCGATCATCGCGAGCAGGTCCGGGTCGTTCTCCTGATCCGCCGACAGCACGATCGCGACGATCTGGACCTCGTCCTTGTACCCGTCCGGGAACAGCGGCCGCACGGGCCGGTCGATCATACGGCACGTCAGGGTTTCCTTGGCGGAGGGCCGTCCTTCCCGCTTGAAGAAGCCGCCGGGTATCTTGCCGGCGGCGTAGGTCATCTCGCGGTACTCCACCGTCAGGGGAAAGAAATCGATGCCCTCGCGCGGGTTGGCCCGCGTGGCCGTCACCAGGACGACCGTGTCTCCGTACTGTACGACGACGCTTCCATGGGCCTGCCTGGCGACCTTGCCCGTCTCGATGCTGAGAGTACGTCCTGCGATTTCGCGTTCAATTCGTACCACTGCCATTTGTCTTTCCCGCCTTTCCGTTGCCGACAAAGCCTATTCGTTTACGCCCCCGCCGCCGTCCGATGCGTCAGCAGGATGTTCCGTCACATGGCCATGCTTGGGCCGTCCGCGCGAGCGGGACGGCCGGTTCTCCTGCGAATGTGTGAGAGTTACTTGCGGATGCCCAGCCGCTCGATGACCGCCTGATACCGGCTGCGGTCGGTGCGGGCCAGGTACTTGAGGAGGCTGGCTCGTCGGCCAACCATCTTCAGGAGTCCCCGCCGGGACGAGTGGTCTTTGCGGTGCGTCTTCATGTGCTCTGTCAGGTGGTTGATCCGCGTTGTCAGAAGCGCGATTTGGACTTCCGGAGACCCGGTATCGCTCTCATGGACACGAAATGAATCAATGATCTCCTGCTTCTGCGTCATGACACACTCCTTGCTGCACATGGGCGACGGGAGGCGGCCACTCCCGTCCCTGTCACGCCGAACCGTCGGCTCCCTTGGCTACCTTAACGGCCGCCTTCAACCACAAACTCTACCGAAAAGCCGGACGAAAGGCAAGCGCCTTTTGCAGGGGGGATGCCCCGGGCCGGCGAACCGGCTCTTGCGGCGGCGCACTGCGACTGGATAATGGACCGCCGCGGGCGTTCGCTATGGGTTGCCATGAACCGGCTTGTGTCATGCTTTCTGCTGCTGGCCATCGTCGCCGTGTGGGGATGGACCTTCTCGCTGATGAAGGGACCCATCGAGACCTACGGCGTGGTGTCCTTCCTGGCGGTGCGCTTCGTCATCGGGTCGCTTGCCATCAGCCTGGTTGCCGCCAGGCGGACCACGTGGCGCACGCTGAAGGTCGGCGGCCGCATCGGGCTCGTGTTGGCGGCGGCGTACCTGCTCCAGACGTACGGCCTGCGACACACGACGGCCACGAACACGGGGTTGATCACGGGCCTGTTCATCGTCTTCGCACCGCTGGCCAACCGCCTTCTGTTCGGCGTGCGGACCCGGCTCGCTCTGTGGGGCGCCATCGGTGTCAGCGTGGCGGGGCTCGCGCTGTTGACGGGCGCCGGGGCGAACAGCGTGGCGCCTGGCGACGTGCTGACGCTGTGCGCCGCCGCGTGCTTCGGCCTCCACGTGGCGCTGCTCGACCGTCACGCGGAGCATCATGACGCGCTCGTCCTGGCGCAGGGGCAGTTGATGGTCGCCGCAGCGGTCTTCCTGGTCGTGTGGCCGCTGGTCGAGCCGGTGGTCCTGCCGCCGCCGGGATGGGGACCGGACGGCGTCTGGCCGGCGCTGCTCGTGACGGGGTTCATTGCGACGGCCGCCGCCTTTCTCGTGCAGACATACGTCCAGCAGCGGCTCCGTGCGGTCCAGACGGCCGCCATCATCGTCACCGAACCGCTCTTTGCCGCGCTCTTCGCCTATGCTTTGCTCGGCGACCGCCTGACGGGTTGGCAGGTTGTGGGCGGTGTTCTGATGGTCGCCGCCCTGATCCTCGTCGAAGTGTACCCGGTGGTCCGCAAGGCGCGGCAAGCGGCAGGCTCGTCCGAGGGTGATTGAGGGGAGGCCCAAGATGGGCCTCTCAACCCGCGCGGCGGGTCTCCGGACCCGCCGCGCCCAGAGGAGGAGGGCGACCGCCACTCGGGCGCACCTTGCGCGGCGGGCAATCCTGCCCGCCGCGCATCAAGCCGCCAAAGCGCGGT
>CAZEBQ010000045.1:0-18870 GCA_964510295.1 uncultured Anaerolineales bacterium | reverse complement strand
TCACGGCCGACAGGCCGTTCATTTACACGATCCGCGATACGCGTACGAACAGCACGCTGTTCATGGGCAGGATATCGGATGCCTCCGTTCTGGAGGCGACTGACCAGAAACCGACAGAAGATCCCGTGGTGTTTCGTCCGCCCCCGGACCTGAAGCCCATTGGCCCGCTGCCGACCCTTCCGCACGCTCCCGAAGACCTTATCGTCGAACCGACGCCCGAGACGGTCGCGTCCTACAGGTGGCCGGCCGAGGTGCAGTTCTATGTCGCCGGGCGCGAGACCCCCTTCGCCGCGTCGAATGCCGACGCCCTGCCAGGCGAAGCCCCTTTGCCGCTGCCGCCGGTCATCGCGGAAGTGCCTGTCGCGACCGCGAGGCCGACCGTCGCACGCACTGGGCTGGAAGCGGATCCTGAAGCACCGCTCGACACCTGGTTCCCTGTTGGCGATGTCGCCGCAAGCGAACCGGCTGCACAACCAGACCTGGACTTGGACACGCTTGCGTTGGAGCCGCTGGACGTTCTGGTGTCGGATGCGCTGACGCCTGCCCTCTCTGTATGACCTCTCGTTTCGATCTTGTCATCCGCAGGGGTGCTCGTGCGACCGACGCGCCTGCGCCGGCGAGCCGCCGCAGTCCCAAAATCCCCTTCTCGGCGGTACACAGCGGCGAAAATGGCGTTATAATGTACAGGCGGATGTTCGAGGTGGAGTGTGTGCGCGCACGTCTCGATGCGCCCGGTCAACAAGGAGCGAAATGGTGCCACGACGCAGGATCCTCCGGGCCGGCTTGGTCTGCGTGCTCATGTTGCTGGCTGCAGGCGTGGCATGGGCGGCGCCGAAGTTGCCCCGGAACCTGGCCGCCAAGGCAACGGTCAGCGCCTCCTCGGAGTACAGCGTCCAGTACCTGGCGAAGTTCGTCGTGGACGGTAAGATCCCGCCGCCGATGTCGCACGCCGACGTCGGCAAGGCCTGGGCCGTCAAGGGCGGTACGCACCGCGTCGGGGCCGAACTCACGCTCGAGTGGCCCGAGCCTGTGACGGTGGCCGAGGTCGTCTACTACGGCCGCACCGCCTGGGAGTGGGTCGAGAACTGGAAGGACTACACCGTCCACCTCGACGGCGCTGCCGAACCCGTTGTCAAGGGCCGACTGAAGCCGGGCCACGGCCCCCAGCGCATCAAGATGGCGAAGCCGACCCGGGCCAGGCGGGTCACGCTGAAGTTCCTCTCGTCGTACGGTGGCAGCAACCCGGGGGCGTCGGAGATTGCCGTCTATGCCACGTCGCCGCCCGAGAAGGCCCTCGGCGTGTTCTTGGCGAAGGCCCCCTCATCGAAGCCGGAGCGGTCGCTGCCTAAGGTCACGGTCAAGGACTCGCCCGAACTGGCGGCCGACCTGAAGGCGGGCCGGCTGGGGTTCACGCACCTGCTGCTCCTCCAGAGTCACCCCATCAACTGCACGCACGTTTACACGTACCACAACGAGGGTTTCCGCCCCGGCGGGGGGCTGTACGTGTACGACGTGCCGACCGGCGACCTGCGGCCGCTCGTCGACGCGGCCCAGGGGCAGATTCTTGACGCCGACCTCTCGTGGGACGCCTCGACGGTGCTGTTCAGCTGGCGCAAGGCTGCCGCCGAGCCCTACCACCTGTTCACCATCGACCTCGACGGCGCGAATCTGACGCAGCTGACCCGCGGGCCACACCACAACTTCAACTGCTGCTGGGTGCCGGACGGCAGCATCGTGTTCCTGTCGACGCGTTTGGCCCAGTTCGCCTACTGCTGGACGTCGCCGGTCGGCGTCCTGTACCGCATGCCCGACCCCGCGGTGCCCGAGCAGGTGACCCGCATCTCCGCCAACTACCTGAACGACTTCACGCCGGCCGTCATGAACGACGGCCGCATCATCTACTCTCGCTGGGAGTACGTGGACCGGCCGGCCATCCCCATCCAGAGCCTCTGGACGATCCGTCCCGACGGCACGTGCCTGTCCGTGTTCTACGGCAACCGCGTGCTGAGCCCCGCCACGTTCATGGAGGCCCGGTCGATACCCGGCTCGACGAGCGTGCTGTGTACGCTGACGGCGCACAACGGTCCGACGCGCGGCGGGGTCGGCATCATCGACCCGACGCGGGGCGTCAACGCCCAGGCAGCCATCCGGAACCTTACCCCCGAGGTCGACATCGGCCGGGTCGACCGCGGCAGCGGCAACCACGTCCGCGGGCCGTACAAGGACCCGTACCCGATTGACGGCCGGTACTACCTCGTGTCGCGGTTCGGCACGATTCTCGTCCGTGACTACGAGGGGACGCGCCAGGCCGTGGTCGTCGAGCCCCGCGACGGCATCGGGTTCTTCAGCGCGCGGCCGGTCCGCGCGCGGTTGCGACCGCCGGCCGTCCCGTCGATCCTGCCCGAGGGGGAGCGCGAGGGGCAGTGGGCCACCCTCTACCTGCAGGACGTGTACAACGGGCTGGGCCCGCACGTCGAGCGCGGCGAGGTCAAGCGGGTCCGCGTGGTCCAGGAACTGCCGAAGCCCGTCCGCATCCCCACGAGCCAACGGACCTTCGGGTTCCAGTTCCCCACCATCTCGTGCGGTGCCACTTACGCTGCCAAGAAGGTCTGGGGCACGGCCAAGGTCGAGGCCGACGGGTCGGCGTATTTCAAGGTGCCGGCCGGCGTGCCCATCTATTTCATGGCCCTTGACGCCGAGGGACGGGCCGTCCAGCGCATGCGCAGCTTCACGCACCTGATGGCCGGCGAGACCCAGGGCTGCATCGGGTGCCACGAGTCTCGGCACGAGCGGCCGGGGTTGCCCCGGCCGGAGATTCTCCAACGCGAGCCGCAGGACCTCAGGCCCCCCGAGTGGGGCATGGCCGGGTTCGACTACGCGCGGGTCGTCCAGCCGGTCCTCGACCACCACTGCGTCAAGTGCCATCGGGGCGCCACGCCGCCGAACGGCGTGGACCTGTCCAGCGACGCCACCGACTTCTTCAACGTTTCCTATGAGACGCTCGCCCGCGACGGGGCCGATACGCGGTGGGGCGGCAACGCGTACACCAACTGGATCTCGACGTACAACGGCAGCGAGGCGAACATCCTCACCATCACGCCCAAGGCTTGGGGCTCCTGCGCCAGCAAGGTCGCCGCCGTCATCCTCTCGGGCCATCCCGACGCCGACGGCAAGCCCCGCGCCTGCGTGCCCCCCGCCGACCGACGCCGCGTCTTTGCCTGGATCGACCTGAACGTGCCGTACTACGGCACGCTCGAGACGGCCTACCCGAAGGCGAAGGGCTGTCGGCGCATCTACCCGGCCGGCCTCGACCGGACGCTGAGCGAGGTCGCCTCCCGCCGGTGCGCCGCCTGTCACAAGGGCGGCAAGGTGCCACGCAGAGCGTGGACACGCCTCGAGAACCCGCACCTCAACAGCTTCCTGCTCGCGCCGCTGGCCAAGGGCGCGGGCGGCACCGAGCGGTGCGGCAAGGCCGTCTTCACGAGCGCCGACGACCCGGACTACCGGGCCATTCTCCGGGCCTTCGACCCGGTCCTCGAAACCATCAAGACCAGGCCGCGCATGGACATGCCCGGTGCGACGGCGTCGGCCGAGGTCAACCGGTCGGCCATCTGAGGGGAGGGTCTCGACGCCCATGCGAAGCCGCCTCGTGACAGCCCTGGGAGCGTTGCTGGCTGCGGCCTGGTTGTCGGTGGCGGCGGCCGCGGACCCCGTCGCGCTCGACCTGGACGCCGAGGCGAAGGCCGAGTTCGACGCGTTGGCTCGCGACATCGGCAACCGAAAATGGTTCGCTCGTGTCGCCTCGCAGGCCTTCGACCGGCAGGCGCTGATCCTTCCGGGGGACCGCGACCCGGCGGACGTTGTGCTTCGCCGGACGGCGGCCCTGCTCGCCCGGCTGCAGGCCATGCCGGCGTGTCCGGACCTCTCGGCCATGGAAGCCGAACTCGCGCAACTGCGGGCCAAGGCTGCCGAGACGGACCTCAACGACGCCAAGGGCCGCTACGCGCTCTATGCCGCCGCCTGCAACCTGCGCCGCCGCATCGCCTTCACCAACCCGCGGCTGGGCCTCAAGCGGATCCTGTTCATCACGCGACACGACCCCGGCGGCCCGTTCCACATGTGCGACCAGTACTACGGCTGCAACGCGAAGGCCGGCGGCGGCCTGTTCGTCCTCTCGGACCCGTTCGAGTCGAAACCGAAGGTGGCCGACCTGCTGGCCGGCGCCGTGGTTGAGAAAGGGCGGCTGAAAGGAAAGTCGCTGGCCGGCGGCGCGTTCCTCTCGCCCGAACTCGCGTTCGACGGCCGCACCGTCCTGTTCGCCTACACCCAGTGCCGGGCGAAGAAGACCTACACGTGGGGCGCAGAAATCAGTTGGCACCTGTTCAAGGTCGGCGCCGACGGCAAAGGGCTCGTGCAACTCACGGACGGCGACGCCGATGACTTCGACCCGTGCTTCCTGCCGAACGGCCGCGTGGCCTTCATCTCGCTGCGTCGCGGCGGGTACCTGCGTTGCGGCCGCCACTGCCCCGTCTACACGCTTTTTTCGATGGAACCGGACGGCAGCGACATCGTCACGCTGAGTTTCCACGAGACGCACGAGTGGCATCCGAGCGTGACGAACGAGGGGATGATCGCCTACACGCGGTGGGACTACGTGGACCGCGACACCAACGTCGCCCACCACATCTGGCTGTGCTACCCCGACGGCCGCGACCCGCGCTCGTTCCACGGCAACTACCCCGAGCGGCGCGAGAGCCGGCCGTGGATGGAGATGAGCATCCGTGCCATCCCCGGTTCGCGCCGGTTCGTGGCCTCGACGGGTGCGCACCACGGCAACGCCTTCGGGTCGCTGCTGGTCATCGACCACGGCCGCCAGGACGATTGTGCGATGTCGCAACTGTCGCGGCTGACGCCCGAGACGCCGTTCCCCGAGGCCGAAGGCAGACCCATCGGGAAATACATGATCTACGGCACGCCCTGGCCGCTCAGCGAAGACGATTACCTGTGTGTCTACGGCCGCGATGCCAAGAACCGTGGCATCTACTGGATCGACCGGTCCGGCAACCGCGAACTGCTGTACCGCGACGGGTCGATATCGTGCCTGAGCCCGATACCGATGCGTCCGAGGCTGAGGCCGCCCGTCATCCCCGACGCGACGACGCAGACGGCCGCCGCCCGGATGGCCGGCGCCGACGCACCGGCGACCGTCGCGGTCATGAACGTGTACGACGGCGACTTCGACTGGCCGCAGGGCACACGCATTGCGGCCCTGCGGATCATCCAACTGCTGCCGAAATCCACCGCGCCGCCCAACAAACCCCGCATCGGCGTGGGCAACCAGACCAACGCCCGGACGGTCCTCGGCACGGTGCCGGTCGAGGCTGACGGCAGCGTGCGGTTCGAGGCGCCCGTGGGCAAGCCCATCTACTTCCAGGCCCTCGATGAGCGCGGGATGGCCGTCCAGTCGATGCGGTCGGTGACGTACGTTCATCCGGGCGAGCGTCTGACCTGCCAGGGCTGTCACGAGCCGAAGTGGTCCCAGGCGCGCCTGTCGGCCAGGATGCCGCTGGCGCTGGGTCGCCCGCCGTCGAAGATACGTCCCGACGTGGACGGCTCGAATCCGTTCAACTACCCGCGGCTGGTCCAATCGGTGCTCGACCGCAACTGCGTGGCGTGTCATCGGAAGGAGAAGAAGGCCCCGGACCTGAGCGGCGCCGTCGATCGCGGGTTCACGCGGTCGTACAACAGCCTGGCCGGCAAGTACGGCTTCTACTTCCACGTCTCGAACGGCTCGATCAAGACGGGTGTGCACGGCGGCAGCCGGACGATTCCCGGCGGGTTCGGGGCGCGGGCCTCGAAACTCATGCAGGTCATTGAGGGCGAGAAACACCGGAAACGCGGCCTGAGGCTCTCTGCCGAGGACCGTCACCGCATTGCCCTGTGGCTCGACTGCAACTCCGAGTTCTACGGGGCGTACGAGAACACCGAGGCACAGGCCCGGGGCGAGGTCGTCCAGCCGTCGCTGGAGTAGCCGTGCGGCACGGAGGAGGCGGTTCTCGGCCGGTCGCGGGCGGCGTCTTCGAGGCTTGACCGGTCGGCTGCCCGGCGCCGGAGGGCGGGTGTGGCAAGTTTTTCTGGCGAGCGCAGGCGGTTGTAGCGCCGGGCTTTATGCCCGTACGTGTTTAGCGTGTCGGTTGTGGCTGTCACCCTGAGCGAAGCGAAGGGTCTCGCCGTGGAAACGACGAAACAGCAAAGACCACGGCGAGATTCTTCGGCCCGCAAGCGGGCCTCAGAATGACAACGCTAAACACGTACTTATGCCCGGCGGCCGTTGGCGGCGGGGCCGGCCAGGATGCGCCGGGGATAAACCCCGGCTCGTGCGGCCAAGCCGCAGGAAATCGTCCCATGCCAGATATCGTTGCCATGCCCCGGAGGACCATCAACGCCATCGAGGAGGTCAACATCCTGCGGTCCCATACCGCCGAATGGTTGTTAAACGGAATGTCTCTTGCGAGGGGCCCCGCCATCGTGTTAAATGGCGGTTTAGTGTGTGCTTAGGAGGCAGACGCTGATGAGGGGAATGGCCGGACGGAGGTGGATTGCTGCTGTGGCCTGGGTGCTGGTTGCCTGTACGGTGACTGAGGCCGCCGATCCGCCGTATTATGCCAAGAAGGGCACGTGGCAGGACACGTTGGTCGCCGCCCGCGAGGCCCTCCTCAAGTACGAGCAGGAGCAGAGCACGAGTGCCGATGCGGCCGATACCGTCAAAGGCGTGACCCTCGGGACGTGGTACATGGCGGGGCCGTTCGCGACCAAGAAGGGCGACGGCTTCTCTTACGTGTTCCCGCCCGAGAAAGGCGTGGACGTTGCGAAGCCGATGGGACAGTTTCGCTGGGTGCCTCAACAGTTCCAGGACGGTGCGGTGCACGGCCTCACGGCCGGTGGCAACGAGTCCACCTACCTTTACCGGACGATCACGGCCGGGGCGAAGGCGAACGTCATGGGCTATTTCGGCAGCGATGACGGCATCGCCGCGTGGCTGAACGGCAAGAAGATCCTCTCAAACAACGTGTCTCGCGGCGCGGGCGAGAACCAGGACAGGGCCAGGCTCAGGCTCAACAAGGGCCAGAACCGCCTCCTGCTGAAGATCTACAACCGGGGAGGCGGGCACGGCTTCTACTTCTCACTGACCGGCAAGGCCAAACGCGGGAGGAAGGACCCCCGGAACGTTGCCCGTCAGGCGTTGTGGAAACTCCTCCAGCGCGACTTCCGTGACGGCCACTCGCGGGGTGAAATGGCGCTCGAACAAAAGGACGGCATCTGGAACACCGACTGGCAGGCCGGCGATGTCAAAGGCTTGGCGGCCCGATACGTGGCGGCCACGCGCATGCCACGCTTGGCCGAGCAGGCAAAGACCCTGGCAGCCAACGTCAAGAACGCCGCCGGGCTCCACGCCGTCCGCAAGGTTTACTACAAGGCCCGCGACATCGAGGAGATGCTGGCACGCGGGGGCGACGTCAACTTTCAGGCCATGCATTTGGCCATCACCGATCTGGCCGAGACGTTCGGCGAGAGGTACCCCAAGGGCAAGGAGTTCCTGACGCGGCTTGGCACGCTTCAGGAGCGGCTCGAAAAAGCGCAGGCCGAGGACGACAAGGCCGTTCTCGTGGCCGTGACGAAGGACCTGATCGCGCTTCAGCGCGAGGCGCTGCTGGCGAATCCGCTCCTGGATGCCGAGCGGCTCATGTTCATCCGGCGCGGCGCCGGCAAACTCGGCCTGCCGCAGAACTGGACGGGCAACTCCGCCATCGGCGGAACCGGCTACGACAACGAGATCGTCACGGTTCCCATGCGCGACCCGCAGGGCGAGAGGAAGACGCTCTATCGGCCTGACGGCAGCCAGTTTGTCGGCGACGTGGACCTGCACTTCAACGCCGACCGCATGCTCTTCTCGATGATCGGCACGCACAACCGGTGGCAGGTCTGGGAGATCCGCGCCGACGGCACCGGCCTGCGGCAGGTCACCAAGGGCGAACACGCCGATGTCGACAACTACGACCCGTGTTATCTGCCCGACGGACGCATCATCTACTGCTCCACCGTCGGTTACCAGGGCGTGCCGTGTGTGGGCGGGGGCAGTCCCGTCGGCGCGCTCATGATTGCCACCGATCACGGCGAGAACGTCCGCCAACTGACCTTCGACCAGGACCACTCCTGGTGCCCGACCGTGCTGAACAGCGGCCGCATTATGTACACCCGGTGGGAGTACAGCGACACGCCGCACTACTTCTCGCGGATCCTGTTCGAGATGAACCCCGACGGCACGGCCCAGTTTGAACTGTACGGCAGCAACTCGTACTGGCCGAACTCGACGTTCTACGCGAGGCCGATTCCGGGCCATCCGACGAAGGTCGTCGCCATCATCTCCGGCCATCACGGTGTCCCGCGCATGGGAGAGTTGCTCATCTTCGACCCGGCCAAGGGCAAGCACGAGGCCGACGGCGTCGTCCAACGCATTCCCGGATATGGCAAGCCGGTCGAGCCGATCATCCGCGACCAACTGGTCAACGCCAGTTGGCCGCGGTTCCTGCACCCGTACCCGCTGAGCGACAAGTACTTCCTGGTCTCCTGCCAGATGAACTCCAAGGCTTCCTGGAACCTGTACCTGGTGGACGTTTTCGACAACATGCTGCTGCTGCGGCAGGACGCGGGCTACGCCCTGTTCGAGCCGGTCCCGCTCCGCAGGGCGCCCAGGCCGCCGGTCGTCCCCGACAAGGTGGACCTCTCACGCAAAGATGCCGTCGTGTATATGGCCAACGTGTACATGGGCGACGGGCTGAAGGGCGTGCCGAAGGGAACCGTCAAGGCGCTTCGCGTCTTTACGAATCATTACGGCTACCGTGGCATGGGCGGGCACATCAATATCGGCATCGACGGGCCGTGGGACGTCAAACGCATCCTCGGCACCGTGCCGGTCTACGAGGACGGGTCGGCGATGTTCCGCGTGCCGGCCAACGTGCCGATCGTTCTGGAACCCCTCGACGCCGAGGGCAAGGCCCTCCAGGTGATGCGGAGTTGGTACACGGCCATGCCGGGCGAGTTCGCCTCCTGCGTCGGGTGCCATGAACGCCAGAGCGAACGGCCCCCCACACGTCATGCGATCGCCACCGGCCGGAAAGCGTCCCAGATCAAACCCTGGCACGGACCCGCCAGGGGTTTCAGTTTCGACCGCGAGGTCCAGCCGGTGCTCGACACCTACTGCGTCGGCTGCCACAACGGGACGAAGAAAAACAAGCAGGGCATGGCGATTCCCGATTTCCGCCGCAGCGACAAAAAGGCTTGGCGGGGATTCTCGGCTCCCTACGTCGCCCTCCATCCGTATATCCGGCGGCCGGGACCCGAGAGCGACTATCACCTGCCGGCGGCGCTCGAGTACCACGCCGACACCAGCGAACTCGTCCAGATGCTCCAGAAGGGGCACAGCGGCGTTCAACTCGACGCCGAGGCCTGGGACCGGCTCATCACCTGGATCGATCTGAACGTCCCCTGTCACGGAACCTGGAGCGAGTACCGGCAGATTCGAGGCGACGGCCGCGCCAGACGACTCGCCTTGGCCAAAGAGTATGCCAACCTCGACGTCGATCCGGAGGCGTACCCGGTCATGGAGGTCAAACCCGCCGTGCCGGTCAAGCCGAAGCCCGTGAAGCGGTTCCGTACCCGGAGCGTCCCGTGCAAGGGATGGCCGTTCGACGCGGCCGAGGCCAAGCGGCGCCAGGCGGCCGCTGGCACGCCGGCACGCACCGTCGACCTGGGCGGCGGGGTCACCCTGGAACTGGTCCGCATCCCGGCGGGCGAGTTCGTCATGGGCAGCGCCGATGCCTGGCTCGACGAGGGACCCCCGTGTCGGGTCGCCGTCGCGAAGCCCTTCTGGGTGGCCGCGTTCGAAACCACCAACGCCCAGTACGCCCTGTTCGACCCGATGCACAACAGCGAGTACATCAGCGTGTACAATAAGGACCAGGGCAATCGCGGCGTGGCCGCCAACAACGAGAAGCAGCCCGTCATCCGCGTCACGTGGCAGGAGGCGATGGCGTTCTGTGCGTGGCTCTCCAAAAAGACCGGGCAGACGTTCACGCTGCCCACCGAGGCCCAGTGGGAGTACGCCTGCCGGGCCGGCACCGCCACCGCGATGAACTACGGTCCGGTGGATACCGACTTCAGCCAATTCGCGAACTTCGCCGACCAGCGACTCGTCGGCCTGTGCCGGCGCGATTCGCCCAAATGGATCCCCCACGTCCCCGACGTCAACGACGGCGACATGATTACCGCCAACTGCGATCGGCACCAACCCAACCCCTGGGGATTACATGATATGCATGGCAACGTCTCCGAGTGGACGCGGTCGACGTTCAATCCGTATCCGTATCGGGATGATGACGGCCGCAATGCCCCGGGGCCTGAAGGCAGAAAGGTCGTCCGGGGTGGCTCGTTCTACGACCGGCCGAAACGCGGCCGCTCCGCCTTCCGCCTGCACTACCCCTCGTGGCAGAAGGTCTACCACGTCGGGTTCCGTGTCATCACCGCGGACGAGGCCGCGAAACGGTTGGCGGCGGGGTTGGCGGAGTAATCACGGGAGGTTATCACGCGAGACGCGTGCAGATGAAAGGGAAGAGGAACTGACATGAAGCGACTGGTCACACTTGTTGTGGCGTGCGCCTTGGCCGCCGTGGTTCTTGGTCGGTCAATGCCGTCGCGCCGGGCGGCCGCGCCGCCCGTTTACCGCTCGCCGCTGGATCTCAAGTACTCGCCCGACGGCAAGACCATCGCCGTCTCGGACCGTGCCGCCGCCAAACTCGTCCTGGTGGATCCGGCCGCCAGGAAGGTCGTCCGCGAGGTCGCCCTGAACGGCCAAGGCACCGGCGTGGCCTGGTCGGCCGACGGCTCCAAGGTGTACGTGGCCGAACGCAACGCCGGAACCGTGGCCGAAGTGGTTGCCGCAAGCGGCAAGATCGCCCGGCGCCTGCCGGTTGGCCTCCGGCCGATGGGTGTCGCCGTCGTCGCCAAACGCAACCTCCTCCTCGTCGCCAACACGGTCACACACGACCTGTCGGTGGTTGACCTGGCGAGCGGCAAGGAGAAGGCCCGCGTCGCGCTCGTCCGCGAACCGTACTTCGTGGCGGTCACCCCCGATGAGAAGATCGCGGTCGTCGGCAACCTCCTGCCCAAGGGCGACGCCTCCGACCCCCAGACGGCGGCGAAGGTCAGCCTGGTTGACCTCGACGCCATGAAGTCGGTCGCCGACATCAAACTGCCCGGCGGCTCAACCGCCCTCAGGCAGGTGGCCGTATCGCCCGACGGCAAGTGGGCTTACGGCGTCCACACCGTCGGCCGCACCACCCTGCCGACAACCCAGTTGGAGCGCGGTTGGGTCAACACCAACGCCATGAGCGTGATCGACCTGGCCGGCAAGACCCTTTACGCGACGCTGCTGCTCGACCGCCTCTCCGAAGGCGCCGCCGACCCCTGGGGCGTGGTCCTCTCGAAGGACGGAAAGACGCTCTGGGTCTCCATCGCCGGCGTCCACCAGGTTGCCAAGGTCGACCTGGAAGGCCTTCACCTGCTCCTGGAGGGCAAGGACCTGCCGCCTCTGGAAGGGCAGCAGGGGCCGAGGTACGTCTCGGATATCTGGAAGGAGATCAAGAAGGACCCCAAACGCCGCGACTTCCTCGTCAACGACCTCGCCGCACTCTATGGCGCCGGCCTGCTCATGCGCAAGCACGTGGACGGCAAAGGGCCGTACGTCCTCAATCCGGACCCGTTCGGCAAGGCCCTGAAAGGCCCGCGCGGGATTGACCTGTCGCCGGACGGCAAGACGCTCGCCGTGGCGGTGCACTTCGCGGGCGCCGTGGCGCTGATGGAGGCAGACAGCCTCAAGCCGGGCCCGACGATCGCGCTGGGCACGAGCCCTGCCCCGGGCCAGATCCGCGTCGGCGAGATCATCTTCCACGATGCCACGTACTGCTTCCAGCACTGGCTCAGTTGCGCCAGTTGCCATCCGGAAGCGATTCGGCCGGACGGCCTGAACTGGGACCTCTTGAACGACGGGTTGGGCAACCCGAAGAATGCCCGATCGCTCCTGTGGTCGTACAAGACGCCACCGGTCATGGCCCGTGGGGTCCGAGACAAGATGGAGACGGCCGTGGCGGCCGGGTTCCGCTACATCCAGTTCCACGAGCCGACGCCCGAGACCCTCCGCGCCGTCGAAACGTTTCTCAGGTCCGTCAAGCCGGAGCCCAGCCCCTACCTGACGGCCAAGGGCGACCTGCCCGACGTGGCCAAACGCGGCAAGAAGATCTTCGAGGGAAAGGGCGGCTGCGCGGCATGCCATCCGGGGCCGCTGTTCACCGACCTGAAACTCTACAACGTGGGCACACGGGCTGAACTCGACCGGGCCGACGAGTTCGATACCCCCACGCTCGTCGAGTTGTACAAGACCGCTCCTTATCTGCACAGCGGCAGCGCCGTGACATTGAAGGACGTCCTCACCACCTTCAACAAGAAAGACGAGCACGGGACCACCAGCAAACTGTCGGAGCAGGAACGCGCCGACCTCGTGGCCTATCTGCTATCGCTTTGAGATTCGAACGCCACTTTCCGCGCGGCGGCCTTCCCAGGCCGCCGCGAAAGGATGCTGCCATAGGCTCCTGGCGGCCTGGGAAGGCCGCCAGGCGGGCACAAAGAGCCACGGTGCGTTGTCGTGTCAAGACGGGGATGAGCATGACGAAGGAGTTCGCCGCCGGTGTCCGTCCGACTGGCGTGGGGACCTTCGCCGGCTTGGCGTTTCTGTGCCTCCTTTTCTGCACGTCTTTGGCGGCCCCTGCCGCCGCACCGCCGGCGACCGACCTGCTTCAGAAGGCGCTCAAGGGCCCCATGGCCGGCGTTCAGGACATCATCTTCGCGGTTCGGCCCACCGGTCCCGACCCCCACTGGTATGCCAATATCAGTTACTACGCCGAGGACGCCGGTCGCAAGACCTACCTCCCCGGCGGACGGCTCTTGCGCATGAACCTCAAGACCCGAAAGGTCACCGTCCTCGTCGACGACCCCAAGGGCAACATCCGCGACCCGCAGGTCCACTACAACGGCAAGACGATCCTCTTCTCCTGGCGCAAGGGCGGCACCGACCACTACCACCTGTACGAGATCGGGGCCGACGGGGCCGGCCTTCGTCAACTCACCCGCGGCGACTACGACGACTACGAGGCCATCTACCTGCCGGACGACGACATCGTCTTCGTCTCCACACGCTGCAAGCGGTGGGTCAACTGCTGGCTCACGCAGGTCGGCGTCCTGTACCGGTGCGGGCCGAACGGCGAGGCCGTCCACCCCATCTCCAGCAACAACGACCACGACAACACGCCGTGGGTCATGCCCGATGGACGCATCCTCTACATGCGGTGGGAATACACAGACCGCAGCCAGGTACACTATCACCACCTGTGGACCATCAATCCCGACGGCACCGGCCAGATGGTCTATTTCGGCAACATGCACGGCGGCATTGTGATGCTCGCCGCCAAGCCGATCCCCGGCACGGACCGCGTGTGCGCCATCTTTTCGCCCGGCCACGGCCGCCGGGAGCACGCCGGACCCGTGGCCATTGTCGACCCCGACGGCGGACCGGACGCCCGGCCCTACGCCCGGCACGTGAACCGCAAGCCCGTGTGGCGCGACCCGTATCCGTTCTCGGACGACTGCATCCTGGTGGCCTCCCCGCGTGGCATCGAACTGATGGACGGTCGCGGCCGAACGCAGTTGCTCCGGCCGAAGCCGGGCGGCATGGACCTGCACGAGCCCCGCCCGCTGGTGGCGCGGCAGCGAGAGAAGTTCATCCCGCCGCGCATCGACCCCAAACAGACAACCGGCCGGCTCGCTCTCGCCAACGTGACGGTCGGACGAAACATGGTCGGCGTCAAGCCCGGCGAGGTGACGAAACTCCTCGTCCTGGAACTGCTGCCCGAGCCGATCCACTTCCACGGTGGCATGCAACCCATCACGTCCGGCGGCACCTTCATTTTGGAGCGTATCCTGGGTACCGTGCCGGTCGAGCCGGACGGTTCGGCCTACTTCGAGGCGCCGGCCATGCGGAGCCTGTTCTTCGTGGCCATGGACGCTCGCGACAACGCCATCAAGCGAATGCACTCGTTCGTCACGGTCCAGCCGGGCGAGACAACCGGTTGCGTCGGCTGCCACGAGCGCCGCACCACCGCGATGTATCCGCCGCAGAAGTCTCTCATGGCCATGAGACGCCTGCCCAGCAAGATCCAACCCGTCAAGGACGTGCCGGATGTCTTTGACTTTCCGCGCGACGTCCAACCCATCCTCGACAAGCATTGCGTCACGTGTCACAACCCGGAGAAACGGACGGCGGGCTTCAGTCTGGCCGGCGACCGTGGCCCCTACTGGTGTCACAGTTATCTCAACCTGACATACCGCAAGCAGTTCGTCGACGGCCGCAATCTGGCCGTCGGCAGCCGACCGCCTCGTTCCGTCGGGGCCGTGGCCAGCCCGATTATGAAGAAACTCACCGGCGGGCATCACAATGTTAAGGCTACCCCGCACGAGGTGAAGATGGTCCGGTACTGGATCGAGACCGGTGCAGCGTATCCCGGCACGTACGGCGCCCTGGGCACCGGCATGTTGTACCGCCATATTCAGAACCGTCACATCCGTCACGATGCCGACTGGCCGGAGAACAAGATGGCCGCCGGGGTCATCCACAAGCGGTGCGCCGGCTGTCACAAGGGCGACATGCGCCTGCCTGAGGCCCTCAGCAGCAACGCGAAGCGGTACGACCGCGAATTCGTCTACAATCTGAGCCGGCCCGAGAAGTCCGCCTTTCTGCTGGGGCCGCTCGCGAAGAAGGCGGGTGGCTACGGCACCTGCCAGGCCAAGGCCAAGCCTCCTAAGGGCAAGAAGACCGTCGCGGAGGTTTTTGCCGACACCCGCGACCCGGACTACCGGAAACTCCTGGCGTGGATCCGCCGCGGCCAGCAGTACTTGGAGCAGGAGAACAAGCGGTTTGACGTGCCGGGCTTCCGGCCCGGCCGACCCTACGTCCGCGAAATGAAACGCTATGGCATCCTGGCCACGTCCATCGGGCCCGACGACCCCGTCGACCCCTACGCGACCGACCAGGCCTACTGGAAATCGTTCTGGTACCAGCCGACGAGGCAATGACAAAGGAGATCGCCATGCATCATCGTGGCGCGTGCAGTCTGGCGTTGGTTGCGTGTGCGCTGGTAGTGGGCCCCGGGTGCGCGGCTCAGAAAGGATGGGTCGCCCGCGAGATCGCCGTCATCTCGCAGATGAAGGTGCCCGAGTGCACGTATGTCGATCCGAAAAGCGGCGCCGTGTTCGTGTCGAACATGGACACCGCCACGCAGGCGTACTGGGCCGACGATGGGGCGGCCTCCATCTCGATCCTGCGGCCGCGCGGCGAGCCCTACGCGATGCGGTGGCAGGAGCCCAGGCCCGACGCGCCCCTGCACAGCCCGAAAGGCATGTGCGTCTTCGAGGGCGTCCTGTACGTGGCCGACAACACGCGCGTCGTCGGGTACCCCGTCATCGAAGAGGCGACGCCCCGGAAACTCATGGGGCCGGACGGACGCCGGCTCAACGATATGGCCACCGACGGGAAGGCCGTTTACGTCTCCGACACCGTTGCCGGCGTCGTCTATCGCATGGATTCCGAGGGCATCACGCGCGTCAAGGCCCCGGAAGGCGTCAACGGCATCACCTTCTTCAAGGGCAAGATGTTCGCCGTCAGTTGGACGCTCCACGATGTCTACGAACTTGACCAGACCGGCAAGGCCGACCCGGTGCCGTTCGGCCTGGCCGTCCATTTCCAGACGCTCGACGGCATTGAGGTTCTCGATGACGGGACCTTCCTCGTCTCCGACCTCAAGGGCAACCGCGTGGTGACGATCTCGCCCGACCGCACGACCGTCCGGACGCTCGTCGAACTCAAGACGCCCGCCGACATCGGCCTGGACATGGCGCGCCGGCTTCTCTACGTGCCGCAGTTCGAGGAGAACTGCGTGGCCGTCTACCGGCTGACGCACGAGAAGAAGTAGCGGAAGGAGAGGGGTCCGGCACGATGGAGAGCCGCTTGGTCCGCTGCGTTGTGATGTCGGCCGTGTGTTTGTTCGTCGCGCTCGGCGGCAGCGTGGACGCCGCTCGGAAGAAACGCGCGCCACAGACGGCCGAGGCCCCGCGGCTTGCCGAGGAATCGCTCCGGGCGGCCATCGGGGACCTGATTGCCACGTTTGGCCCTCGCTATCCTCGGGGCGAGGAGTACCTCGCCCGCCTCGACCGCATCCGGGAGCAGAAGAAGAACGCCTCAGGCGAACAGGCGAAGGTGCTGGTTGCCCAGTTGCAGGCCCTCGGCCGCGACGCCCTCATCGCGAACCCGCTCGTCAGTGGGCGGCCGATTCTCTTTGTCGCCCGCCGCCAGTACCGGTCCGACCACCATAACACGGCGACGATGTTCCAGACGGGCGAGATCAACACACGCAGTTTCAGCGGCCCCGCCGCCCTCAAGACGATTGACTTGGCGCGCGGCGGCCGGGTCAAGACGCTGCTCGACCTGCCCGAGGGTGTTGCGAGAGATCTCGACGTCGGCTTCGACGGCCGCACCATCCTCTTCTCCATGCGGCGCAACGTCAAGGACGACTACCACCTGTACGAGATGGCCGCCGACGGTTCGGGTCTGCGGCAATTGACCGCGCTGCCGGGCGTCTCGGACTTCGACCCGTTGTATCTGCCCGACGGCCGCATCGCCTTCTCCTCGACCCGCGAACCGAAGTACTGTATGTGCAACCGTCATATCATGGGCAACCTGTTCCGCATGGACGCCGACGGGGCCAACATCCACCAGATCGGGCGCAGCACCCTCCACGAGGGCCACGGTACCCTGACGAGCGAAGGCACCATCGTCTACGACCGCTGGGAGTACGTTGACCGCAACTTCGGCGACGCCCAGGGCGTCTGGACGTGCAACCCCGACGGCACGAACCACGCCCTCTACTTCGGCAACAACACGAAATCGCCCGGCGGCATCATCGACGCGCGCGCCATCCCGGGCACCGATCGGTTCATCGCCACCTTTACCTCCTGCCACGACCGGCCGTGGGGCGCGTTGGCCATCGTCGACCGAAGCCGGGGCCTGGACGGCAAGGGCGCCGTCGTCCGCACCTGGCCACCCGACGCCGTCAACCTGGTTATGGTCGGCAACTACGATACCTTCAAACGCGTCAAGCCGAAGTACGAGGACCCGTATCCGCTGGACGACCCCTCGGCGCCGGGGTCGGCGGGCAAGCACTTCCTCTGCTCGCGACAGATTGAGGGCGAGCAGATGGGCATCGTCCTGGTCGATGTCTTCGGCAACGAACTCGTGCTGCACGCCGAAGCGCCCGGGTGCTACGACCCGATGCCGCTTGGCCCGCGGCCGCGGCCGGCCGTCGTTCCGGACCGCATCGACCTCGGCCGCCCGGACGGCGCCTTCTACGTCCGCGACGTTTACATCGGGACCGGCATGGACGGTGTGAAGCGCGGCACGGTCAGGTACCTGCGGGTGGTCGAGTCGCCGGAGAAGCGTTTCTGGACGCAGACGAACTGGCAGGGAAGCGGCACGCAGGCCCCCGGCATGGCATGGAACGACTTCAACAACAAGCGCATCCTCGGCACCGTGCCGGTTGAGGCCGACGGGTCGGCCTACTTCACCGTGCCGGCCGACCGGTTCGTCTATCTCCAACTCCTTGACGCCGGCGGCATGATGATCCAGTCGATGCGAAGCGGCATGATCGTCAGGCCCGGCGAGACGCTCGGATGCGTCGGCTGCCACGAAAGCCGCCACTCCGCCGTGCCGAACCTCGCGAAGAAGGCCGTCGGCCGCGCCCCCGACCGGCTCAAACCCTGGTACGGCGCCCCGCGGCTCTTTAACTACCGCACCGAGGTGCAGCCCGTCTTCGACAAGCACTGCGTCCGATGTCACGACTTTGGCGGGAAGGGCGCCGGCAAGGTTGTCCTGGCCGGCGACCTCGCCCGGGCGTTCAACATCTCCTACATGGAACTGAGGCGCAAGAACCTCGTCAAGGTCGTCGGCGCCGGGCCGCCCGAGGTGCAGATGCCGTATTCCTGGGGATCGCACGCGAGCAAGATGGTCAAGGTCCTCCGCGAAGGGCACAACGACCTGAGACTCGATGCCGAGAGTTTCGACCGTCTGGTCACCTGGATCGACATCAACGCCCCGTACTACCCGTCGTATGCAAGCGCCTACCCGAACAATCTCTACGGACGCTGCCCGCTGAACAAGAAGCAGTTGGCCGCGCTGACGAAACTGACGGGCAAGAAAGTCACCGGCCAGCATCACGAGCCGCTTATCAGTTTCACGCGGCCCGAACTCAGCCCGTGCCTGGTGCACCTCAAGGAGAAGGGCGGCCCGCCGTACGCCGAGGCGCTGGCCATCATCCGGGCAGGTGGGCAGATGCTCGCCGAGCGGCCGCGCATGGATACGCCCGATGCCAAACTGCACGGCGTCGACGCCGACCGCGAAGCGAAGTACCAACGCCTCGACCGTCTCCAGGCCGAGGCACGCGACGCCATCGTCGCCGGCCGCAAGTATTACGACACGTCAATCTCGGGCGGCGAGTAGCGCGGCTACAACACGCCGCGCGAAATGCCCTTGGTGCGTTGGTGGAATAGCCGAGACTCGCGCGGTGGGCAATCTCGCCCACCGCGCTTTGGCGGCCTGATGCGCGGCGGGTCTCCCGACCGTACGTGTTTAGCGTTGTCATTCTGAGGCCCGCT
>CAZEBQ010000044.1:0-18885 GCA_964510295.1 uncultured Anaerolineales bacterium | reverse complement strand
GCGGCCACGCCCAGCGTGACCGTGTGCTCCTCGGCGCGACCCACGGCCGCGGCTTGGCCGCTGCCGTGCCACCCTCTTGGTGGCGCGTGGGACGCTAAACACGTACCCCGCGGCGGGCTCGGGCGGCGGGTCTCCCGACGCGCTGCGCAGCAGGTGGCCGGGATGCCGGCTCCCAGCGCGGTGGCTGAGAACACCCACGGCGCGAAGTTGCGCGGCGGGTCCCCGTTCGACAGGCTCAGGGCAGGCTCCGACCCGCCGCGCGGGAAGTTTCGTTGTCGTATTAGGTTTGAAGCGATGGCGGTTTGGGTTTCGGTTCGGCGGCAGGGGGCGGCGGCTGCTGGACCTCGTCGCGCAATTTCTCGAGTTCGTCCTTCAGCAGCGCCACCTCCTGCGACAGCCCCTTCTGGCGCTCTGAATGTTTCGAGATCACCACCGAGTAGTGCAAGACGATGGCCGCCAGGAACACGAACACGATCAGAAGCATCAGCACCGTGTGGTCGAGGTTCATCCACGCCGCCACGCTGAACAGGGCGCTCGAAAACAACACGAGCAGCAGGGTCACGATGCTCGTCAGGATCCAAAGGACGGCATACTCTTCGCGCAGACGGCGCCGGCGGATCAGGTTCAGCGTCAGGCCGAGGAGCCCCAGCCCCAGAACCAGCAGCACAATCCGTTGCGTCCACATCATCATGAGGCCACCTCCCCTTCGAGTCGGACCGGGGCCTTTACCATATCCATTAGAACGGCCAGAATGACCTTGCTCATGTAGTGAAATCCGGCCCAGAGGCCGATGGAGGTCTGGCCGCCTCGTCGTCGCCGCATCGTTGCCGGCGCCTCGCGAATCCGCAGCCCCTGCCGCACGAGCAGCACCAGCGACTCCGGCTCCGGATAGTCTTGCGGATACTCGGCGGCGAACAGGCGAATCGCCCGCCGACCCGCCACCCGGAACCCCGACGTGGGGTCCGTAATCCGCTGCCCCAGCACCGACGAGATCGTTCCGGCCAGCACCCGGATCCCTATCCGCCGCAGACCGTACGCCGTCATGCCGCGCGGACGCAGAAACCGCGACCCGATGACCAGGTCGGCCTGGTCCTCCAGCACCGGCCGTGCCAGATCCGCCAGGAGGCTCGCCCGATGCTGTCCGTCGCCGTCGAACTGAAACGCCAGATCGTAACCATGGTCCCTGGCGTAGCGGTAACCGGTCTGGACGGCCCCGCCGATGCCGAGGTTGACCGGCAGGTCCAGCACCTTGACGCCTGCGGCCCGGGCCTCCTCGGCCGTGGCGTCGTCGGACCCGTCGTTGACGACCACCGTGTCGGCCCACGGCGCACGCCGCCTCAGGTCGCGGACGACCCGCGCGATGGTCTCGGCCTCGTTGAAGGCCGGGACGACGACGAGCGCGCGGCGGCCGGCCAGGTCAAAGGGCGGCTCCGACGGCTTCTCGCTGGCGCTGCCCGTCATGCGTCACGCGCTCCTCGCTCCCTCGATGTCGGGCGCTATCATAGCCGCCGCCCGAACCCGCCACAAGGGGTGACCGGGCGCCGCGGCGCCGCGCACGGGGCCCATCGGCAGAATCGCCGCCTTGCCGTACCACGCGGCATGCTGTACACTGAGGCAGCGAAACGGGCCCCGCAACGCCGCCGGGCGCCCTGGACCCGTGGTCTGGGCAACGGATCGTGACCCGTGAGTGATTCCGATCCGCAGAAGGCAATCGCGTTGCGCGACCGCGTTGGGCGATCCACGCTCGCCCGCACGCCGCATGCCTTTCTCAACAAGCGAAGTGAACCCGTCGTCGTCACGCTGCTCAACGAGCGGCACGGGGATGAACTCGTTGCGATGTACCTGGCCTACGAGCCCCGGAACTCCTTCTGGGGTCTGCCGCCCATCCAGGACGACGCCTGCAGAAAATGGGTCGAGGGGATGGTGGCCGACGGCGTCAATCTGGTGGCCATGTCGTTCGACGCCGGCGCCGTCGGGCACGCGGGTCTGTTCCCGATGGCCGACGAGGCGTGCGAGATGCTCGTCGTGGTGTCGCCGCCGTTTCAGAACCAGGGGGTCGGCACGCAACTGGCCCGGTGTGCCGTCCAGTTGTTGCACGAGATCGGCTTCTGCCGGATATGGCTTTCGGTCGAGGCGAACAACCTCAAGGCCAGGCACGTCTTCGCCAAGTGCGGGTTCGAGTACCTCGCCCGGCACGATCCGACGGAGGTGGAGATGGCCCTGGACGTGCGCGCCTACCACGACCCGTCGGACGTGCCGGTCAGCGAGGTCATGACGCGGGAGGTCCTGACCGTCCACCAGACGATGCCCTGCCGGACGGCCGTCAAGATCTTCCTCTCCCAGCCGGTCGGCGCGCTGCCCGTTGTGGACGGCAGCGGTGAGATCCTCGGCATCGTGTCGCAGAGCGACCTGATCCTGCCGGTGAGCGTCAACAAACGCGTCGGCGACATCATGACCCGTCGCATCGTGACCGTTCAGCAGGACTGTCCCATCACCAAGGTGGCCAGCCTGTTCCACGCCCGCCGGATCCGGTGCATTCCCGTCCTCGACCGGCGAAAGAAACTGGTCGGCGTCGTCGGACGGAAAGACATCCTGGCTTACTACCACGACCACTTCTGAGCCGTAGGGGCGAGGCCCGGCGCGCCGGGCAAGCCCGGCGGCTAACCCAGGGGCGACGGCATTGCGCGCCGCGCGGCGCAAAAGCCCGGCGGCTAACGCGGGCGTGACGGGACTGCGCGTGCTTGGCCGAGGTTCTGCGCGGTGGGTCTTTGGAGCCACCGCGCATCACGGCGCATGGCAGCGGCGGGCCCGAAGACCCGCCGCGCCAAAACAACTCAACTGCCCGTCGGCCGCCGCGTCGGCCTTACGCCAGCGAAACGACGACGGTGGAGAAGTTCGCCCGGAAGTCCGCCAGCGTCAGTTGCAGCAGCCCGTCGCCCGCGTTGCTGTCGTACGGTTTGCCGTCCACACCCCACGGGTTGTAGACCGTGACGTAGGTCGTGCCGGCGTGGGTCTCAACCGACTTCACCATGTAGGCGTGCAGACCGACGATGGGTCCGGGCGGACTGCTCTTGGAGGCAAGCGTCACGGCGTGGCCGGCGGTCAGGTGGCTGGCTATGCTGGAGGCGATGCTCGAGGAGGTCGGCCACAGCCGCGTCGTCGCTCCGCCGGTCACCTCGCGATACACGACATCCATCCATCCGCCGGAGATCGAGGCGTAGGAGTTCTCGCCGTACCGGAACTGGGCGTAGGCCTTCTCGGCCAGGGCGACCCAGAGTTCGCCGTCGGGCGTCAGTTTGGCGTACCGGGGCGAGAAGGAGCCGCCCGGCAGTTCCGCGTCGATGCGCAGGTACACGGGCTGGCCGTTGCGGTAGTACCGGACGGCGAACGTGCCGTCACCCATCGGGGCGATCATCTGGCGGATGGTGCCCGGGTCGGCGTCGGCCAGCGAGGCCAGCGACGCCAGGAAGTAGCAGTCGCCGACGCTGCCCTGGCGAACGTCGTTGTACTCCGGCCCGTCGACGAAGAGCGGCCGGAAATAGTGGTTGTAGTACGAGCCGCTCGCCGCCGGATCCACGATGTCCTGTCCCGCGATCTCGAGCGACACGTGCTCGGCCGGGTTGCCGGTCGGCTGGTAGAACGCCGTGACCCGGTGGACGGAGGTGGCCAGGATCTCAGCGACCTCGATGTCGGCCAGCGCGTCGGTGCTGTCGAGCCAGAAACTGTCGATCCCGATCCCGCCGTAGGTGCGGTCGAGGCCGCCTCCCACGGTGACCAGCAGGTCGTCGCCCGCCTGGCCGTAGATCCAGCCGGCGCCCGGACCGGCCTCGAACAGTTGGTCGTCGCCCGTGCCGCCGTACACCTGCGAGGTGGTCGTGACGGTGTGGTTCAGCCGGATCGTGTCGGCCCCGCCGAAGCCGTAGACCACGGTCGAGGCGAAGGACCCGTCGTAGGTCGTGGTGCCCCAGGGCGTGGTCAGCGAGATGGCGTTGCCGGTCTGGGACACCGTGATGGTATCGGCGCCGTCGGTTCCGACGATGGCCAACTGAAGGTCGGCGCCCTCTCCCAGGACGTGGGCGAGCACCGTGACGCCCGGCGTGTAGTCGCCGCCGTCGGGGGGAGCCGGGTCGGGGTCCGGATCGGGCGCGGGGTCCGGATCGGGGTCGGGGTCGGGATCCGGATCCGGCGCGGGGTCGGGGTCGGGATCCGGATCGGGATCGGGGTCGGGATCGGGGTCGGGGTCGGGATCCGGATCGGGCGGGGCCGGCGCCTCGGTCGTGACGTTGATTTGGTACCAGCCGGTCGTGCTGTCGAGCGCCTCGAAGCCCACGTAGTACGTCTGGCCGTCGGTCACCGACAGGCTGATCGTGGCGGTGGCGTCGGAGGCATCGTGGTCGTGGGCGAGTTCGTTGCCGTCGGCGTCGTAGACGGTGAGTTTGCCGGAGAATTCTGAGTTGCGGCCCCAGACGGTCTGCTCGACGCGCATCACGCCCGTCTGGGTGGCGGCGAGCGACATCATGTCGACGTCGCCGGCGTAGTCGATCTTGCCGGAGGAGTGGCCGTTGCCCGTGTTGGCGTTGAGGCGAATGATGCCGCCGTCCTGGAACGTGTTGCCGCAGTCGTCCTCCGGGTCGCTCTCGGCCGCCAGCGTGTAGGGCCCGACGGTGCCGCCCATGCTGCAGGCGCGGAGGTAGTACACCACGCCCGCGCGGACGCGGAACGAGAGGCGGCTGGCGCGCGAGTCGGTCGAGCCGTTGTCGTTCTGCCCGAGGAGCCGGCCGCGATTGTCGTACACCTCCAGGTAGGCGTCGATGTCGCCGCCGTCGGCGTCCATGTCCGCGTCGATGTACCCATCGGCGGGGGCCGTCAGGCGATACATGTCCGTTTCAGTCTGGGCGGCGATCACCCCGTCCACGGTCACCCGGCCGATGGGCGTCAGGTCCAGCGTCTGGGCGTCGGCGAACTCATCGGGATCCGGGTTCGGGTCGGGCGTGGGCGCCGCCTCGGTGGTGATGCGGACGCCGTACCAGCCGGTGGCGTTGTTGAGGCTTCCGCACGTCGCGTAATACGTGTGTCCGCCGACGACCTCGAATGCCAGCGATGCCCCGGCGTCGCCGGCGTCGGCGTCGTGACCGACCAGGTTGCCGTCGGCGTCGTGGATCCACAGTTCGCCCGACAGGGTGGACCGGCGGCCCCACACCTGTTGCTCAACCGTCAGGGTGCCGGTCTTGGGGGCCACGAGGGCGATGACGTCAAGGTCGCCGACGTAGTTGATGGACCCGCGGGCAAAGGCCGAGCCGGTTTGCGAGTTTACCTGGATCGGCCTGGCCTCGTCGGCGGTGTTGACGAAATCGTCGGTCGGGTCGCTGGTGACCGTCAGGTGGTACCCGCCGGTGGCCTCGCCCGCCCCTGCGGCCAGCACGTAGTAGGTGTCGCCCGCGCGGACGCGGATACGGAGTCGGGCGTCGGTCGTCTCGGACGACGCGTTGTCGTTGCGTTGCCAGACCCGGCCCGGATCCCGATAGAGTTCCAGATACGGGTCGAGCCCGTCGCCGTCGGCCGCCATGTCCACGAGGATCGTGCCGTCGGCCTTGGCCGTGAACGTGTACGCGACCGCTTGGCCGGGCTCGGTCAGCGTGCCCGCCACGGTGACGGTGTCATCCGCTTCCACGTCCACCGTCTGGGCCGACGCGAACGGTTCGGGGAGGGTTGTGAGCGTGGTGGTGTAGTACCCGGTGGCGTCGCCCACGCCCTCCATTGCCGTATAGTACTGCTGCCCGGCCACGACGCGGAAACTGACCGACGCATTCGCCTCGTCGGTGGCGTCGTCGGTGGCGAGCAGGTTGCCGTTGGCGTCGTAGGCCGAGACCTGGCCGGTGAGTCCGGGGTTGCGGCCGCGCCCCCAACCCTGCTGGGTTATCGTGACCAGGCCCGACTCGGTCGCCACGAACGCCATCATATCGACGTCGCCGGCGTAGTTGATCGTGCCCTTGGCGTAGGCCGAGGCAGAACCGCGGCGGGTCCGCAGCCGCAGGTCCTTGGCGTTGTCGAACGTGTTGCCGCAGTCGTCGGTCGGGTCGCTGGTGACCGTCAGGTGGTACCCGCCGGTGGCCTCGCCCGCCCCTGCGGCCAGCACGTAGTAGGTGTCGCCCGCGCGGACGCGGATACGGAGTCGGGCGTCGGTCGTCTCGGACGACGCGTTGTCGTTGCGTTGCCAGACCCGGCCCGGATCCCGATAGAGTTCCAGATACGGGTCGAGCCCGTCGCCGTCGGCCGCCATGTCCACGAGGATCGTGCCGTCGGCCTTGGCCGTGAACGTGTACGCGACCGCTTGGCCGGGCTCGGTCAGCGTGCCCGCCACGGTGACGGTGTCATCCGCTTCCACGTCCACCGTCTGGGCCGACGCGAACGGTTCGGGGAGGGTTGTGAGCGTGGTGGTGTAGTACCCGGTGGCGTCGCCCACGCCCTCCATTGCCGTATAGTACTGCTGCCCGGCCACGACGCGGAAACTGACCGACGCATTCGCCTCGTCGGTGGCGTCGTCGGTGGCGAGCAGGTTGCCGTTGGCGTCGTAGGCCGAGACCTGGCCGGTGAGTCCGGGGTTGCGGCCGCGCCCCCAACCCTGCTGGGTTATCGTGACCAGGCCCGACTCGGTCGCCACGAACGCCATCATATCGACGTCGCCGGCGTAGTTGATCGTGCCCTTGGCGTAGGCCGAGGCAGAACCGCGGCGGGTCCGCAGCCGCAGGTCCTTGGCGTTGTCGAACGTGTTGCCGCAGTCGTCGGTCGGGTCGCTGGTGACCGTCAGGTGGTACCCGCCGGTGGTGTCGCCCGTGCCGGCGGCGCGGATGTAGTAGGTGTCTCCGGCCCGCACGCGGCGGAGGGTCACGTGGCTGTCGAGCGTACCGTCGGAGGCGTTGTCATTAACCCCGTACCGTCTGCCCCAACTGCTGAAGACCTCGAGGTACGGGTCGAGGCCGACGCCGTCGGCGGCCAGGTCGATGTGGGCCTGCCCGTCGGCGGCGGCGGTGAACTCGTAGAGGTGGTTGCCGCCCGCCTGCTCGACCTGTCCGTCGGTGATCACGCTGTCCAGCGCGCCGACCTCGACGGCTTCGGCCGACGCGAAGGAGTCCAGCAGGGCCGACCACCCCGAACTGAGCAGGAAGCGGGACTCGAGGGTCTCGAATGTCGGCGACAGGATGTTACGACCAGCCATCGTCAGTTTCCCGGACGCTAGTGCCCCCGATGGGAACGAAGTTCATCATCTTTTCCTAACTTGCCCTTCTTGCCTAAAACCTACGGATGCTGCGGCATTAGTCAAATCGAGGGCGCGCACGGGTGGGCAGTGGCGGGTTTGGTGCCTCCGGCCTGTTCGGCAAGTCCTGTAACTGCAAGGTGTTACGGACATCAAGGCGAGGCGGTGGCGTTGCGGGCGGCCGTGTGAATTCCGCCACAGACATGGCGCGCGCGGACCGAAAAGGGGCTGTTTTCCCGCTGGAAGCGGCTACCGACCCCACGCGAGGGCCTCGGCGGCCGGCGGAACGCCACGTGACGGCCAACATCACGCCAACGGCCCCGCCTGCACGACGGCTGCCTTTGTGACTTGACAAAAGGGCCTTTGTGTGAAATAATTGCAGTGAGGAAATGAATACCGCCGCGCCGCTCCCGTCTCTACCGGTGGACGAGACGACGCGAACGCCTCGCGGAACGAAGAAGGAGGCGAATCATGAGTACGTCACTGAAGATCGCTGCGGTTGTCGGGGCGGCCGTCGTCCTGGGCCTTGCCGCGCAGGCACAGGCCGGGGGAATCGTCTTCTGGGGCGGCGGGACGCGGATTATCACGACGAGCCATCGCATTGTCCCGGCGGTCCAGCCCGTTGTCGTGACGGCGCCCGCGCCGGCGCCCGTCGTTGACCGGGTCTACCGGGCCGGTTACCAGGACGGGTACCGCGAGGGGTTCAGCGACGGCGCCCGGGCCACGACGGCCTATGTCACGACGCGGACGGTTCCGTCGATCGGCTTCCCCGTCGGTGCTTACGGGCCGAGCGTGATCCGCTATCGCGTGCCGACGTATACCCGGACATACAGGTACATGCACACGCCGCTTCACGTTTGCCGCCCGACGGTACGCATCGGCCGCATGTCGCACTTCGGCCGCATGGGCGGTCTGCGGGGCATCTTCCGGTGGTAGCGGCGTGACGGTGGCCAATCGAGCCGGGGATCAGGCGTCCGCCGGGGCCGCCACGGGGGTGAACCTTTGCCCCGGCCCACACCGTTTGACTGGATCTGAGATTTGAAATCTCAGATTTCAGCCGGGGTTTTCCAGATAGACTCGCGCCCACGGCAACCGTGGGCCTTTCTGCTGATCCTATCCTGATTCCGGGCCATGCGCACTTCTTGCGCCGCCGCTGCAGAAACGACGGTTCGAGCGGCGGTTGGGCCGTCTCTTGGGCGTCAATTTAGGCAATCTGGCTAAGCCAGAGGTGCCGTGGTTGGCAGTCTTGGTCTGATAAGAACGCCTTTGCGGAAAAATCGCCCTGGAAATGTCCTGTTGCATTTGACTTCTGGGCAATTTGGGGTACACTTATGGTGATTCTGTACCCGGGGAGGCTGTCGCGGGGATAGCCCTCCTGTCGTATCAGCCTTTGAACCGATAGATTGACCGTACGCGTAGCAAGAGCAGTTGCCTTGGCATCCTGCATGTGGCATGCGGGCAGGGCAACGGGGAGCCGGACCGGGAGTCCGGCCAAGAGTCGCACCCGGGGAAACAGGGACACGTTCCCAAGTGACAATGGGCCTGCCCGGCTAACCGACCGCTGAGAAGAGCGAGTCGCGCCGGACAAGAGAAGGGGGTTGTGAGATGCGTGGTTCAATTCTTGTGCTTGTTGCGTTGGCGGCAGTTCTGGCAGGTGTCACCCAGGTCGAAGGGGCACCCATCACGAAGGTCCTGTTCTCCGAGGCGTCCGGATCCACCGGGCTCCAGGTTACGCAGTCGGGCGGCGACCCAAATCTGTTCTACCTGACCTTCGTCAATCACCCGATCGATGCGGCGATTGTGGCCGGCGCGCCCGTACCGGCCGATCCGAGCATCGGCTGGGACGTGCTCTTCGGTCCGCTCGTTCTCGACCGGACGACGGCGGTCGTGGAAGGCAGTTTCTCTGTCTATGACCTGTCGGTGGCGCCCGGCGCAGACACGCTCGATGTCCTCGATGGCATGACGTCCCGCCTGACGGGCGACGTGATGCTGGGCAAACTTTACGTCAAGCAGGGCGGCATGTTCGGCGGCATGGACGGCATGCTGACGGACCTGACCGTTGACGACGGCGGCAGTGCCGCGTTCACGGACTTCGCCGCCCAGACGGCTGTGGAGTGGGGCTTCGCCTACAGCGGCCTGGACCTGGATGCGTACCTTACGAACCCGCCGGTCCAGGCGGGCTACGCCGCTTCGTCCGGGTACATCCAGGTCCCCGAACCGGCGACGATCGGCCTGATGGGTCTGGGACTGGCCGCGGCGTTGGTCAGGCGACGGAAGTAGATTCCCGACCCGCTGCGGCAGGGCAGGACAACGATCGCATCACCCGAGGCGAGGGCGCCAAGCGTCCTCGCCTCTCTTTTTGGTCGGCTGCGGCGGTGCCGGCCTGACGCGGCGCCCGTCCGGGCCAACCGAACCGGGCTTCGTGGTGCGTGAACGCGGGTCTTGGCCCATTTTGGCGGCAAAAGGCCGGTCGAAAAACCCCGCATCCGTTTGACTTTGCCTGAAAGCGCGTTATAGTTACCCTATGCAGGGCCTGCCTGTTTAGAGGGGCTCTACCAGTGTATGCCGAATTGGGCTCGGGAGTACGCTCTGGGGGTGTAAGTGTCCGATTCCGGCGCCGGTTGCAGGGAACGCTAGTCTAGACAACCTGGCTTGAGATTGAAACACATGGGCGACCTAGGGAGGGCTTCGCCGGCCCTCCGTGGGTCGCCCTTGCTATGGCTGCCGCGCGCAGGTATGGTCTTCGGCGGTGGTCGCGAAACGGGACCGTGGTTGGAGGAGATATCGTGAATCCGTCAGGAAGGCGCATCCTGCTGGTGGCGGTTGCCGTCGCTGTCGGCATGCCGGTGGGTTCAGCCATGGGGGGAGTCACGTTGACGGACGGCAATTCCCTCATTGAATTCAATTTCGGCGGCGAACCGGGCGAGGAACTCGGGATGTATGAGTGGGCGGTCGACGGCGCCTCGCACATGCACCAGCAGTGGTTCTGGTACCGCGTGGGCGAGACGGGAGGCGAGGCCTCTCTCGATACCCTCGACATGATCGGCGGCCCTGTTATCCAGGACACGAGCGGCGACGGCAACGCCAACGCGGTCGGCGTCACGTACGGCGGCGCCGGGCTCGAGGTGGCATTGACGTTCGTTCTGGTCGGCGGCCCGATCGGCAGCGAACACTCAACCATCCTCGAGACCATCGCCGCCACGAACGTGGGCACAGGTACAACGGATCTGCATTTCTTCCAGTACGCCGACTTCGACCTGTGGTTCGACGCCGAATTCGACTCGGTCGAGATTATCGGAGATCCCAAGAACACCGCCATCCAGTGGGAGGGGCTGACCTACGTGGCCGAGACGGTTGCCACGGGAGCCGCCGACGCGCCGACCCATTACGAGGCGGGCACGTGGGACGATTCGCCGAACAGCATCCGGGAGAGGCTCGAAGACAGCCAGCCGACGACCCTGAACGACCTTGCCGGTCCGATCGAGGACACCGACGCCGTCTGGGCGTTTCAGTGGGACAAGGTGCTGGGGCCGGGCGACTCGCTCGTTATCAGCAAGAACAAGATCATTACGCCCGAGCCCGCGACGGTTGCCCTGATGGGCCTCGGCGCGGCGGTGGCTCTGGCCGGGCGGCGGCGACCGAAACGTTAGACCCACCCGGCCGGCGCGGGACGCGCCCCGGGATGGAGGCTGAGAGATTGCCCCTTTTTAAGTTCGCCAACAATCAGAACCGGGAAGTTGGACCGAAGGAGGATGTGAGATGACGCGTTCAAGAAACCACCTGACGGTCGTGGCTGCGACTCTGGCCTGCGTGTGCATGGCGGCAACGCCGGCCGCGGCGGGCGTCTTGATGCTGAGCGACGCCAATTCCATCGCGTCGTTCGATCTGGAGTCGTCGGCGGGGTTGCACTCGTGGCTCGTTGACGGCACCGAGCACATGTACCAGCAGTGGTTCTGGTTCCGCCTCGGCGACACGGGTGGCGAAGCGTCCATCAGCAGCCTGACGCTCGACGCCGCGCCGGTCCTCTCGGACCTGAACGCCGACGGCCAGAACGACACCCTCTACGCCCGCTATCTGGGCTTCGGGTTCAGGGCTGAACTGTGGTTCATCCTCGCCGGCGGCGGGGCCGGGAGCGGCGCATCCGACCTCGGCGAGATCATCCGCATCACGAACGTGACCGACAGCAATCTCGACCTCCACTTCTTCCAGTACGCCGACTTCAACCTGAGCGCATCGGGCGATACCGTCGAAATCACCGGCGGCGACGCCCTGTTGGCCGGCAACACCGCCCACCAGACCGCGCCGGGCCTGCGTGTGGCCGAAACCGTCGTCACCCCGCGGCCCAGCGGCCACCAGGTGGGCCTCGCCCCCGACATCCTCGGCCTGCTCGAAGACGCCAGCCCCACGACGCTCGACAACAGCAGCGGTCCGGTGACGGGCGACGTTGCCTGGATGTTCCAGTGGGACAAGGTCCTCGCCCCCGGTCGCACCCTCCTCATCAGCAAAGACAAGAACATCATCCCCGAGCCCGCGACGCTTGCCCTGATGGGCGGCGGCCTGGCTTCGGTTCTGGTTCTACGGCGCAGACGCAGGAAGTAGATGGTGCCGGGAGGGGCTGGAACTCCCGCTCCCCTTGGCGCCAACAAGGGGAGGTGGCGCGGCGGTCGAGACCGATTGCCGCGCCGCTTCTTTGCGCCGGCGGCGGGCCACACGCCGCTTGATTTCAGCCGCGGGCGCCGATACACTTCGCTGACCATGGCGAAACGCTCCACACGCTCGGCGCCGACGAAGACCACGGTCCGCAAGGCCCGGATGGCCGACGTCGAACCGATCTACGCCCTTGTCGACGAGTACAGCCGCCGCCAGATCATGCTTCCCCGAAGCCGGGCCGACCTGTACGAGTCGCTCCGCGATTTCGAGGTCGCCGACGAGAAGCGCAGGGTCGTCGGATGCGGGGCCCTCGCCATCCAGTGGGACGACCTGGCCGAGATCAAGAGCCTCGCCGTGGCCGTGGCCTGCCAGGGCCGGGGCATCGGGCGGCGGCTGGTCCGGGCGTGCCTCGCGGACGCCCGCCGCCTGGGCATCGGACGCGTCTTCGCGCTGACCATGGTGCCTTCCTTCTTCGAGGGACTCGGATTCCGGCGTGTGCCCCGCGAATCCCTGCCGCACAAGATTTGGGCCGACTGCGTCCGATGTCCGAAGTTCCCCGATTGCGACGAAGTGGCCCTCGCCGTCGACATGGCGATTTCGCGGGGGTCCGGGTCGAAGGCCGGAAAGTGAGGGCGGGATGAGCCAGCCGCTGGCCGGAGGTTTCCGCTGGGAGGTGGCGCCGGATGCCAAGCCGCCGGGCGGGTTCTACCGGGGTCTGCCGATCTGGACGAATTCACCCGAAGTGCATCAAAGGGCGGTGGACCTCCTGCGCCGGTATGCGCCGCCGCCGGCCAGGGTGATCGACATCGGGGCGGGGTCCGGGGCGCTCGCGCAGCACTTGGTGGATGCCGGGTACGGCCCGGTCGAGGCGGTGGAACTCCGGGCGGAGGCGTTCGGGGTCAAGGGCGTGCGGGTGCATGCGCTGGACCTGAACGGCCCGTTCGCAGAAGAGGGGGGGCTGGAACCCGCGGAAGCGGCGGCGGCCGTGGAGGTGATCGAGCACCTGGAGAACCCGTGGGCGTTCGCGCGGCAGTGTGCGCGGGTGGTGAAGCCGGGCGGGGTGCTGGTGGTGTCGACGCCGAACATCGAGTCGGGGCGAAGCCGCGTGGAGTTCCTCCTGAAGGGCGCGTTCCGTTACTTCGATCAGGAGGCGTTCCGGGCCATTGGCCATCGGACGGCCCTGACCGGGCGCATGCTCCGCAACGCCTTCGAGATCGCCGGCTTCGAGTTCCTGGAGCGGGCGTATGACCTCGACCGGGGCCCGCGGGCGCCGACGAGTCCGCGAAAGGCGCTGCGGTGGTGGCTGTTCTGGTTGGCTTGGCCTTGGATGAAAGGCGACCGGCGCGGCGAGATCACGCTGATAGGGCTGAGGCGAAAAGCGTAGGCGGTCGACGGTTTCGGCACAACCAAGAAGCGTGGCGGCTACCCCCCAGGCCGCCCTCGTGTGGGCGTGTAAGACGGTTTCATCACCGCTAGGCCGCGCGGCTTGTCAACGCGGGAACCGGGGTCTATCATCCGCGCTTTGATCGCGGCCCCGGCTTGCCGGGCGTCTGCGAGGGAGTCACATGGACCGGGCACAGCGTGTGTTTATCGTCGGGCTGGACGGCATGAGCGCCGAGGCGATGGAAGCCGTGCAGTCGCGCGGCGTGGCGCCGCACCTCGCGCAAGTGTCCGAGTCGGGGTTCGCCGGCACGATGGCCTCCACCCTGCCGCCGTGCACGTGCCCGGCCTGGCCTACGATGTGCATGGGTCTGAACCCGGGTCGGCACGGCCTGTTCTCGTTCCTGCGGCGGGAGGCGGACGGCAGTCAGCGGATCGTGACGACGTCCGACATGCCCTCGCCGCGGCTCTGGCAGATGGCCGCCGAGGCCGGACGCCGATGCGCCGTCCTGTTCGTTCCGGCGTTCTTCCCGGCGGATCCGGTCGAGCCGCTGTCGATCAGCGGGTACCCGGCCCGAGACCGTCCGGGCGGGGGAGTGGTGTATCCTCCCGAGGCGGAGCGCGCCCTGCGGGACCGCGTGGGCGGGTTTGAACCGGCCAATACCGCCATGCGATGGGAGGTGGCCGGGCCCGGCGAAACCGACATCCAGGCCAAGGCCCGTTCCATCCGCGAGAAGGCCGAAGCCGACTGCGACACGATCCTCGCCTGTTTCGACTACGCGGCTCCCGCAACGCTCGACCTGGCCATGGTCGTCTTCAGCCTGCCCGACCACCTGTTTCACACCTACTACGGGTACCTGGTGGCGCCGGACGACGCGCCGGACGAGGCGCTGGCGCTGCGGCAGGCCATGGACGATGCGCTTGGCAGGATGGACGCCGCCATCGGCCGCATGCTCGACGCCTTCGGCGAGCCCGCCACGGTCCTCGTGGTCAGCGACCACGGGTTCGCCCGGAAGAGGGGCACGGTCTACGTGGCGGAGGTGCTGCGGGGGGCGGGGCTCCTGAAGCCGGCTCGTTGGGGCCGGTGGCGGCGACGGTTGCTCGGCCGGTCCCGCCCGAATCATGCCCAAGCCATATTCCAGGCCACCGACGCCTGGAACAATCCCACCATCGACTGGTCGGCCTCGCAGGTCTTTCCGGCGACGGACCACGAGTTCGGGCTCTTCGTGAATCTCGACGGGCTTAAGCCCAACGGTATTGTCAGCCCGCGGGACTACGATGCCGTTTGCGACCGGGCCGTCGAGGCCCTGATGGCGGTGGAGGACCCCGTGACCGGGCAGGCGCCCTTCCGGGCGGTCCATCGCCGGGACGCCTTGTACACAGGCCCCTACGTGGAGATGGCCCCGGACCTGCTGCTCGAGATGGCCCCGGGTTGGCATATGCGGACGAAGTGGCCGTCGCGGTTCGGCCGCCGGCCCCCGGTGCATCGTGCGAGCGGTCTGGCCGGCATCCACACGCGGGAGGCCATCCTGCTTGCTTCCGGGTCCGCCGTCCGGCCCGGCTGTCCGCCCTCGGAAGCAGCCCTGGCGGACATCACTCCCACGGTGCTGGCGCTCCTGGGGCTGGAGCCGCCCGGCGGCCTGGACGGTCGGATGCTGGAGACGGCGTTCGCCTTTCCGGCGGACCGCCGGCCCGTGGACATGGGGAAGGCCGAGGGGCCGAAGCCACCGGCCGCGGGCGAGGACGGCTACTCGCAGCAAGACCAGGAGGCCATGACCCGCCGGCTGGAGGATCTGGGGTACCTGTGACGCGCGTGGGTCTGGGGGCGTGCGTCTATTGCCCGTTCGCGCCCTTGAGCCACCGACGCAGCCGTTGGAGGGTCCGGCGGCCCCATCCCGTCTGGCGGTGGAACGCGTCGCGCATGCGTCGAAGGTCGGCGATGGACCAGTTCTCGGTCTCGATCATGCCCCCCTGGGTGAACGAGCGGGCCACGTTGTCCGGCGTCATCGGCTGCCTGAGGTATCCGCGTTCGGCGCACGTCTCGTGGAGGCGGGTGGCGTAGAGGGGCGTGGCGATCGACAGGTGCCCGCGAATGCCGTACCGGCGTTTCAGGCGTCGGGCGAAGTCGACGGTCATCTGCATGTCGTCGAGCGTCTCCCCCGGCAGGCCCATGATGAAGCCTGCCCTTGCCTTCAGGCCGAGGCTGTGGCAGGCCTCGGCCGCCCGCGTCACCGACTCCAGCCGCAGCCGTTTGCCGATGACCTCGTCCAGGACGCGCTGCGAGCCCGACTCGACCGTCAGAAAAATCGACCGGCAGCCCGCCTCCTGGGCCTTCTTGAGCACGTCGAACGTCAACTTGTCGGTCCGCATGCCCATGGGGGTTTCCCAGGTGATGGGCAGACCGTCGCGGCGCATCCGGTTCAGGCCGTCGATGATCCGGTGGAACCGCCGTAGGTTCTGGGCCAGGTTGTCGTCGATGAAGTGCAGGTGCCGGATGCCGAGGTCGGTGGCGATGAACCGGATGTGTTCCAGGACCCGGTCGGCCGACTGCCACCGGTACTTCCGCCCCATCAGGGCGTGAACCGTGCAGAAGGAGCAGTGGTACGGACACCCGCGGCTGGTCAGGGTCGGCATGATGGGCTGGTCCTGCCACCGCCACCGGCCGTCTGCGTCCTGGCTGGCCGTCAGAAGGTACGCCTTCAGGTCGATGAGGTGATAGGCGGGGGGCGGCAGCGTGTCGAGGTCCTCAACGTACGGCGGCCGCGAGGTCTGAACCACCCGGCCGTCCCGCCGGAACGCCACGCCGGGCACGTCGTCGAGCGGGCGGCCGGCGGCGGCAGCCTCGACCAGCCGGGGCGCGGAACGCTCGGACTCGCCGATGGCGGCGGCCGTGACGGCCGGCTCGGCCAGGTACTCCTCGGGGCGGACCGTGACGGGGGGGCCGCCGAGGAGGATCGGCGTGTCGGGCAACGCCTGCCGGACCCGGCGTGCGGCCTCCAGCGCGGGCGGCATCTGCGTGTAGAACGGGTTGTTGATGCCGACCACGTCGGGGCGGGCCTCGCGGACTTGCGGCTCGATCTGGTCCCAGGTGGCGCCGACGTGCAGGAATCCGTTCTCGTCGAACGCCAGGGCGCCCGGCTCCGCCTGGACGCTGGCGTCGAGGATGCGGACGTCGTGGCCGGCCTGCTCCAATACCGCCCCCAGCGAGATCAGCGCCTGGGGAACCTCGGCGTGGGCGTTGATGTCCCATCCCCGGCGGAACTGAAGCGGTGGGCGCAGCAGGAGTACGTTCACTCGTTGGCGCCTCCGGGCAGACGGCCTTTCACACGGGGTTCCAGAGCGCCGCGTAGGTGCGGAGCACCCACCCTACGGCTGAAGTGGCTCGCTCGCTCGGCCCCGTTTGTCATTCCGAGCGAGCGCAGAAGAGTTGAGGAATCTCGCCGTTTTCACGGCACAACGGCAACGACGAGACCCCTCGACTTCGCTCGGGGCGACACACAACAAACGGCCTCACTGAAAGTTCACCGCCTCAAAGGCGGTGGGGTTAAACCAGGTGCACGGAACCTAAACGTATGCCTATGCGCTTTCCTTGATGGGCGTCGCCTCGGCGAACAGGTCGGCCTTGCCGCGCACCACCTCGGCCGTGACGGTGTAGCGGTAGCCCTGCGGCCGGTTGGGCAGTTCGAACATCACGTCGAGCATGAGGTTCTCGATGGTAGCGCGAAGCGCGCGGGCCCCGGTGTGCCGCTCCATGGCCTTGTGGGCGATCTCGCGAAGGCCGTCCTCGGTGAAGGTCAGGTCGGCCTTCTCCATCTCGAAGAATTTCTGGTACTGCTTGACGAGGGCGTTCTTCGGTTCGGTCAGGATGCGGCAGAGGGCGTCCTCGTCGAGCGGCATGAGCGGCGTGAAGATCGGCAGCCGGCCCACCAGTTCCGGGATCAGGCCGTAATGGACGAGGTCGTCGGGGGTGACCTGAGGCAGAATCTCGCGCGTCCGGTCGAGCGGGCTCCCCGCCGCGTGTTGACCTTCCGTAAAGCCGATGGCGCTGTGCCCGATGCGCCGGGCCACGATGTCTTCGAGCCGGTCGAACGTGCCGCCGCAGATGAACAGCACGTCGGTCGTGTCAATCTGGATGTACTGTTGCTCGGGATGCTTGCGGCCGCCTTGGGGCGGGACGCTGGCGACGGTGCCTTCGAGCATCTTCAGCAGGGCCTGCTGGACGCCCTCGCCTGAGACGTCGCGGGTAATCGAGACGTTCTGTGTGGTGCGGCCGATCTTGTCGATCTCGTCGATGTAGATGATGCCGCGCTGGGCCGCCTCCAGGTCGAAGTCGGCCGCGTGGATGAGTTTCAGCAGCAGGTTTTCGACGTCCTCGCCGACGTACCCCGCCTCGGTCAGCGTGGTGGCGTCGCCGATGGCGAACGGCACGTTCAGGATGTGTGCCAGACTCCGTGCAATCAGCGTCTTGCCGCAACCCGTCGGCCCGATGAGCAGCAGGTTCGACTTTTCGATCTCGACGTCCTCGTCGCCCGTCTCGCCGAGGCGGAGGCGTTTGTAGTGGTTGTGGACGGCCACCGAGATGGATTTCTTCGCCAGGTCCTGGCCGATGACGTAAAGGTCGAGGAAATCCTTGATTTCCTGGGGCGTGGGGATGCGGCCGATGTCGAGGGGGGGCGCGCCCGCGCGGCGACGCTCGGCCTGGATGACGGAACTGCACAACTGGATGCAGTCGGCGCAGATGAATACGCCCTCTTGGCCCTCGACGAGCGGCCCCGTCTCGCGGCCGCTCTTCCCGCAGAAACTGCACGTGGCACGCCGCCGCGGGCCGCCCGCGCCGCTGCTACGCTTCGCCATCCGCCGGACTCCTTTCCGCGTTGCCGCCCTCGGCGCCCCGCTCGTTTATCGGCGTTTCCTGCTCGGTTCCTGAACCGGCCGCGCCGCCTGAGGCGCTCGTGCAGACGGCTTCGTACTCGGCCTGGGTCATCTCGCCGGCGTCGCGTCGCCGCCGCAGGTCCTCCAGGTCGATCCCGCCGCACGCACCCGACTTCGACTGCATCTTCAGACTCCACAGCCGCACCAGGCCCAGAATGATGAACAGCACGACGAGTCCCACGATGCCGACGAGCATGACCGGCATCAGAGGCTGCATCGAGAACTCGACTGTCTCGGGCGACTCCATCGCCTGCCCCCGGAGCCGGGGTTAGCCGTCGACGCGAACGGGCCCCGGAACGGTAACGGCAACGACCGTCGCCGTACCGGCGACGGCTAAACGGTTAGGGCACTGCCGCCGTTTCGGCAAACCATCGGCGCGGGCGCGAACGGGCCCCGGAACGGTAACGGCAACGACCGTCGCCGTACCGGCGACGGCTAAACGGTTAGGGCACTGCCGCCGTTTCGGCAAACCATCGGCGCGGGCGCGAACGGGCCCCGGTACGGTGACGGCAACGACCGTCGCCGTACCGGCGACGGCTGAACGGTTAGGGCACTGCCGCCGTTTCGGCAAACACGCTTTTGTGAGCCAAAGCGTGGCACCGGCTGCGCACGCATGCTCTCGGGCCGCTACCGGGCAGCCCCTTCGGCCTTGGGCGTGCGGTGCATCA
>CAZEBQ010000043.1:0-18922 GCA_964510295.1 uncultured Anaerolineales bacterium | reverse complement strand
CCCGCCGCGCCCGGAGAACCGGAAACGCCGCCCCTGCAGCGCGGCGGGTCAGGAAATCTACCGCGCGACCCGTTGGGACGCTCAACCGCGAAGGGCGCCGGAGGGTTCGGGTTCGGGCGGCGACGTCTGCCCGACGCGGACCAGCCACCAGAGCAGGCCCATCGCGCCGGCACCGAAGACGTTCGCAACAATGTCGAGCGTCTCGAACTCGCGGCCGGCCGTCAGCAGCGCCTGGCCGAACTCCACCAGGACCCCCAGGGCCGCCGTCCCGAGAACCGCCAGCAGGATGCGTGTTCTCAGGTAGCGCGTGGTCGGGTGCGGGCCGAGGGCGTAGCACAGGAGCAGGCTGATGACGGCGAAGGTGCCGACGTGGAGTAACTTGTCGCTGAGGTCGACCCCCAGGGAGGCCGGCTTCAGCATCTCATTCTCGGCCAACCCGACGGCCGCGAGCAGGCCGACGGCGCCGACGACGAGCGGCCATCGGGACCCGCCGAGTTCGCGCAGGCGGTGCGGCCGCCAGACGGCGCCGTGACCCGCCCAGGCCGTGACCACGGCCACCACGCACGCCACCGCCAGGAGGTTCGGCGTCAGCAGCGCTGCGGCGTCGTGGCCGAAGTACAGCAGGTTGGCCACCAACGCCCCGAGGCCGACCATGACGGCGGTTCTCGACCACGGTCCGTGCCCGCGCCGCCAGGACACCACCAGGCGCACACCGAGCGCGGCAGCGGCAGCCAACGCCAGGACGAGGCCGACCCAGCCCAGTTCCGCTCGGAGCACGAGGTAGCCGTTCGTATCGGCATCGTCGCCCTCGGTCACGGGCCAACCGGCCTTGCCAAAGACGGCGCGCGACGAGACACTCCCCGCACCGAGACCGAAGGCGGTGCGGCCGGCCGGAACGGCGCCCATGAGCAGACCGAGCCGCTCGTCGGCATGCGTAGCCGCCACACGCTTGTTGCCGACCCGGGAGCCGACGGCCACCATCAGCACGACCCACAGCGCCAGCATCAGGGCGATGCGAACGGGCCGGCGCTGGCGACGGCGTCCGGGACCCGCCAGGACGTATCCGACCAGGACGAATCCGACCGACAGCACCACGCAGACGGCCAGGACGTGCCTCGGGACGTTGCTGAGCCCGAGCGCGACGGCCACAAGGCCGGTCGCGAGGAGCCCGATGCCCGCCCAGACGGCGGCCGGCCGGCCGAGCCAGCCCCACCGCGACTCGCGCCGCCGGTGGTGCCGTCGCGGCATCCACCCGAGGGGGCGAAGGACGACGAGCAGGCACAGCGGCAGCGCCGCCAACAGGGCCGGAACAAGACTGTCTCCGCCGAGGATCAGCGCCGGCCCGACTCGCCGCGCGACCCCCTCGGCGGACACCGGTGGACCGAGGCCCGCCATCGCCATCCAGACGGCAAGCAGTCCGAGGCCGACGACGGCGGCCCACGTGGTCCGGCGCAGGCCTTTTCGGCTCGTGGTCGCCGACGCCACGAGCCAGTACAGCCCCGCCGCCGCCACCGCAAGGATCAACACGCCGACGGCGGCGCCCGGTCGTCTGGCGAACCTCGCCACGGCCAGTTCCGTGCCGCGGCCCCCCGTCGGCAGGCGTCGCGGTTCAACGAGAATGCTGGCCGACGCCCCGAGCGGCGGGTCGGCGTCGTCGGTCACGGCCGCGATGGGAATCGGCACAGTCTGCACCAGCAGAAGGGCGAGCAGGGCCCACACAAGGAGGTTGGCCCACGAACGAAGGTGCCAGAGCGGCGCGGCGAGCAGCCCCGAGACCACCCAGAACGCGTACAGCAGACAGACGACGAAGAGCAGGTGGAGGCTCCCGAAGCGATGCAGGTTGGCGAACACGGTGGGCAGCAGGACAACCACCCCCCGGAGGGCGATCTGGAACGTGCCGAGAACGCCGTGGACGAGCGGCCCCGGCATGGTGGTCGTCGCTGGTCGAGACTCGCGCATCGGCACTCAGCCGGGCCGGGGACCCTGCGGCAACCCGTCGTCACGGGCCGTCGCCGGTGCAAGGGTGTCCGGCCGGCACGCCCCGTACGGATGGATTGACGGGTGCCATGCGTTCGCTTGCGAAAGCATGGCACCCAACGGATCACAAGTAAGGCAGGGCTAGGTCGTGTCCGTATCTTCGGTGGCGGTCGTATCGCGGCCGGTCGGCACGACGGTTGAGGCGACGGCGGCGCGTGCGCCGGGCCGGGTGCCGGCGTAATCGTAGTACGCCTGGAAGGACTCGCGGAAGTACCCGCCCTTGGTAGCCCGCACGCGATTGAGGGCGGCGCCGAAGAGTCTGCCATGAAGGGTCACGACCTGCTGGACGGCCCGCTGAGCCAGCCCGCGTGTGTTCTCGCCGGCGTGGAACACCAGGATGACGCCGTCGAGCATAGGCGTCACCAGGTGGTTGTCGGCGACGACGAGCATGGGTGCACCGTCGACGATGACGCGGTCGTAGGACTCGGTCTCCTCGGCGATCAGTTGCCGCATCGTCTCGCACCCGACGAGGCCGGCGGGGCTGGGCGGCGGGGGGCCGCCGACAAGGACGTCGAGATTCTCGACGGCGGTCGCCTGGACGGCCTCGCTGATGGAGTTGAGGCCGACAAGGACGTTCGACAGGCCGACGGTCTCCGGGACGTCGAAGATGCGTGGCAAGGCGGGTCGCCTGAAGTTGGCTTCGATCAGGAGGACGCGTTCTCCGGTTCGGGCCATGGTGATCGCGAGATTGACCGCAACCGTGGTCTTGCCGTCGCCGGGTCCGGGGCTCGTGACCAAGAGGCTCCGTATCGGCTGGTCGGACGAGAAGAGCAGATGGGTCCGCAACTGTCGGAACGACTCGGCGAGCAGGGAGTGCGGCGCCGTATGACAGACCAGGGCGACGTTCGTATCGACCGACAGTTGGTCGTCCTCGGCCAGGTCGGGAACGCGTGCGAGCATGGGAATGCCGACCTGCCGGACCACCTGTGCGGGTGTCCGGAGGCGGGTGTCCATCAGTTCGATGAGCAGGCTCAAGCCGAGGCCGAGGAGGAGGCTGAACAGGACAGCCGCCACCGAGTAGAGTTCGACGCGCGGCTGGGAGGGCTCCAAGGGGATGTCGGGTACCCCAAGGAGGCGGACGTTCGGTCTGGCGAGGACGGCACTGATTCGCATCCGCTGCAACCCGTCCTCAACGACATTGAGCAGGTCCTGGACGCGGTGGTACTCGTCGTCGCGGGCGCGGTACTCGGCGGTGAGTTTGGCGGCGCTGAGGGCGGCGGCGCGGGCCTCGGAGACGCGGGTCTGGAGTTCGGCCTCGGTGGCGCGGGCGCTGTCGTATCGGCTCTTGAGGACGGCGGCCTGCTGCTGGATGAGTTGGCCAAGGACCTCGGACTGTTTGGCCTCGAGGTCGTTGGCGGTGGACTGTGCGGCAACCTTGATCCTGCGGACGCTCTCGTGCTGCGGTCCGAACCGCTGCTCCAACCCCTCCAACTCCTGGCCGAGCATGGCCGACGACCGGGTCAGGGAAACGATCGTCGGGTCAGTCCGCATCGTCTCCATGACCTCGGGGAACGTCATAAGGACGGCCGAGACGTCCTGGGTTTCCTCGGACTGTTTGCGGAGTTCCTGGAACTGGGTCCAGTCGGCGCGTGCGGCGGCGAGTTCAACCTGGGCGATGGTCACTTGGCGAACGAGTGCGTTGAGGGCGGCGACCTGCTCGCCTCCCCGCTCGTCGGCCACGATGACGGCGGACTCCGTACGATAGGCAGCGAGTTTGCGGCCGAGTTCGTTGAGTTGGTCGCGGAGGTCGTTGTGTTCGTCGCGCAAGTCCCGCTGGCGGTCGGCATCGGCCTGCTTGCGGTCGTCCCTGAGTTGCTTGATGTACTGGGTCAGCACCTGGTAGACAATGGCCTGCACCTGCTCCTGGTCGCGGCCGGTGAGCGAAACCAGGATGTTCTGGCTGTTGGGGGGGTGGACGACCGCCAGGTCCTCGCGCAGGTCGTATGCGGCGATCGCGGTCGGAGGGGGGTACATGGTTTGCCGGATCTGCTGGCTCTCGAGGGCCTCGAGGGCGGCGGTGAGGACCCTCGTGCTGAGAATGGCCCGGGTCTGGGACTCGACGTACAGGGGGAACATGCGGACGTCAATGGCTTCCTGATACCCCCGCGTCAGCTCGAGGGCCTGTCCCTGTCCGGGCTCGACTTCGACGACACCCTCGGCGGTGTACCAGGGTATCCAGACGCGCCAGGCGACAATGCCGCCCACGCCGCCCAGTCCGAAGACAACGAAGCAGGCGGCGATCAGCCAGAAACGCTTGCGGATCACGCGCCAGATGTCCGCCGGTGTCAGCACCATCGCCGGACTTGTAGAAACCACGGTCGGTTGCTGTGACATTTCGGTCATCCCTTTCACCTGTGAAACCAGTATAGCCGTCCGAAGCGTCCGCGCCGAGGCGCCTGCGGGGCGCGCGAGCGTCTGTCACGGCGCGGAAGCCAGTTGTTTGAGGCGCTGCTCGGCGTCGGCTTTGGCCTTGGGATCATTCAGGCCCAGTTCGAGGGCTTTCTTGAGTTCGGCGCGGGCCTCATCGGGCCGCTGGCGTGCCTCGTAGACGCGTCCGAGATGGTAGTGGGCCTCGGGATTGTCGCCGTACTTGATGCTGGCCATGAGGTTGTCCACGGCTTCCCCGTACCGGTTGCCGAGGAACGCGATCCATCCGGCGGTGTCGAGCACCTGGGGATGGTTGGGCACGAGTCGCATGCACCGCTGAATCATGTCCCTTGCCCGCACGAGATCCTTGTGCTCGGTTGCCAGGATCCAAGCCATGTTGTTGGCGTTGGCCACGTCCGTGGGGTCGAGCAACCAGAGCATCATGCCCCATTTCAGGGCCTCGTCCGTCCGGCCCAGGTTGTAGAGCGCGAGACTGTAAATACGAATCGACTTCAAATAGGGCCGAAGTTTACCGAGTTTATCGGGCATGCGGCTGTACTCGGCCTCAAACTCCTCGGCGAGGGGCTTGAGAATCTTGACGGCCATCTCCGAGCCCTTGTCGCCGATGTCGAGGGCGGCCAGGCCGGCGCGGATGGGAATACTCCTGGGAACCTTCGAGAGACCCGTCAGGAGAATCTCGCGGGCCTCGTCGATCTGCTTGGCCCGGACGAGCAGGTCGGCCAGGTACACGTAGCCGCGTTCCCATTTCGGGTTGGGCAGCAGGGTGGTGCGCAGGACGTCGAAGGCCTTGTCGAGTTCGCCCGTCTGCTCATAGAGCGCCACCAGGGCCAGGCGTGGCCAGACCTCGTTGGTCCACTGGTCCATGGCGCGGCGGGCGCGTTTCATGGCCTCGTCCTTACGTCCGAGGGCCACGAGGCACCGGACCTCGCCGGTCAGGGCATCGGCGTTTTCGGGTTGGACCGAGCGGGCCTTCTCATAGGCGGCAAGGGCGTCCTCGGGTTTTCCGCTTCGGATAAGGGCATCACCCAACGCCCCCAGCACCGCCGTGTCCTGGTCGAGCCGTTCCCTTGAGAGTTGCCTGAGCAGTTCGGCGGCACGGTCGGGTTCCCTGTTAGCCATGTACTTGGCGGCCAGTTGCATGCGTGCCGTGATACTGGTCGGCCGGAAATCGAGTAGCCGCCTCAGGTCGAGGATGGCGTTGGTCAACTGGACGCGGCGGGTGTTGATGTCGGCCCGCAGGAGCATGGCCTTCTCGAAGGACGTGTCCGACGGGTCAACGTCGTCCAGCAGGTCAAGGGCCCGCATCGGGTTGGGGCCGGCATGGATTTCGGCCAGTCGGACCTTGGCCTCGCCGTAATCGGGCCTCAGGGCCAGTGCCCGCTCCATGAACTGCTTGGCTTCGTCTTCCTTGTCCTGGCGGGCGGCGATGCGGCCGGCCACGACGAGAGCGGCAACGTCCGTGGGCGTGTCGCTCAGGACGGTGTTGATCACGGCCTTGGCCTCATCGGTGTTGCCTTGGAGCATGTAGACGTCGGCCAGGCGCTTTTGGGGAATGGTGTTGTCCTTGGCGCGACCGACGGCCTCGCGATAGATTTCGGCGGCCTTGGCCCACTGTCCGAGCCGGCTGTACTGGTCGCCGAGGAAGACGAGCGGGTAGGGGTCGTCGGGGGCGAGTTCGGCGGCCTTTCGGAAGTAGACCTCGGCCTCGGCCGGCCCGGCCACCTTGGCGGTGAATTGGGCGCGCGCCAGTTGGGCGGCGAGGTTGTCGGGGTGCTTGCCGACGTAGCCGTCGATGATCTTCTCGCCCAGTTGGGCCCGCTTGGTGTCGGCGTAGAAGTCTGCGAAGGTCCGAACCAAGAGGGCGTCGTCGGGGGCCTGCTGGTAGGCCCGTTTGAACACCTCCTCCGCCTTCACAGGGTCGTGCTGCTGAACGTGCAGCGTCGCGAGCGCAATGAGGTTGCGGGTATTCGTGGGCACGACGGCTGCGACTTCCTCGCGTGTTTTCAGGGCGCCGCTCCAGTCGCCCAATCCTGTCTGTGCCGCCGCCTTCATCTCCAGCGCCGGAACGAGTCGCGGACTGAATCGCAGGGTCTCATCGGCCTCGGTCTTGGCTCCGGCGTAATTGCCTCGGCTGTAATAGATACGTCCGAGAAGCAGCCGCGCCGCGATCAGGTTCGGCCGCGCTTCCAGCGCCTTGCCGAGCGCGACCATGGCCTCGTCGTATTTCCTCTGCCGGGCCAGCACCTGGCCGATCAGGAGATGGCCGTGTGACAGGGTTTTGTGCTTCGCGAGAACGGCCCGGAGCAACGTGATCGCCTCGTCGAGTTCGTTCCGTCCAAGCCGAATCAGCGGCTCGGCGAAGAGCAGTTCCGGCGCGTTCGGTTCGGCCTCCTTCAACCGGCCGATCAGAACGGCCGCCTCTTCGTACTTGCCGGCCCCCAGTTCGCTCAGGAACAACCGCTGCCACGCCTGCCGCCACTCGCGGGAACCGGCGTCGGCCTTCGCAAGGACCTGCGCGAAGCCTTCCTTCGCCTCATCGGCGCGGCCGGTCACCTCGTAAAGGCGAGCCAGCGCAAGGCGGTCGCTCATCGAGGCGGCGTTGTCGGCGACCCGCTGGAGGAGTTCCTTCTCGACCTCGGCCGGGGTATCCGCAAGGATCCGAGCGTCCTCGGGAAGTGCCTTCTTCATCTCCTCGATGAGGGCCTTCTGCTTCGTCTGCTGCTTCGTGCCGCCGTAGAACGCCAGGAACCGCCGGTACACGCGGACCAGGTCCTCGCTCGTGGCAACGGCAACGGCGCGGCGGTACATGGCCTCGGCCTCGGCGTTTCGGTTCTGTTTCTGGAAGATCTCGGCCATCATGAGGTGCGGGTCGGGGTCGTCCTTGGCATGTTGGGCGGCGGTTGTGGCCTCGGTGAGCGCATCGTTCGGTCGGTTTCGAAGCATCAGCGTCTGCGCCAGAAGCAAGCGCATCTTGATATCGCCGGGATTCGCTTGCAGGACGATCCTGGCGCTTCGGCCGGCCTTGTCGAAATTCCGGAGCCTCAACTGGACCTGGGCCAGGTCGCGCCAGGCGGGGGTCAGCCGGGGGTGCGACGCCACAAGGTCTTGAAGTTCTCGCTGGGCGGCGCCCAACTCCTCGGCCGCCAGGTAGGCCCGGCCAAGCAGCAACTGGCTCTGCGGTCCGGGCTGCTTGTCGCGGGCCTGCTCCAGGTACGTGATGGCCTGGCGGAGTTGCCGCCTGACGACCGCGCGTTTGCCCTTCAGGTACTCGACCACGCCGGGCCGGGTGACCATCTCTTCGAGTTGGGCGATGAGTTGGTCGGCCCGCTCCCGGCTGTTCATCTCGATGCAGAGGTCGGCCAACTGGGCGAGCAGGGTCGCCGAGTCCGGCAGTTCCTTGAGGCCCTTGTCGAGCACCTCGACGGCCTTGTCGCGATTGCCCTCGACGCGGTGAATGCCGGCAAGACGCAGATAGGCCGTCACCTCCTTGGGGTCGGCGGCAACGGCGTCGGCGAAGTGCTGCCTGGCAGCGTCGACGTCGTTTTCCTTCGTGGCGACCTCGCCAAGCGCGATGTACAGCCGTGCACTCTGGCCGGCCTTCTCGAGGGCAAGTTTCAGGACCTTCCTCGCCTCGTCGCTGCGGTCAAGGGCAATCAGCCGCGTGGCCTTCAGGATGTAAGCGTCGGCGCTGGTGGGATTGTTGGCGACGGCGAGGCTGATCACCTCCTCCACCTTTTCGTCCTGCTCCATCTGGGTGTAGACCTGGGCGAGGAGCCAATACAGTGGCAGTTCGTCGGGGGCCTTGTCGATACCTTGGAGGCAGGAGTCGGCTGCGGCCTCGTAGTAGGGGACCTTCCTGGCCTGGATGGGCTCAGCCGCCGCCAGCGCCATCTCCACGTGCCCGCCCCACAGATACGCCTTGCCGAACGACGGGTCCAGTTCCTTGAGGCGTTTGATCTCCACCCTGGCCTCATCCCAGTAGCGGACGGCCACGTACAATTCGGCCAGGTTGCGTTGGGCCTCCAGGTGGTCGGGCTGCATGGAAACGACGGCCTTGTAGGCCTGGAGGGCCTGGCCGACGGCGGGGGGCTCCTGCTTCATGGCGATCTGACCCAGGAGGAACATGATCTTGGGGTCCTTGTTGCCTCCGGCCTTCGCCGAGCGGCGGATGGCAATCCAGGCCTGGTTGTACTCCTCCTGCTCGAAGTACCGGAGCGCCTTCTCATAGAGTTCCTGCGGGTCGCCGGCGGAGAGCCAGCCGCTTGAGAAGGCCCAGACGAAGATGGCGGCCGGTACGCCGACGAAGATCAGCACCTTCAACAGCAATCGCGTATTGAGCTTCCGCGCCATGTGCGATCAACCTCCTTCAGTTCCGCCAAGGTCCGGATAGTACTCGTCCTCCAGAAGCGGGATCACCGCGTTGAGGAACTGGAGGCCGAGCCGGTACGCCTGGCTGTCCTTCGCCAGGGGGTCCCTGCCCTCGGACGGCGGGAAATAGACGGCGACTTGCGTCTGCGACAGAAAACTGCCCTTTCGCCCGATGGCGCCCGAGGTGGCCTTGATCCGCGCCAGTTGCCGGTTCCATTCGTACTCGCCACCCACGTTGAAATACTGGAACATCAGGGCTTCCTGCCTGGCCATGCCCGGACCGGGTTCGAAATGGATGACGTTCGGCTTGATCTCTCTGCCTCCCCCGGCCGGGTGCCGGAGTTCATCCTGCCTCCGGGTCACCAGGCGGAACCCCGCTGCCGTCATGCAGACCCAGGGCACGTGAGGGATCTGCGACATGGCGTTGGCGCTGTAGGTGACGAACACCGAGACGTTCTGCGTCCCGTCGCGTGACGTGAGATTCAGGTTCAAGTATTCATCGGCCCCGAGGGCCTGCTCGATGGCCTCCGGAAGTGTCTGATGCTCGCCCGTCCAGCCGGGCATTCTCGCCAGAAGGCTGTCCTTCAGGCACACGAGCGGCTTGGCGATGGGCACCGGCTTCGGCGGGGGCGGTTCCCACACCATGAAGAACAGCCCCCCCACGACCAGACACCCGCAGCACAGACCGTACTGCTGCCGCGACACCAGCGGTGCCGCCGCCGCCAGATACAACACTGCCGCCGCCAGCGACACCGCCAGCCGGGCCACCGGCATCGGGTCTCGCGTCACGGCGGCCGGGGCCGTGCTCAGAACCAGGTATGTGATCGGCGCGATCGCCGCGGCCGCCAGCCACGCCGACGCCCGCCGGCCGGCCGCTGCCGCGACCAGCAGCGCCGCTCCGAGGCCGGCCGCCGCCACGTCCATCCAGCCAAGGGTCGCCCCGGACCGGCCGGCCGCCGCGTCGACGAGCGCCAGGACCAGCGCCACGGCCAGTGCCCCGGCCCCGGCCAGGGCCCAGGCGCGTCGGATTGTCGCCTGTTCGGCGTCCATCTCGTTCCCGTTCATTAGACGGTCGTTCACGCCGCCGGTTCCGCGCCGGGGCCGGCCGTCCGCGCGACAGGTCCGGCGCCGCCCGCCTCCTCGTCAGCGAAGAACATGTCGATGATGCGCAGTTCGGCCCACATGATGAGAAACGCCAGGGCCAGCATCGCAAATCCGAAACTCTGGTGCAGGTAACTCTCGGGATTCAGCACCGTCTGCCGGAACGCCTCGATCTGCTCCGGCACCGTCAGGCCCTGGAACAAGCGAAGGACGGCCCCCGGTATCCACGTCGTGCCGCCCTCCAGCACGGCGCGACGCTCGAAGAACAGGTGGTCGCTGGAAATGGACATCAGCGTCACGCGGACCATGTTGCAGAACACCGCGATCGGGACGCTTGAGGCCATGATGACGATCCGTTCCCAGAGGGGGCGGCGGTAGACGTAGGCCATCATCACGCCCAGCGCCACGAACGCAAACAGCAGGTGCAGGCCGCTGCACGCCTCGGCGACCGCGATTTCGCCGCTCGGCAATTCCAGCACGTTCCCCCGACGCCCCACGTTCATCCCGATGAGTTGCAGGAACTGCCCGGCCGCAGCCGCCGCAAGCGTCTGCAGAGGCAGCGCGACCTGCTCGTAGTACTTCGTGTTCCACGGGATCATCAGGCCCAGGTAGACGACGGGGATCCACAGGGCCTTGAGCATCTCCCAGCCCAGCATCAGCAACACGACCCCCGCGACGACAAGAAGAAACGTCACCTCCCCCGGGTACCCGTACTTCATCACCCGCGACCAGATGCGGATGATGAAGCCGGCCAGGATGGGCAAGGCGCCCCAGATGCAGGGCTTGATGCGGCCGGGGACCCGCTCCCTCAGACGGTAGTGAGCGATCAAGACCGCAATGAAGGGGATCAGGTACCCGTGGCCCCAGGCGCTCGAGTTCCGCCAGGTCAGTTCCCACCGGTGCCCCGGAAGCCAGTAAGGATACACCCACAGGACAAGACCCACGACGGGGAGCATGAGGAGAACGGCGTGCGGCGTGAGGATGCGGTTCCAGTCCCAGTCGGGACCGGCCGGCGCCGTGCTGCCCAGCGCCATGACATTGCCGCTTGCCGTGCCTGCCGCAGCCAATCGGCTTCCTTTCCGGGATAACCTCGACCTTGGGCAACCGGGCCAAGCCGGTCCGGCAAGACCGGATGACCGCCCCGACTAGAATGTCTGGTCAAAGACGGGACGAATCGTGTCGGTCCAGGGATAGAAGTCAGCGAAGTTCATGTCATACACGAACCCGAGGCCATAGGTAGCCCGGAAGGCGTTTCGCAAGACCGCATTGAAGACCGCGCCCTGGTCCGTCCCCACCCGAATCTGATCCTCCGGCTGGATGTAGAAGTCAGGCGCCTCACCCCGCGAGATCTTTCCGAGGTCCACGTAGATGATCTCTTCTTCGGTTTCCGAGATGCGTCGGACCAACTCGGTCCGCCACGGGACGGCCACGGCCGTCAGCCCCCCGGAGGCCGCCACGGCCTGCAGGAGGGTGATCTTGCGGCCGGTCAGGCTGTAGACGCCCGGCCTGGCCACCTCGCCCGCCATGTAGAAATCTCCGATCGGCGGGGACGGAATCGTGATGATGTCGCCGTCGCGCAGCACGACGTTCTGCGTCGGGTCGCCGGCCTGGAGGGCCCGGACGTCGAAGCGGATGATCCGCCTCAACTGGCCGCTTCCCTGCACGACGCCCAGCCGCTGCAGTTTCCGCTCCAGCGACAGCCTCGCATCCTCGGCAATGATCTTTTCGGGCTTCTGGGCTCCCTCGGCGACCCGGACCGGCTCAGCGGGCTCCGTCGGTTCGACGGGTTGGGGGGCAGGCTTCGTCACCTCGCCGGGTTTGGCGGCGGGGGGCTTGGTCTGGATCTGGACCCACTTGCCGTCGGACCAGACCCAGCGTCCGAGTTCCTCGCCGTCTCCCGGCGGCGCAGGCGGAGGCGCCTTCTCGGCGGTCGGGGCGGCCGTCTCGGCCGCTTCGATCCGCTTCACGGCGGGCATCTCGCCTTCGGCCATCTGCTCGAGAAGTCTGCGGACGTCCTCGCCGGCCGACGCGTCCGGCGCCTTCGGCGGAGACGCCGATGCCGGATCGCTCGAGGCGGGACTCGGAGCCACCGACGCCGGCGCAGCCGTCTCGTCGGTCTTCTTGGGCGCACCCGCAGCCGGCGCCTTCTCATCGGCCGGCGCCTTCTCGTCGGCCGGAGGTGTGGCGTCGGCCGGAGGTATGGCGTCGGCCGGAGGTATGGCGTCGGCCGGCTTCTCACCCACTTCGGCGCCGGGCGCCTTCTCGGCGCCCTCGGCCGGGGCCACCTCGCCCTCAAGCATCAGCAGGTCGGCCTCGTCCGGCGAGTACTCGCGGATGACGTACCCGTAGTCCTCGACCAACTGGAGAACGCCGCCGGCCATCGCCACCAGTTCCAGGAGCGTCATGTCCTGTTTGGTCATCGGGTAGATGCCCGCCCGCATCACGCCGTTCATGACCGAGACGCTCAGGTTCCGGTACTCCGCCACGAACACGGTGACCTGCGGATCCACCAGGTAATCCGGTTCGAGGATGTCGGAGAGTTTCTCTTCGAGGCCCCGCGTCGTCAGGCCTGCAGTCTTCACCGTCCCAAGGTAAGGGAAGGTGATCTGGCCGCTCTGGCTGATCCGCTGCCGGGTGACGTACGGCTGCCCGGGGACCATCAGTTCGAAGACCGAGATGTCAACCAGGTCGCCGGAGCCGAGGATGTAGTCGTCTTCGGGAGTCGCCAGGTCGTCGGGCGTCGGGCCGGCGAACTGCTCCTCGGGCTCGACTTCCTTCTGAATCCAGTAGTTCTCTGACTTGACGATCTGGTTCCGGATCCGCTTGGAGTCCTTGACCACCCACATATCCGTCTGGTAGCCGCTGTACCGGCCCAGTTCGTTCTGGCCGCAACCAGGCAGGAGCAGCCCGACGGCAACAACGGCGACCAAGGCCTCAAATCCCCTCACTCTGGCCGTATCCAAGTCTAGGCTCCTTTGCCCTGAGGTGGCTCTCGCTCGCACGGGGACCCGCCGGTTGCTTCGGTGGCTGTGCAGCCTTCCCCGCCACGCGCTGCCTGTCTGCCCCTGCACGCGACTGTCATTGTATGCCGCATGGTTCCGGGTGTCAACAAGATGACCGACGACCTCCAGTCCAGACAATCGCGGGTCAAGGGTCGTGCCTCGGGATACGAACACAGTCATCCGTGCGCGGCCCTCCCGCTTGCCCTTGAATCGGCGATGCGGCCGCCCCACCTTCATATATTCCACGGCGCCCGGTTGGTCGGCAAGGTGGGCCTGGCCCCCTGTTCTTTCGGATAGGCCGGGTCCACGTTGACCTTGAGTCAGCGCAGTCGTGTCAGCACCGCAGCACCACGTCACCGGCAAGACCGAAATCCACGACGTTGTAGGCCTGCCTGGCCGGTCGATGGTTGGTTTTTCGGTTCAACCAGCCCGGCGTCGCGGCGAACGATCGCGGGGTCACCCAGTGCAGTTCGCCGTCCTCATGATGGTGCGGCCCCAGCAGGTTCCGCAGACCGGTCGTCAGCGTGACGGCCAGACGGTTGCGGCCCCGCACAAGCAACCCGTCCACCGGCACGGCGGCCGGGAACCGCCAGGCCGTACCGGCCTCCTGTCCGTTGACGTGGACGGAAGCGGTGACGGCATTCACCGCCGGCAGTTCGAGGACGGCGCCGGCCGCCGGCGCCTTGTTCAGCAACACCTCTCGCTCCAGCGTCAGGCGGCCCGTGAAGAACGGATAACCCGCCCGCACCAGGTCCGTCCCGGTCAGGCGTTTCGGCTCGTCGATCAGGCGGGGGAGGCCCCGCATCCATCTGGACCCGCGTTCGGCCCGGCGGCTGCCCTTCGGAAAGGCCACGCCGAAGTCGCCCAGAAAGTACACGGCTTCGAGTTCGACCTCGGGCACCGCCGTCCGGGACTCCCACCCGGCCGCGCGCCCCAGCAACACGGCACGCCGCTGCTCGCCAACGTACCAGGCCCGCTTGATCTCGATCACGTTGCGCCGCGGGCACACGTACGGGGTGACGTCCACCCGCCGAAAGGCGCTGTCCCAGTACAGACCCTTGTCCGCCAGGGGCACCCGTATTCCGTTGTACCACATCTCACACGCATCGGGCTGTTCCATCACCAGACCGAAGCGGCGACCGGCCGGGGCCGGCAGCGCGCAGTCGAACTCAAACCGCAACACCACCATCTCCCGCGTGCCGCGCTGCAGCAACTCCTGCTGGATGTCCAGGACGTTCATCGGCTCGGAGTACTCGCCCGCGTCGGTCCGCCACGAGGCCGTGTCGAGGACGAGCACGTTCGGGTCCTCTCGCCGGACGTTCCACCGCCCTTTCAGGACACGCTTGTCTTTCGGCGGCGCGGGCGGGGGCGGCGGCACACCGGCCGACGCCTGCCTCGGACGCACCACCAACAACAGGCTCTCACGCGGGCCAAACGTATGCGGGACCGTCATCCGCTTGCCGCGCGTCGCCCCCCCCATCTTCCAGGACTCGCCGGTTGCCGGATCCAGGACGATCAACGTCCCCGAGACCGGCAGCCGCAACCGCGCCCGGACCGCCTTGCGCTCGTCGGTGTTCAGGAAGAAGAAGACGTGATCGTCGCCGGCGGTCCGCCACTGGCAGACGACCTTGGTTGCGTCTTTGCCGGCGGCCGTCAGGACCTCGAGCCGCGGCGCCAGGGCTCGGCGCAGGGCGGCGCAGCCTCGGGCGGTTGAGACGTCGGCCTTCCTGCACCCTTTTGCCAGGTCGGCGGCCTTCGCCGACGGCTCGCCGTCCATCAGGGTCGGCACGCGTCCGGCGAAGACGATCCGTCCGCCCGCCCGTTTGAAACGCCTCAGCAGCGTCACCGTGCTCCTGCGCAGGTTCGTCACGTCCGGCACCACAACCGTGCGGTACCGGCACGGGCCGACCTCGACGTGTCCCTTCGCGATGCGTGCCCCGCGTTCCAGGACCAGTTCGTCGCCGAAGTGAAAATCCACGTGCATTCCGAGCACGGCGTCCACCAGACGCCGCAGCCGCTCGTCCAGCGTCTCGACCCAGTCGTGATCGAGCGGGCAGTAGCCGGCCCAGGCGCTCGAGATCGGATGGATCACCAGAACGTCCACCTGCGGCGCCCCCGCCGTCAGCACCGAGAGCAGGGAGGCGATGTAATCGTTCCAGAGGTAGTAGTGCGGCCACCAGGGCTGATGATAGTGCAGGCTGGGGGGGAAATCCCGTTTGCGCGCCCCCCGCAGCGACAGCGCCGCCAAGTGCGTGCAGATCAGGTTGACGCCCAGCACGATCTGCCACTCCGCCATGAAACGCATATCGTCCAGACTGACGTTCCATCCGCTGCCGCCGAACATTTCGCTCAGGACGCGCGGCCGGTTCAACTGGGCCGCCACGCTCACCGCCTGCTTCACCGCGACCGGGCTCCCCAGCCGGCGGCCGAGGTGGTCGATCCCGGGCACGTGCATGTACTCGTAGTGCGGCATCGCCGCCCCGACGTACTGAAGTTGATCCAGAAGCGTGTCTTCCCCCATCACGTGGCCGGTCAGATTCAGATTGTAACGCTTGCACCACTGGTAAAGCGGCATCGTCCAAGCCAGAAGGAACAGCCGCGTCGCCGTCTCGTAGAAATCGAACCGGGTCTTGCGGTAATGACCCACCGGAAAGAACAGTTCGGGCAGCCGGTCGAGAAGGTCGTACCGGCAGACCCGGCGGAAGAACCGCAAGAGGTGCGGCGACCACGGGACCCGCCGCCCCGCCCCGGCGTACTGCGGTTCGTCGGTGAAGATTCCGGGAATGGCCCGCCCGAACTCGCCTCCCACCGTCTCGCGATACCGTTCGTGGGTCTGCTTGAGGAACTCCTCGGTCGCCTCGCGGTTGAAGACGTCCACGTAGTCGCCGAACCGGTAGAAGAAGTGGATCAGCGTCTCGTCGAGCGCCGGCGTCTTTCCGCAGGCCTCCCTGGGTTCCTCCAGACGGTGGAATGCGACGTACCGTCCCTCGGTGTCGATCGTCGCAACGAACACGGCCACGGTGTTCTCGGTCGGCTCCCAGTCGGGCGACTGGATTTCCTCGAACACGACGTATTTCTGCCGGAACGCCTCCCGTCCGGCATAGACGCGGCCGGAGCAGCCGCCGCTCGGCCAGCAGTCCTCGTCGTACAACCACGGGGTCACCGCCGTGTGGCGTCCTTCATCGAGCGCCGCCCGGACCGCCTCCAGCCACTCGGGCCCGAGATACGGCGTGGCCAGGCCCCGACGGGCGTGCATGAAATGGCCGCCCAACCCGCCACGGGCCATCTCGCGGATCTGGCGCCGGATCTCCTCGCAGTCCAGCGTGTCGTTCCACGACCAGAACGTCGTGGGCCTGAGCGAGCGGCTCTTGTGCCCGGCATCGCGGAATCGCCGCAGCAGGTCCATCACGCCTCTCCCTTCATCCCGACGTCGAGCGCCGCTCGGCGGAACACCTCGCCGCGCTGCTCGTAGTTGTCGAACATGTCCCAACTGGCGTGACCCGGCGACAGGAGCACCACGTCTCCCGCCTCGGCGAGCGCCGCGGCCCGGCCGACGGCCTCTTCCAGGCTGTCCGCCCGTTCGACGCGGGGACCGCCGGCCCCGACGCCCCGGGCCAGCGCCTCGGCCGTCGCGCCGATCAGGACAACGGCTTTGGCGCGGCGGCGAATCGCCTTGACCATCACCTGCGGGTCCGAGTGTTTGTCGTACCCGCCGGCGATCAGGACGACCGGCTCCGTGAACGCCGCCAGCCCCAACGCCGCAGCCTCCGGCGTCGTGGCCTTGCTGTCGTCCACGAACAGCACCCCGCCGCACGCCCCGACCGGCTGGAGCCGATGCGGCAGCGGGTCGAAGGCTGCCACGGCCTCGGCAATGTCGCCCGGCGTCACGCCGAGGAGGCGAGCGGCGGCGGCGGCGGCCACCACGTTCCAGACGTTGTGGTCGCCCCGCAGTTTCATTCTCCCGGCCAGGTCCACGCGCTCTTCATCGGCGCCGAGCCGGAACACCACCTCCGCTCCTTCGGCGCAGACGCCTTCGGCCAATGCCTCCTCCCTCGAATAGAACACCACCCGGCCGCACGCCTCGCCCTGCCAACTGCGGACCTCCCCGTCGTCGGCGTTCAGGACGGCCACGCCGTCGGCGGCCTGGAACCGCAGGATGTTCTTCTTGGCGTCGATGTACGCTGCCATCGTCCCGTGGCGGTCGAGGTGGTTCGGGGCGATGTTCGTGACGACGGCCACCTGCGGGCTCCACCCGACGCGGGCGACGTCCTCGAGTTGGAAACTCGACAGTTCAAGCACGACGGTCTCGTCGGGCCGGATCGCGTCGAGGTCGTCGAGCAGGCTCTTGCCGATGTTGCCGCCCACCCGCACCGCAGCGGCGCGAGAAAGCATCTCGCCCAGCAGCGCCGTCGTCGTGCTCTTGCCGCTCGACCCGGTCACACCCACGACCGGCGCGGGGCACCGCCCGACGAACAGGTTCATCTCGGAGGTGATGTGGGCGCCGGCGTCCTCGGCCATCTTCAGATAGGGAGATGTCTTGGGAACCGCCGGACTGACGGCCACGACGTCGGCGGTCGTGAAATCCGCCGCATCGTGCCCGCCCAGGTGGAACGTCATCGGCAGACCGTCGAGCGCACGGATGCTCGGCGCCAGGGCATCGGCCCCCTTCAGGTCGGTCACCGTGACGCGGGCACCGTGTCGCGCGAAGTAGCGTGCGGCGGCCACGCCGCCGCCGAACACGCCCAGCCCCATGACCGTGACCGACCGGCCCCGACACCCGTCCGGGCCCGTCGGGTCCGGCCCCGTCTTCCCAGTCTGCTGAGGCGCCGCCATCCGGTGAGTCCGAAAGGGGGTTCGTGCGAATCGTGCGGTTTCGGCAGCGTGCCCGGCCGGGCCGCCGCCCGACCGGCCGTTTGTCACCTCGAGCCGCGCCCGCCGACCGCCTCTAGACCGAGGCAGCGCGGAGGGCCAGGGCCTCGGCCAGATTGGCCTTGGTGTCCAGGACGGCGGCTTCGATCGCGTCCTCCCAGTTCACCTCGCCGAGGTGCTCGTATTCGGGACGTTCCCATGCATAGATGATACTGCGCGATGCGGTGACGATGCCGCCCCAGCCGTCTTCGTGGAACGCCAGCGCCGCGTCGGCGAACGTCCCGCCCTGGGCGCCCACGCCTGGCACCAGCAGCAGGCTGTTCGGCATCAACGCGCGGAGCAGTTTCGTGTCGTCCGGGTACGTTGCGGGAACCACGGCGCCGACCAGGCTGTAGCCCGAGTCGCCGACGCACCCCGCCTGGTTGGCCCAGTCGTTGACGCGTTCGGCGACGCGTTCGAAGACGCGTCGTCCCTCATCGTCCTTGAAATCCTGGAAGTCGGTGGCCGACGGGTTCGTCGTCCGGACGACCACGATCACGCCCTGCCCGCCCTGCTTCGCCACGTCGATGAACGGCTGCACGCCGTCGATGCCGAAGTACGGATTGACCGTCACGGCATCGACCGTCACGGTGTGTTCGGCGGCGCCTTCGCCGATGAACACTTCCTCGAGGTGGGCGGCGGCATAGGCCTCGGCGGTCGAGCCGATGTCGGCCCGCTTCACGTCGCCGATGACCACCAGTTCAGCCTCGTGCGCGTAGTCCACCACGTCGAAATAGGCGAGCATGCCGGACGGACCGCACCGCTCGAAGCAGGCCGTCTGCAATTTCACGCACGGGATGTGTTCGGCAACGATGTCGATGACGCTCTGGCAGAACTCCTTGGCGCCGGCAGCCTGTTCGCTCAAGCCCCCGGGCGCGCTGGAGGCGATCTCCCGAATCTGTTTCGGCAACCGCTCGTACATCGGGTCCAGACCCACGCAAAGCGGGGCCTGCTTGTCTTCGATGGCATCGAGCATCCGGTCCGCGAATTGCTTGGCCACGGTGCCCTCCCTCATCAGGCTTCATGTCAACACCCGAAACATCAAACGTCGGCAACACCCCTCTGCGTAAAACGCGAAGTCTAGACCCGCCCCGCCCCGAATGCAAGGATATTCCCTC
>CAZEBQ010000042.1:14315-19298 GCA_964510295.1 uncultured Anaerolineales bacterium | reverse complement strand
TGGAATCACCGGTGCCGTACCACCTGCAGGGGTTGTTGTCGCGTCCGTCGGTGGACTCCAGGGCGCGGTCGAAGTCCCAGATGGGCCCGGCTTCGAGTTTCCCGTCCTCGGTCTTGTAGTAGTAGGCGCTGATGCGCATGGCGTCGACGTTCATCGCCAGCGTGTTCAGCAGGTTGTGGTCGATGAACGAGTCGAGGTCGGCCCAGGCGGCATGCTGGCCGGTCGCCGCGGAATTGAGAGTGTTGATGTAGGAGTTGATGTAACTGAGTTGGGCGGAGTTGGGGTTTTCCGGCTCGACGTACTTGCCGCTCTTGTCCTTCTTCCACGCGAAGCCGCCGTGGACCGGGATGCCGCCCGCCCCGCTGGAGAGGTCTTCGATGTCGACGCGGTCGTCGCCCTGCTCGATGACCTCCATGACGGCGTAGACGCCGTAGTAGTCGCTGCCCGACAACTGGCCGCCCCCCGAGTTCAGATACATCTCCACCCATTGGGTCCGGACGGCGTATCGCCCGACCTGGTTGCTGAGGTCGTAGATGAAGGGATTACTGATGAGCGCCCGGTCGAACTGGCCGGGGCCGTAAAAGATCCAGTCGGCCTCGGCGGGCATGCCGAGGATGTCGAGTTGCTGGTCTTCGCCCGTCTCGTCCCAGAACTCGACGCGGTACTGCTTCTTGTAGAAGACCGCCGAACTCGACCCGCGGATGTGAATGCCCCCCCGCGTCGTGGTCCCGAACGTGTCGGTCAGCCGGGTGCGGCCGTCGCCGCCGGGCTCGATGATCGCGATGAAGCAGTCGGCGAAAGGCTCGACCAGATCGTTAGGGCCGGGTATGCCGTCGCCGAACATCTCGACGATGACGATGGGCAGGTTCGTGTTGTCGTCGAGCATGTCGGCGCCCAACTCGATGTACGTCTGGCTGACGACGCGGCTGGCCTGGCCGCCCGTTCCGATCGACACGGCGCGGATCATCGTCGTGTCGGTCACCGTCATGGGGCCGGACCAGACGGGGGAACCGGCGGTCGGGAGCGACTCATTGGTGGTGTAGCGAATCGTGTCGGTCGGATACCGGGGCGTGAGGTCCACGACGACCGAACCGGTGAACGTGGTGCTCGCCACGCTGAACACGGGCGCCTGGGGCACCGCGTTGGCGTTGTCCCATCCGGGCGTCGGCATGGTAAAGAACCGTTCCTCGCCCAGGTCGTCGACGCCGTAGGAGTCGTCTTCGCTCTGGGGCGGATAGGCCTCGTAAGCCCAGACGACGGTGCCGGCGGCGTCGGAGAGGACCACGTCCTCGCCGCCGGCGTCCTTGAGTTTGAAGTTCGTGTGGAGGTACCCGTTCTCATCGAGAGCGGGGTCGGTGATGTCGTCGCCGGAGGCAAAGACGACGAGGTACCCGAAGGGCCCGATCGTCGTTCCGGCCGGGATTTCCCACTGCTTCGGGTCTGTGAGGTCGTCGGTCAGGTGGAAGCCGCCGAGGACGGCCGTGGCGTCGGTCGGGTTGAAGATCTCGATCCAGTCGGGGCTGTCGGTGTCGCCGACGAACCCCTCGCCGGTGCTCGCGCGGGTCCGCGTGACCAACGTGGTGTCGTTGTCCGCCATGAACTCGCTGACCACGAGCGGCGGCGGCGCGGCCGTCGTGAAAGACAGCGACGGCGTTGCCCACGCCCCGCCCACCGTGTTCCGGGCATAGGCGGCGAAGTAGTACGTGCTCTCGGGCACCAGGTCGGTCACCATGGCGGCGAACGCCCCGGACTGGACGCCCACCTCGGCCGACGTCTCCCAGGAACCCGGGTCGATGCCGCCGTCGGTCCGGCCGTAGTAGACCGTGACGAGCGGCGAATCGTTGCCGGTATCGGTCACCTGGCCGTTGAGCCAGGCCGAGAACGCGCCGATGTTGGTGGCGGGCTGGTTGACGACCGACGCGACGGTGGCGGTCAGCGTCGTGAACGATTCGGTCGTCGGTGCCCATGCCGAACCAAAACTGTTCAGGGCGAAGGCGCGGAAGTAGTGCACCGTGCCGGAGACCAGGCCGCCGACCACCGTGGAGAAGTCGGCGATGAACGGGCCGAGATCGACCGAGTGGTCCCAGAGCCCGGCGTTTGTCCCGCCGTCGCTCTCGCCGTAATAGATGGTGACCTCCGGGGCCTCGCCGCCCGTGGCGGTGACCTGGCCCCCGAGTTCGGCCGAGGACGCCTCGATGTGCGTCGCCGGCACGTTGACGAGTTCGGGCGGGGCGGTCGGCGAGCCCTCGATGAGCCGGATGCCGTTCAGCCCGTAGCCCTTGTTGCTGTCGGCGACGCCGCCGGGGTCGACCTCCGTCGGGATGGCGCCGGTGTACTGCTGCGAGACAACCTCGAAGGCGCCGTCGGGGCCGGGGTCGATGTCGCTCCACCGGACGACGAACCCCTGGTCGCTCCGGTGATTCGCGCCGGCCCACAGGATCACCTCGTCGGCCCCGAAGCCTGCGGTCAGGATGCCGATGCCGTCGGAGTGGGCGGGCGTATAGGACTCCGCCCCGATCAGCGTGACGCGCGTCCAGCGGTTCGTGTAGTCATCCCTGCCGCGGACGGCCGTGCCCGTGAAGTCGTACGTGTTGCCGAGGCTCAGGTCCTCGAACAGGTAGGTGTAGGTGTCGGCACCGGAGAGTTCGATGCTGTTGAGGCCTTCGACGGAGGTGAAATCGACGTAGGGGTTGAAGATGTCGCCGGCATCGGTTCCGCCGGACGGGTTGACGCCGGCGCTTCCCCAGATCTCTCCCACGCCGGACGCTGACACAAGGGCCGACGTGTAGGTGCCGGTGACGATATCCCGCAACTGGCCGGACGAATCCCCGCCGTTGTCTGCGTACAGCGTGGTGTAGGCGTCCGTCTGGGGTCCGTGGACGGCGTCGTTGTAGGCGGTGAACCCCGACAACAGGAGCCGCGGCTCAAGTGGCTCGGCCGCGGGTACGGCGTGGCCCCCCGAGAGGAACCTTGAACCCATCATGCGTCTCCTCTGAAGCCTCTCCGGATCGTTCCGGCACCCCCCGGTCCAGACTGCCCCCGTACCACCACCCCCCCACGATTCCGCCCAAAGGGCAGACTCATGGCAGCGCAGGCCCTGCACTATTTCCACACCCTCATTATACGCGAAAAACGCCCGTTGCCAAGTCGGGAAGGCAGCGATCAAGCGGCAAGTGAGACGTTAGCCGACGGGCTTGCCCGCCGCGCGCCGCGCAAGCGCGGCGGCTAACTCTGCAATGCCGCGCGGGAACCGCCTTTCAGGTGAAGAGGGCCTCGATGAAGGTGTCGGGGTCGAAGGGGGCGATGTCGTCGGCGCCTTCGCCGATGCCGACGAACTTGACGGGGATGCCGAGTTCCTGCTTGATCGCCAGGACGATGCCGCCCTTGGCGGTGCCGTCGAGTTTCGCCAGAAACACCCCCGTCACGTCAATCAGGGAGCGGAACCGCTTGGCCTGGACGATGGCGTTCTGGCCGGTCGTGGCGTCGAGCACGAGCAGGACCTCGTGCGGCGCGCCGGGGATCTTCTTCGCCAGGACGTTGCGGATTTTGCCCAGTTCCCGCATCAGGTTGTCCTGGGTGTGGAGGCGTCCGGCGGTATCAACGATGAGCACGTCGATGCCGCGTGCGGCCGCCGCCTCGGCCGCATCGTACGCCACGGCCCCGGGGTCGGCGCCCGGCTTGTGACGGACCATGTCGACGCCGACGCGGTCGCTCCAGATCCGAAGTTGCTCGTCGGCGGCGGCACGAAACGTGTCGCAACACGCCAGGAGCACCGACCGCCCCTCCTCCAGGAACAGCCGCGCCAGCCGCGCCACCGCCGTCGTCTTACCGCTGCCGTTGACGCCGGCGATCAGGCACACGGTCGGCCCGTCGGGGTTGGTGATGAGCGAGCGGTCGGCGCCGCCGAGGCCCTCCTTGAGGTCCGCCTTGATGACGGCCAACAGGTCGTCGTCGGCGGTGATCTCGCGGTCGCGGTACCGGGTCTTGAGGTCGTCAACGATCCGCCGGGTCGTGGCCACGCCCACGTCGCCGAGGATGAGGGTCTCTTCGAGTTCATCGAGGAACTCGGCATCGACCTTGCGTCCGACGCGGAACAGGCCCCGCACGCCGTCGGCCAGTTTGGAGCGGGTCTTGGTGAGGCCGGACGAGAGCCTGCTCAACCAGTTGCCAAGGGCCATGGGCCGATTACTCCTCGGGCTGGGGGTCCGCGTCGGGTTCGGCGGTCTCCGGCGGCGGTTCGGCCGTCTGCGAGGCCGGCACGGCCCCCTCGCCTTTCGCCAGGCGGAGCACGCGGTCGAGCACGCCGTTGACGAACCCCCCCGACTCGGCCGCGCTGAACGCCTTGGCCAGTTCGATGGCCTGGTCGATGGCGACGCGGTCGGGGATGTCGGGCGCCTCGCAGATCTCCCACGCCGCCAGGCGCAGGATGTTGCGGTCGATCGGCGCCATGCGTTCGATGCGCCAATGCTCGGCGGCGTCGTTGATGAGCCGGTCGGCCTCGGTCCGCCACGGCCAGGCGCCCTCGGTCAGGCGGCGGGCGAAGAAATAGACCTCCGGGTCACGCGTGCTCTCACGCAGGAACGCCACGATCGGCGGGCCAAACTCCTCGCCCCTCAGGTCCAACTGGTACAGCGCCTGCAGGGCGATCCGGCGTGATTGCTCGCGTCGCTTCATGGAAAAGACCGACTCCGCACCCCTCTGTCACTTCGCCGCCGTGCGCGGGATCCCCACAATCGAGACCGACCGCTTCGGCAGCGTCACACGCAACACCTTGCCGTCGAGTGCGACCGTCTCGGTCCGGAACCGGCCGATCTGGCGCGGCTCGTCCGCGGCCGGCTCGTCGTTGAGCCGCCCCTCCAGTATACGGTGTATGGCCGCCTTGTCGATCTTATCGAAGGCCGTCAAATCGACGACGACCGGCAGGTTGCGGCCGAAGTGCCGGTTGATCGCGTGAAAGTAGACCGTGCGCGCATCGGCCGTCGC
>CAZEBQ010000042.1:4192-14215 GCA_964510295.1 uncultured Anaerolineales bacterium | reverse complement strand
CGGCCGTCGCGTTCGACCTTCCGAATGCCCCACGGCACGTACGTGTGATGCACGAAGTACTGGACGCCGTCGCCCAGCCGCCGGCGGATGCGGCGCGTGACCTGAACCCGCTTGCTCCCCTCCAGTTGCACGTCCACCAGGATTTCGATCTTCGGGTCCACCGCCCGCATGGCGTCGATGTAGGCGGCGAGGCACTCGACGTACCACTCGGCAGTGCGCTCGTCGGCCCAACCTTGCCGCCGCAGGTCGTCCACGAAGGGCCACGTCTCGTTACCGATCTCCCAATACCGGACGCCGTAGGGCGCCGGATGCCCGTTCTTCGCACGGACCGCCGGCCAGTCGTGCATGCCTTCGGGCAACCTCGCGCCGACGGGGGCGTTGCAGTAGGCGACCTTGGCGGCCTCGTGGCGGACGGCTTCGGCCAGCGGCTTCTTCTTGAGGAACCCGTCGCGGAAGTTCACAACCAGAAGCGGCGGAACCTCCAGCGTCTCCCACAACCGCAGAAACTCGTCCAGGCCGAAGCGGTTCGTCAGTCTGCCCCCGCGGTGACCGACCGTGACGGGCCGCCCCGCGCCCTTGCGGCCGGGCACATGGTCGATCATGTCGAACCAGTCGATGTAGTCCACGTCGGTGCCGCCGGGGAAGCGGACGATGGGAATCTGCATCTGGCGCAGTTTCTCGACCACACTCGGCTGGAGCCGGTGCGTCCCCGGCACGAGGGCCCCTTCCGGACCCGGTTCGCCCCAACTGGCGCGCTCCATGAAATGGCCGAACAGACGGGAATCAATCCTGTGGAGGGGCGTGCCGCCGACGGCAAAGCGTATCTCGTCGGCGTCGGCGCGGCCGGCCGCCGCCACGCCGAGCAGGCCGGCAAGACCAAGGCACGCGACATGAAAATGACCGGCGCGAAGTCGAGTCATCGAGCGTTTCCGACGCGCGGCGCCACCGCGCAACCGCCTTGAAGGCGCATCACCACGGCCCGGCTACTTCTTGCCGAGCCCGTCCAGAAGATTGGCCATCTCGATGGCGCTGGCGGCGGCGTCGGCCCCCTTGTTGCCCGCCTTCGTGCCGGCCCGTTCGATGGCCTGCTCGATCGTGTCGGTCGTAATGACACCGAAGATGGTCGGCACGCCGGTCGCCAGGGAGATCTGGGCGATGCCCTTGGCGGCCTCGTTGGCGATGTAATCGAAGTGCGGCGTGGCGCCGCGAATCACCGCCCCCAGGCAGATGACGGCCGCATACTGGCCACTCTCCGCCATACGCTTCGCCACGACCGGAATCTCAAACGAGCCGGGCGTCCAGGCCACGTCGATGGCGTCGGCCGCCGCCCCGTGCCGCTCCAGCGCATCGAGGCACCCCCCCAGCAGTTTCGCCGAGATAAACTCGTTGAACCGCGACACCACCACGCCGAACCGATGCTTCCCCGCAACCAGTTGGCCCTGATAAACATTGGCCATGGCCGTCTCCTTACCCTTTCCGCCATGCGATGCAGCGGCCCAACAGTGTAACCACGCGGCGGGCGAATTCAAGGCAAAAGGGGAGGACGCGCTCACCGCGGCCGGGTGGCATGGTCAGCCCGAAGGGTGACCATGTTCCAAGCCTAACCCCAGCGCGGCAAACGGTTGTCCCGTCGGCATGTCACGGCCCTTCACGGGGCGTCCCGATGTGACCCTTGCAGGGCGAACGCCAACGCCGTCAATCCGGCTTCTTCGGACCTCACAGCCACGACGGTCTCTTGGCGTCTTTCGGCGCGTCCGACCCGATGACAGGCTTGAGGTCCAGGACGGGGGTCTTGTCGAAGGCGTCGATCTTGTCCAACGTCACGACGTTGCCCTCGACCGAGAGAACCTTGCAGACCGTCAGGGCGATCAGGTTCGGCCGCACGGGGGCGCGGCAGGCAAAGACCCCCGTTAGCGGGTTCTTCTTGTTGCCGCGCGGGTGAACCTGGAGGATCGACCGCTTGGCCGGCGTGTCGTTCTTGTCGAACCACCAGAACACGTTCACGTGCGACCAGCCGTCGAGCCCTTTCAGGGCGGGCGCGTGCTTGTCGAGAATTCGGATGCGGGTCGAGCCCTTCGTCTTCTCGACCGTGCCGATGGGATAGACCTTGAAGAACGGTTGGGCGCCTTCGGTTTTCACAGGTTCGCCTCCTGTTGCGTCGCTGGCAATCAGCGTCAGTGCGCCGCTGGCCGCAGCGGCGCTCGCAGTCGTCGTGAGAAACTCGCGTCGGGATAAGGCCATGGTCGGTCCTCCATGTCGAGACTCCCAGCCCACGGAACGTTACCCGCTGCTTCCGCAGCGCGGGCTCGATTGACGCGGGCCCGAACTACGCCAAGCCCCACCGTCGACGCAGGAACCACTCGCAGGCGAGGAGGCCGATGACCAGGGTAAGGAAAATGCGTCCCGTGCCAAGGGGGAATCGCCGCTCGGAGGTCTCGTATCGTGGTTCGAGACCCGCAGCCAGTTCGGCGAGAAGGTGGCCCAGGCGGTCGACCGTGCGGAACGTGCCGCCGCCCGCGGTGGCGATGTGTTTCAGGTTGGCGTAATCGGCCGGCACGTCGGCCGTCTCGAAATCCTGTTCCTCGGCGACCAGTTTCGCCTCGGCCCGTTTCGCCTCGGCCGGTTTCGCCTTGTCGCCGGCCGTTTCGGCCACGGCCGTGTACTCCCCCGCCACCGAAAGCGTTGCCGTGCCCAGCCACCGCGCCGGCCCCGGTCCGGCCGGCGAATCGTCGGACCGCCTCATCGCTACGCCCACCGTCGCGGGCCCCGTCAGACGGACGCGCGGCGTCTCCTCGCCCGTCGCGCCGACCGTCACCTCGACCGTCGGCGGACGGTCGGGGTCGGCAATCATGTAGCGCGCCCGGTCGGTCATGATCCACAGGTCCGCCTCCGGCCGACCGTCGCGACCGGCCAGCCATAGGAGGAGCCCGCGCCAGAAACGCCGATGGGCACGGGCACCGCCCGTCTTGGCGGGCGCGAGGACCCACTGCCACGTCGTGTCCACCGTCAGGCTGGCCATGCGGCTGCGGCCCAGTTCGCGGACGGCAAGCAGCGGCTGCCCCTTCTCGGAGGCGGCCAGCAACCGGGCCGTCGGCCGGACGGATGCCACGGCGCTGGCGCCGGAGAGCGGCGGCAGCAACTCGAAATCCACCGGGCGGCCGGCCGGCGCATCGACGTTGAACACCACGTGCTTCGCCCCCGCAGCCGTCGGCTTGAAGCGAACCGGACCCTTGATGTGGCCGTCACCGGGGCGAATCGCGACGGGCAGGATCCCGGCCAGCGGCGTCGCGGCCCATCCGCCCGCGCCGTAGGAAGCCAGGCCGCCGAGCGTCAGGACCGACAGGCGTCCTTCCCGCGCCCGCTGGACCATCCGCGCAATCGTCGCGGGCGGCAGACTCGAGGCGGGCAGGTCGCCGAGGACGACCACGTCGAAGCCGTCGAGGTCGGCGGGCGAGGGCGCCGCGGCGCCCGCCTCGGCGCCGACCAGGACCCGTCGCTCCAGGTCCATCTCCCTCGCCTCGCCGAGGGTCCGGGCGATGTACTTCGCTTCGGGGCGCAGGCGTCCGTCGAGGTACAGGATGCGGATGCCGCCCTCCTCGACGCGCACCGCCGCCGTCGCCCGGTTGTTCGTCGTGACCAGTTCGCCGTCGATCGGCGCGACGGCAAGCGCCAGGTGCGCGAGCCCCGCCTCGTCGGCCGCAGGGGTGAAGACCAGTTCCTCCGCCGTCCGGTTCGCGTCGGGCGTCAGGCGGCGACGGGCGACCTGCTTCTCGTTCAGCGTGAGAACCGTCTCGACGGTCCGGCCCTTCATGCCGAACGTCGCGAGCACAGCGCGGACCTCGATCCGGTTTCCGACGAAGACGCGCTTTGGCGTTCGCAGATCGCGGACCGCGACGTCGCGGACGCGGTCGGTTGGCACCGGGCTCCCCACGGCAACCGCGTGGACGGCCGCGCCGCGCTCGGCCAGCCCCCGTGCAGCCGCCGCTGCCAGACCCTGCGACCGGTTGGCGCGACCGTCCGAGACCAGGATCACGGCGGCCGTCAAGACGGGTCTGCGACGCTTTTTGCGTGCGGCGACGAACCGGAGCGCGTCGGCCAGGTCGGTCCGCTTGTCCTCGCTCTTCGGGGCGAAGTGGCCGATGGGCCGTGTGTGCGTGCCGAAGGCGAACGGGTCGATGACCGCCCGCTCGGCCAGCCGTCTGTACGGCGTCACCGAGGAGAGGAAGGCGTGGCGGACGGCCTCGATGCGCGTGCCGGCTTCGCCGCCCGGCCCGTCGGCGTCGCGCAGGCCCATGCTGCGGGTGGCGTCGACGAGGACCGCCACCGTCGCCCGGACCGGACGCCGCCCCTGCCACCGGACCGAGGGTCGGAGCATCAGAAACCCGAGGCCCGCCACGACCAGCAGCCGCAGGACGAGCAGCGTCGCCCATTGCCGGCCGGCAAGCGGCCACCGTCGGGCGCCGGCGACCACGACGACCGCGAGCGCCAAGGCGACCGCCACCGCCCACAACGGTGGGATCAACGGCTCAAGCACCAGATGGTTCCCAACAGCGATCGGGTCCACCGCGCAGACGCTCCACGTTCACCGATTCGTGTCCTCACCCTTCCCATCGACAAGAAGGTCGGCGCGGATTGCGGATTTCGCCGGCTTGGCTCGCCGCCGGAAGTGACTTGTCTCTCTGAGGCGTCAGACCTATACTCGCCCGGAACAAGCCGTCGGAAAGGAGATGCGCTGTGGAAGCGCTTCTGGAACAGGCAGTGGAACAGATGCAACAGGCCGGGGTCTCGTACGGCGACATCCGCCTGCGCGAGGACCGCCGGGAGAACCTGGCCGTCAAGAACGGGCGGCCGGAACACATCGCCAGCAGCGAGTCGGCCGGGTTCGGCATCCGCGTCATCGTCGACGGGGCGTGGGGCTTCTTCGGCACGCACCGGGTCGAGGAAGCGGCCGTCGAGGACGTCGTCAAACAGGCCGTGGCCATCGCGCGGGCGAGCGCGAGGCTGGTGGACGAGCCGGTCGTCCTGGCGCCGGTCGATCCTGCGGTCGCCCGTTACGAGACGCCGCACGAGAAGCCGCCCTTCGAGGTGCCGTTGGAGGAGAAACTCGGGCTGCTCGTGGCGGCCTCGAAGGCGATGACGGGGGCCAACGTCAAACTCGCCCAGGCGTTCTTCGCGGCGTACGAGACACATCAGCGCTTCGCTTCGACCGAGGGCGCGCGGATCGAGCAGCACATCGTGCAGACGGGCGGCGGCATCGCCGCCACCGCCATCTTGGACGGCGACCTTCAGGTCCGGTCGTACCCGAACAGTTTCCGGGGCAACTTCGCCACGGGCGGCTACGAATACGTCGAGGCGATGGACCTCGTGGGCGAGGCGCCGCGCGTGGCCGACGAGGCCCAGGCCCTCTTGGCCGCACCCACCTGCCCCGAAGGACGGCGGACCATCATCCTGGACGGTGGCCAACTGGCGCTTCAGGTTCACGAGTCGTGCGGCCACCCGATTGAACTGGACCGCGTGCTCGGGATGGAGATCGCCTACGCGGGGGACTCGTTCCTGACGCTCGACAAACTGGACGGCTTCCAGTACGGCAGCGACAAGGTGACCATCGTGGCCGACGCCACGTGTCCGGGCGGGCTGGGCACGTTCGGCTACGACGACGAGGGCGTGCCCGCGCAGAAGACGCCGATCGTCGAGGCCGGCCGCTTCGTCGGGTACCTCTCCAGCCGCGAGACGGCCCCCGCCATCGGCCGCACCTCAAGCGGCACGATGCGCGCCAGCGGGTGGAACCGCATTCCGCTCATCCGCATGACCAACGTCAACCTGCTGCCGGGCAACGCCGGCACGCTCGACGATCTCATCGCCGACACCGACGACGGCCTGCTGATGCTGACGAACAAGTCGTGGTCGATCGACAACAAGCGGCTGAACTTCCAGTTCGGCACCGAGATGTGCCGCGAGATCAAGGGCGGACGCCTCGGCCGCATCTACCGGAACGCCACCTACACCGGCATCACGCCCCGGTTCTGGGGCGCGTGCGACGCCGTCTGCGGCCCGGAGGCGTGGGGTCTATGGGGCACGCCGAACTGCGGCAAGGGCCAGCCCGGCCAGACCGCCCGCGTCGGCCACGGCGTGGCGCCGGCACGGTTCCGAAACATCCAGGTAGGAGTCAAGGCATGAACCCGGCCGACCGCCAGAGACGGCTCCTCGACATCGGCCGCAAGGTCGTCGAGACCTCCGGTGCCGACGAAACGGAAATCCTCCTGTCGGAGAGCCGCGAGTTCCTGACGCGCTTCAGCCGCAACCGCATCCACCAGAACGTCGGGACGGAAGAGGTCTGGGCCGTCGTCCGGCTGGTCAAGGGCAAACGCCTCGGCATCGCAACGGCGTCGAGCCTGGCGCCGAAGACTCTGGAGACGGCGGTCGCGTCGGCCCTGGCGATTGCGGCAGCGTCGGAGGCCGACAAGGCGTGGCCCGGCCTGCCGAAGCCGCGGCCCGTCAAGGCGGTGGAGGCCTACGACGCCGAGACGGCCCGGGCGTCGGCCGACGCCCGTGCCGATTTCGCGGCCGAGATCATCGCCGCCGCCAGGAAGAAACAGGCCGAGGCGGCCGGGATCGTCCAGACGGCCGAGAGCAGCCTGGTCATCGTCAGTTCCGCCGGCGTGGCCGTGGCCTCCAGCAGGACGCACGCCGAGGCCAACACGGTGGTCACGCGCGGCGACGGGTCGGGCTACATCGAAGGGCTCGGCACGTGCCTGTCGGCCCTGAACGGTCGCCGCATCGGACAGCGGGCCGCCCTGACGGCCTCAATCAGCCGCAACCCGCAGCCGCTGGAGGCGGGGCGCTACGACGTGGTGCTTGAGCCTGCGGCCGTGGGCGAGTGGCTCCAGTATCTCGCCTACGTGGCGCTGAGCGGTAAGGACTTCGACGAGGGGACGAGTCCGCTCTCGGGCAGGTTGGGCGAGAAGGTGACCGGCGAGCAGGTGACCATCTGGGACAACGCCCTCGACCGGCGGACGCTGCCGCAGGCGTTCGACTACGAGGGGATGCCGAAGAAGCGGCTGTCGCTCATCCGTCGCGGCGTCGCGGAGGCCGTCGGAACAAACCACTACCGGGCGAGGCGCCTCAAGAAACGCTTCAGCACGGGCAGCGCCCTGCCCGCCTCGTCGAGCGCCGAGTGTCTGCCGCTGCACCTGTTTATGAAGGGCGGCACTTCGAGCGCGCGGCAACTGGTCGGCGAGATGAAGCGGGGACTGCTGATTACGCGCTTCCACTACACGAACATCCTCGACCCGATGAAGACCGTCCTGACCGGCATGACGCGCGACGGCACGTTTCTCGTCGAGGACGGCCGCATCGTGCACCCCGTCCGGAACCTGCGGTACACCGAGAACGTGCTCGAAGCGCTCGGCCGCATCGACGGGATGTCGCGGAAACTGACCCTCGTCCCCGGCCCGTGTGTCGTGCCGACCGTGCGGATCAAAGGCGTGCAGTTTACCGGGACGACGGAGTTTTAAATGGCAGTGACTGAGTGACTGGGTAACTAAGCGGTCTTACGTAAGTCTTTTGCTGCGGCGAGAACGGCACCCGCTCGCTTACGCTCGCGGCTAGTTACACTCGCGCGCGACCAGCCACGTGAGAAAACTAGCCGCGCACGTAAGTAAGCGGCGCAACCACTTGGGCTACCAGCCCAATCAGTTGTCGCCAGGGCATGCACACGCAAACGTGGGCGTGGCACCCGACGGCAAAAGACTTACCTGACCCCGCTTAGGTGACGAACGCGGGTGGCATGGCCACAGTCGCGTGGCCGTGGGCAGCAACAGAGGGAGCACTGACATGACTTGGTTGGGCCTGGAAGGCAAGACAGCAATCGTCACGGGCGGGGCGTCGGGCATCGGGAAGGCGGTCTGCCATGCCCTCGCCGAGCAGGGCGCCGGCGTGGTGGTTGCTGACGTGAACACAGAGATCGGCACCGCAACGGTGGACGAACTGAAGGCGCAGCACGGCGGCAATCACCTCTTCGAGGCGGCCGACGTGACGGACCGCGCGAGCGTCGAGGGCCTCGTCGCCAAGACCGTGGCGACCTTCGGCAAGATCGACATCCTCGTGAACAACGCCGGCATCAACATTCCCCGGCTGCTGGTCGACCCGGCCGGCGAGGAGGAACTGACCGAGGCGATCTGGGACAAGACCATCGCCGTCAACCAGAAAGGCGTCTTCCTGTGCACGCAGGCCGTGGCCCGGAGCATGATCGAGGCCGCGGGCGGCGGCGTCATCGTCAACATGGCCTCCGAGTCCGGCCTCGAAGGGTCGGAAGGCCAAAGCGCTTACGCCGCCACCAAGGCGGCGATCTATTCGCTGACGCGCTCCTGGGCCAAGGAACTCGGCAAGCACGGCATCCGCGTCGTGGGGCTCGCGCCCGGTATCCTGGAAGCGACGGCGCTGCGGACCGAGGAGTACGAGCGAGCCTTGGCCCACACGCGCGGCATCACGGCGGAGCAACTTCGCGAGGCGTACAAGAAGGTTTCGATCCCGCTCGGTCGGGCAGGCACGTTGGAGGAGGTGGCCAACGTGGTCGCATTCCTGGCGTCCGACCGCGCCGGGTACGTCCACGGAACCGTCATCAACGTCTCCGGCGGCAAGTCCAGGGCGTGAGCGGCCGGCGCGGTCTGAGGCAACGGGCGACAAGTGGTCCGAAACAGGTTGGGCGCGGTGGTTCGGAGCCTGCCCTGAGCCTGTCGAACGGGCAACCACCGCGCTTCCGGCCCGACTGTCGCGGCGGGTCAGGAGACCCGTACGTGTTTAGCGTGTCGGTTGTGGCTGTCACCCTGAGCGAAGCGAAGGGTCTCGCCGTGGAAACGACGAAACAGCAAAGACCACGGCGAGATTCTTCGGCCCGCAAGCGGGCCTCAGAATGACAACGCTAAACACGTACGGAAACCTACCGCGCATAACGCGCAGAACCTTTCTCGGACGGGGCAGTCAGGAGTTCGGCGTATGAAGGCGTTGGTCTTACACGGCATCCGCGACCTGCGGGTGGAGGATTGGCCGGAACCGGAGCCCGGCCCGGGGCAGGTCAAGGTTGGCGTCCGGGCGGTCGGCATCTGCGGGTCCGACGTTCACTACTACAAGCACGGCCGCATCGGCAACCAGGTCGTCGAGAAGCCGCAGATCGTCGGCCACGAGGGGGCGGGCGAGATACTGGAGGTCGGGCCCGGCGTCGAGGGCCTGGAGGTCGGCCGGCGCGTGGCCGTCGAGCCGTCCCGCTACTGCGGTGAGTGCGAGTGGTGCCTGGCCGACAAGCCGAACGTGTGCCCGGCCGTCGAGTTCCGCAGCACGCCGCCGTGCGACGGACTCGTCTGCGAGGCGGTCATCCTGCAGCCGCAGCAGTGCGTCCCGATACCCGACAGCATGACGTTTGAAGAGGCGGCCATGCTTGAACCGCTCCAGGTGACCGTCCATGCGGCGAACGTCATCGGCCCGGGGCCGGGCGAGACCGTGGCGGTCGTCGGGGCGGGGACCATCGGCCTGGGGTGCCTTGCGATGGCGCGGCTGGCCGGCGCCAAGCGGATCATCGTGACCGACAGGCTGGACTATCGCCTCGCGTTCGCGAAGGCCCACGGCGCCGACGACGTCGTCAACGCCGAGACCGCCGACCCGGTCGAGGCCGTCATGGCGTTGACCGACGGCCGCGGGACCGACGTCGTCTTCGAGTGCACGAACAGCGCGGCGGGTGCGCCGCAGGCCTACGACGTGGCCGCCGTCTGCGGCCGGGTCTGCATGGTCGGCATTCCCGAGGAAGACCAGATCGTGCTCGATGCCCACGATTACCGCCGCAAGGAACTCTCCGTCCGGTACGTCCGCCGGTCGCGGCACGCGGCGGAGCGGGCGATCTCGCTCGTGGCGAGCGGCGACGTGGACGTGGCGAGTTGGATCACCCATCGCGTCGGCCTGGAGGACGCTCCCAAAACATTCGAGATGGTGGCCGACTACGCCGACGGCGTTCTGAAGGCGATGGTCGTTCCC
>CAZEBQ010000042.1:0-4092 GCA_964510295.1 uncultured Anaerolineales bacterium | reverse complement strand
TGACAGGGCGGCTGCATGGAGCAGCCATGGCGCAAAAAAGAGGACCCGGGTTCGCCGCGGCCCGGATCCTCAACCTTCAGGCTGTCCCCGCCAGTGGCGGGGTGACCCACAGCCTCACGCCATGTATCGGCACGCCTGGGAGGGGCCTTGAGCAAAACCAGACCGTGAGCCGATTCCCGGCGGGGCGCGCCGCGAGGGTTTTTTCTGGCATTCGGCCGGCCCTTCGTGTAGCGTTATGCAACGGCGCGAGCCCCGGGCGGGGGCAAGCGCCGGTCGTTTGCGCCAACACCGGGCAAGAGGACGCCCGCACCCGCGAGGGAGCGAGGCACAACGGTGGGAGGCACGTCGTGAGCACACGCACCAACACCTGCATCGTAGGCCTGACCTGGGGCGACGAGGCCAAGGGCAAGATCGTCGATATCCTTTCGGCCGACCACGACGTCGTCGTCCGGTACAACGGCGGCAACAACGCCGGCCACACGGTCGCCTTCGGCGGCGACACGTACAAACTCCACCTGGTACCGTCCGGCCTGTTCCACGCGGGCGCGACGTGCGTGATTGGCGGCGGGCTCGTGGTGGACCCCCAGGTTCTCCTTGAAGAGATCACCACACACGAGGGTGTGGCGGTCGACCTACGGAAGCGGCTGCTCGTCTCCACCCGCGCCCATACCATCTGGCCCTGGCACAAGAAGATCGAGGCCCTCTCCGAGAAGCACCTCGGCAAGGGCAAGATCGGCACGACGCTGCGCGGCATCGGGCCGGCCTACGGCGACAAGGCGAACCGGGTGACGGCCATCCGGATGGGCGAGTTCCTGCGGCCGGAGCACCTCCAGCCGAAGGTCGAACGCATCGTCGCCAGCAAAAACGAGATCTTCACCAAGGTCTTCGGCGACGAACCGCTCGACGCGGCCGCCGTCTGGGACGAGTACGCCGCCTACGGCGAGCAACTCGCCCCGATGATCGCCGACACGACCTCCTGGCTGCACCGGGCGATGGACGACGGCAAACGCATCCTCTTCGAAGGCGCCCAGGGCACGCTCCTCGACATCGACCACGGCACCTATCCGTACGTCACGAGCAGCAATGCGTCGGCGGCGGGGGTGTGGCCGGGTACGGGCGTGCCGGCCCGGGCCATCGGCGAGATTCTCGGCGTCGTCAAGGCCTATACGACGCGCGTCGGCGAAGGGCCCTTCACGACGGAACTCGCCGACGCCATCGGCGACCAGATCCGCGAGCAGGGCAACGAGTACGGCACCACCACCGGCCGGCCGCGACGCTGCGGGTGGCTCGACACGTTCGCCATCCGGTACGCCGCCCGCCTGAACCAGGTCGACGGCGTCGTCGTCACGCTGCTCGACGTGCTCAGCGGCCTGCCGGAACTGAAGGTCTGCACGGGCTACCGGGTGGACGGGGCGCCGCTGGAGGCGTTCCCCGACGATCCGCCCGTCCTGGAACGGGCCGAGCCGGTGCTCGAGAGCCTGGAGCCGTGGTCCGACGACATCACCGGCGTCCGCACGTTCGGAGACCTGCCGGAACCGGCCAAGGCGTACGTGAATCGCGTGGAGGAACTGGTCGCCGCGCCGGTCCGCATCATCAGCATCGGCCCCGACCGCGAGCAGACGATCTTTCGGGCGTGAGGGCGATGACTAGCCCCCGATGGTAATCGGGGGCTGCACGCGACCCCCGGTTGCCACAGGGGGCTGGGCGATCAACGCAACATGGCCGAAGCCAAATACATACCCGACGTCCTTGCCGACGTGCCCCGCGAGGCATGGCCCCGCCACGTCGCCATCATCATGGACGGCAACGGGCGCTGGGCGAAGGCGCGGGGGCTGCCTCGGATCGAAGGCCATCGCGAAGGCGCCGCCAACGTCCACCGCATCACCGAGGAGGCGTCGAACCTCGGCCTCGCGCAACTGACGCTGTTCGCGTTTTCGAGCGAGAACTGGCGGCGGCCGCCAGGCGAAGTCGCCTTCCTGATGGAACTGTACCGGATCCACGTCATCCAGGAACGGCCGATGCTGATGAAGGAGAACGTCCGGTTCCGGACCATCGGCCGCCGCGAGCAGATTCCCGAGCACGTCCTGGAAGAGGTGGACCGGACGGTGGAGATGACGGCCGGCAACACGGGCACCACGCTCTGCCTGGCGGTCAACTACGGCAGCCGCCGCGAGATCGTCGATGCCGCCCGCACGTTGGCCGAACGGGCCGCAGCCGGCCGGCTCGACCCGGCAGCCATCTCGGAGGAGTCCTTCGCCGCCGCCCTCGACACGGCCGGCATGCCCGACCCCGACCTGCTGGTCCGGACGGCCAGCGAGATGCGGTTGTCGAACTTCCTGCTCTGGCAGATGTCGTACGCGGAACTGTGGGTCATCGACACGCCGTGGCCCGACTTTCGGGAACCCACGCTTCACGAGGCGATTCGCGAGTTCGCCGGCCGCGAGCGACGGTTCGGCGGCCTCCCGCCGCAGGACGAGGCCTCATGAACAGCCCACTGATGCGTATCACGATCGGCGCCGGCCTCATCGCCGGTACGGCGGCCGTGCTCCTGGCGGACGTGGCGATCGCCGACCAGACCGGCATGGGCATCGCTCCCGGCTTCTGGCTGCTGCTGGCCACAGCGCTGCTGGCAGGCTGCTGGGAGTTCTTCCATATGCTGCGGGGGTGCGGCCTGCCGTGCCGGCCGGTCATCGGCATGGTCTTTGTGGGTCTGCTGCTGGCAGCCGCCAGGCTTGAGATCCATCGTCCGTCGCAGATTCTGCCGTGGCTCTACGGGCACGGCCTGGAACTGTACCTTCTGCTGATCGTCGCGCTCATATTCACGACGTTCCTGGCGGAGATCTTCCTGGTGGAGCGCGCCGGCCGCAACATGCCCGAAGCGCTGGCCAGCGTCGGGTGGACGGTGCTCGTCGTCCTGGCGGTGGGTCTGCTGGGCATCTTCCTGGTGAAGGTGCGGTTCCTGTCGGAGGACCCGCTCGAGGGGCTCCTGTACCTGGGACTGACGCTGGGCGTGGTCAAGTGCAGCGACATCGGCGCCTACGCCGTCGGCTCGTCGCTCGGCCGCCACCTGCTTGTGCCGAAACTCAGCCCCAAGAAGACGGTGGAGGGTCTGGTCGGCGCCATCGTGGCGGGGACCGCCGTGGCCGTGGCGATCGGCATCGCGTGGGGGCGGTTCACCTGGGTCGAGATGCTCGTCTTCGGCGCCGCCGTCAGCATCAGCGGCATCCTGGGCGACCTGGCCGAGAGCCTCATGAAGCGTGCCTGCGGCGTCAAGGACAGCGGCAGAATCCCCGGATTCGGCGGCGCCCTTGACATTCTCGATTCCATGTTGTCGGCCGGTCCGGTGGCCTACGTGTTGCTTGTGGTATTGACCGAGCCGGGTCCGTTGGGATAATAGGCGGCAGGTTGCTGGAGGTTAACAGCGTCTGCAGGCACCTATGGAACGAACGCTCAAACTGGCCGGCGACGTTCGCCGTCGCCTCGTTTTCGGTCCCCGCGACCGATACCTGCGGCTGGTGCGCGATGCCTTCGCCGTGCGGCTTGCGGCACGGGAAGGCGAGGTCCACGTCTCCGGGGTCGCCCAGGCCGTCCGCTACACCCAGACGGCGCTCGAGGAACTGATGCGGATGGCCGAGGACGGCCAGGTCATCACCGAGCGCGAGGTCCAGCAGATCGTCGATGCGGTCAGCCGCAGCGGACGGACGCCCTCGCTCCAGATGATCGAGGTCTACACGACGGGCCGGCCCGTCCGCCCCCAGACGCCCGGCCAACTGCGTTACTGCCAGGCCATCGACAAGAACGACCTGGCCTTCTGCATCGGCCCGGCGGGCAGCGGCAAGACGTACCTGGCCGTCGCCATGGCCGTCCAGGCCCTCAAGAAGGAACAGATCAAGCGGATCGTGCTGGTGCGGCCGGCCGTCGAGGCGGGCGAGAGGCTCGGATTCCTGCCCGGCGACCTGGAGGCCAAGGTCAACCCGTACCTGCGGCCGCTGCTCGATGCCCTGCACGACATGATGGGCTTCAAGCAGGTCCGGGCCTATATCGAGACCGACGTCATCGAGGTCATTCCCCTGGCCTACATGCGAGGGCGGA
>CAZEBQ010000041.1:12427-20370 GCA_964510295.1 uncultured Anaerolineales bacterium | reverse complement strand
CCCGGCGACCGGGCTTCGGCAGGATTTGCATGGCACGGCCGACGGGGCGGACGTATCATCTTGCCTATGGGCCAGACGCGCCAGGTGGAACCCGTCAAACTGTTCGTCGGCATGCTGTCGGCGTATCCGGGGGCGTTTGCCGACGCCGAATCCTCCCTGACCGACGCCCTCGGCCCGGTGGACCTGCGGAGCGACCTGTTCGCCCACGAGTTCACCGAGTATTACCGCGACGAGATGGGCCAGCCGCTCGTCCGGTATTTCGCCGCGTTCGACCGCCTCATCGCACCGGGCGAGTTGGCCGGCGTCAAGCGTCTGACCGGTGAAGTCGAGGCCCGCATGGCAGCCGACGGTGAGTGGCCCGTGGTCCGGCCGATGAACCTCGACCCCGGCTACATCGCCCCCTCGAAACTCGTCCTCTCGAGCACCAAGGACTACTCGCACCGCATCTACCTCGACGGCGGCATCTACGGCGAGGTCACCCTTCTGTTCCGGCACGGGACGTGGCACGAGTTCGAGTGGACGTATCCGGATTACCGGACGCCGGCGTACCACGAGTTCTTCACGGGTGTCCGCGAGCGGCTGATGGAGCAGCGCCGGGATGCGCCGGGAGGACGGCCTTCGGGGGAGGCGCCGGATGATTGAGTTCGCCCTGGTGGCACTGGTGCCGGCACTGGCTGTCTCGGCCATTCTTACCGCCATCGCCCGCCGCGTCGCTCGGGCGGCGGGTCTGGTGGCGGCGGTCCGGCCCGACCGTCTGCATACCGAGCCGCGCCCCTACGGCGGCGGGTTGGCCATCGCCGACACGCTCATCCTCATTGTGGGCGGCGCTTGGGTCCTGGGCCTCTACGCCTCTGCCGACTGGCTGCACGGGTGGCTGCCGCCCGGCGTCCGCGACCATCTCGAGGCGCGGACGGCGACGCTGGTGCGGTTGACCGTCGGGGCATTCGTCTTCATATTCATCATCGGTCTGCTCGACGACCGGTACGGCCTGTCGGCGTGGCCGAAGTTGCTCCTCCAGGTCTTCGCGGCGGCGTTGGCGGTCCTTGGACTCGGCATCAAGGCGACGGTGTGGCTGGAGGCGCCGTGGGCGGCCGAGGTCGTCAGCATCCTCTGGATCGTGGCCGTCGTCAACGCCTACAACATGCTCGACCACGCCGACGGTCTGGCGGCCGCCGTCGGGGCGGTGGCGCTGGTGGCGCTGGCCGCCGGCCAGATGATGATGGGCGAGTGGTTCGTGCCGGGCGTCGCGCTGGTCACGGCCGGGGCGCTGCTTGGGTTCCTCATCCACAACTTCCCGCCCGCCAAACTCTTTATGGGCGACGCCGGAAGCCACCTGGTGGGCTATATCCTCGCGGCCCTGACGATCTCCGCGCGGTACTACTTTCCGTCGCGCGGCACGCACCCGTGCGTCGTCCTCGTGCCGCTGGTCGTGCTGGCGGTGCCGCTGTTTGATGCGGTGTGCGTTGTGGTCGGGCGCATTGCGCGCCGCAGGAACCCGATGGTCGGCGACGCGACGAGCCACTTCGGGCATCGGATGCTTGCGCGCGGGGCCGGTCCGCGCACGGTTGTCCTGGCAGCGGCGGGCCTGGCGGTCCTGGCGGGCGGGGCCTCGCTTCTGATGTATTTCCCCGTTCCCCTGCTCGGCGTTGGCTCGGCGGGTGCGACGCTGGTGCTTGTGGCGATGCTTTGGGCCCGTCGCGCTCCGGAACGGGGGGAGACGCCGTGAGCGCAGGCCCTCCATCCGGCCGGACCGCCGCCCGATGGCTCCGCCGGGCGGTGATCGTCATCGGCGCCGTCATGCTCGCCGCCTTGCCGCGCTTCACCACCAACGCCTCCTTCTTCGGCGTGCCGGACGTGCCGGGGCCCTCCGTCGTCCTGGTCATCGGTCTGGGATTCTGGCTGATGCCGGTCCTGCTGGTGGCCTCATGGGTGGCCGAGCGACGGGCCACGCTGCCGACCGCCTGGCTGACGGTTCCGGCGGGTCTGTTGGTTCTGGGGGCGGCCGTCTCGACGGCCGTGGCGTCGGACAAGGCGTCGGCGCTGGTCCGGGCGGCCGAGATGACGGGCCTGTGGGTCGGTCTGTTCGCCCTGGCCCAGGCGATCCGGACGGACGCCGAGCGGCGGTTCCTGCTGTCGATGCTGGTGGCGACGGCGGTGCTGTCGGCTGGTGTTGCCGTCCATCAGGCGATGATCGGCCTGCCGAGGGCGTGGGACGTCTTCCAGGCAAACCGCGAAGAGATTCTCGCCAAGTTCGGCATCGAGCCGGGCGGGTACCACGAACAGGCGTTCGTCGACCGGTTCTTCGGCGGCGTTCAGGCCTCGATGGGGCATCCGAACGTGCTGGCCGCCTTCCTGACCCTCGGCCTGTTCGTCGCCGTGGGCCTCGTGCGGGAAAAGTGGACGGAGGTCGGTTCACGCGGGGCACGCGGGCTGGCGACTGTGATGGTGGCGGCCGCTGTCGCGTGTGCCGCCGGCATCGTCCTGACCCAGAGCCGCGCGGCCGTGGCGGCCGTGGCGGTCGGCCTTTACTGGCTGGCCGTGGCGTGGCGGGTACGCAAACGGCGAGTGCGTTTCGTCCTGTACGCCGCGCCGCTGGTGGTTGCGGCGGTGGCCCTGGCGGCGGCGACCCAGGTGGAGCATCCGGCGGTGGCGGGGGCGGTGAAGACGCTCCGGTATCGGCTCGATTACTGGGGGGCCACGCTCAAGATCCTCCGCCGTCACTGGGAGACCGGCGTCGGCCTGGAGAACTTCGGAAACCATTACGTCCAGTACAAGGTTGCCCGGGCGCCCGAGGAGGTGGCCGACCCGCACAACATGCTCCTGTCGACGTGGAGCACGTTGGGCCTGGCCGGCGTGACGGCGCTCCTGCTGCTCGCGGTCGGAACGGTCAGGGTGTGGCTGCGCGAGGCGCGATCGAGTCGTGAACCCACTAGCCACGACCGTCCGAGCCGCGAGCGCGAGCGAGCGGTTCCCCCCGGCGAGCCGCTGCTGGTGCTGCTCGTGCCGGTGATGGCGATCTTCTTCCTGGCCATGTTGTGCTATTACCTTGCCGGGCCGCGGGAGCAGAGGGAGTACTTCTTCAAGGTCGGCTGGTGTCTGCTCGTCGGGCAAGCGGCGGTCATGGCGATGGTCATCGGGCTCGGCGCGGGCGAAGAGCCGTCGCGGCTGGAAGCCTCGGGCCGGCCGCTTGGCAGCCTGCACACGGCGTGCGTGGTGGCGGTGCTGGCGTTTGCGCTTCAGGAACAGATCGGCACGGCTATTCTCGAGGCGCCTGCGGCCTGGGCCATGCTCCTGGTCGTCGGCATCTCGCTTCGAGGCCACCAAGCCCGCTCCGACCACCAAGCCCGTCGCGATCACCAAGCCCGTCGCGATCACCGAGCCCGTCGCGATCACCGAGCCCGTCGCGGGAGCGACGGGGCATCCCGCGGTGCCCGCGATGGTGGCGTGCCGGAAACCGCCGCCCCACCCGGCTTCGCCCTCGGCGCTGCCGCCCGATTCCTGCTCATGCTGGCGGCCATGGGGACGTGCTTCGTGTACGTCTATTGCCTGGTTCGGCCGGTGGGCAAGGAGTTGGCGCTGCTGAGGGAAGCGGGCTGGGATCGGTCCGCCTTCGACGGCGACGAGCCGCTCCGCGCTGCGGCCAGGGTCAACCCGCTGGCGTGGGAGCCGCACCTGTTCCGCGCCCGGGCCTGGAGGCGGGAGGCGGCCGCAGAGGAAGGGGCCGCAGCCGCCGTCCATCTCGAACGGGCCATTCAAGCCTACCGCGACGTCTTGAAGCGGCACCCGCGTATGCGTCGGGCGTACCTGTCGTTGGCGACGTGCTACCTTGCCCCGGACGGGGCGGACCGGGATCCGAACGCCCTGGCGGCGGCCCGGGCCTGTCTCGAGGAGGCCGCCCGCCTGTATCCGACGCACATACCGACGCGGCTGCGTCTGGCCCAGGCCGTCGACGCTTTGGGGGAGAAGGCAGCCGCCGTCGAGGCGTACCAGCAGGTTTTGCGGCTGAACCGCCAGATGCCCGTGACGCGGTTGCGCCTCAAGGATGAGGCCCGCGAGATGATCCGGACGCGGATCGAGGAACTCAACGTCTGCGCTGCCGGTCCCTCGGATGATACTTCGGACGAGTAAATAGTGCTTGACTCGCCCACGCCGGGCACTATTCTGGAGACAGGGACGCAAGGGGCGGCCGGCAGCCGGTCGTCTAAGTTGCCGACAGGAAGGAGAACGTTATGGGCTTCTGGTGGTACATTCTGCTTGTCGTCCTGGTTATCCTGATCGTCGTGTACGTCATCATTAAGAAGAAGCAGAAGGAAGGGTAGTCGGCGTCACCGGCGGTCTTTGCCAGCGGCCCGCGCGCTGCGTGGGGCCTGTGGAGACGGATCGGATTCGCCTGCCGCAGGGGGCGTTTCCGGTCCGTCTCGCTTGGCGGTGTCTTTTTGCTTGCGTCACCCGCCGCCGGACGGTATGGTGCGCCGTTTGCGGACTGTACTGTAAAGAGAAAGGCCTATGCACGAAATTCGTATTGCAACAGAGAAGATAGAGATGCTCGCCACACTGAACGAGTCGGACACGGCTGAGCGGATCTGGGACGCCCTGCCCATCGAGAGTGCCGTCAACACGTGGGGGCAGGAGATCTACTTCAGCGTTCCCGTACAGTGCGACCTCAGCCTGGAGGCCCGCGACCGCATGGAGATCGGGGAGGTCGCCTATTGGCCGACCGGCAGCGCCTTCTGCATCTTCTTCGGCAGAACGCCCGCCTCCAAGGGCGACGAACCCAGGGCCGCCAGCCCCGTCAACCCCATCGGCCGCTGTGAGGGCGACATCAAGGTGTTCCGCCAGATCCGCGAGGGCCACGCCATTCGCATCGAACGCATCGAGGAACCGGCCGACGAGGAGCCGCCGCCCGAGGTCGCCGCCGAACCGGCCGCCGCCGAACCGGCCGCTCCCGCGAACGCCGAACCGGCCGAAGACCGCGCCGAACCGGCCGAGGCCGCCGGCGAACCGACCGAGGCCGCCGCCGAACCGGCCGCTCCCGCGAACGCCGAACCGGCCGAAGACCGTGCCGAACCGACCGAGGCCGCCGCCGAACCGGCCGAGGCCGCCGATAACGAAAAACCGGCTGAGGAGGTGTAACCACTCCGCCCCATATCGCTTGTAACGTCTTTCTTCGCAACGTGTTACACGGCGAGCGCCGGCTGGCCAAACGCGAAAAAGTAGTTGACAGCCGGGTGTGGTCGCGGTACATTTAGAACCGTTCCCGCATGAGGCGGGAATTTTTTGGCGACGGATGCTGCCATGGCGGACGTGTCACTGGAAGACGTGACCAAGGTGTTCCCCGGTGGAACCGTGGCCGTCAAGGACTTCACGCTCGACATCCGGAACCAGGAGTTCATCGTGCTGGTCGGCCCGTCGGGGTGCGGCAAGAGCACGACGCTGCGGATGGTGGCGGGCCTGGAAGAGAGCACCGCCGGCGTCATCCGGATCGGCGAGAGGGTCGTCAACGACGTGCCGCCCAAGGACCGCGACATCGCCATGGTCTTCCAGAACTACGCCCTGTACCCGCACATGACGGTGCAGAAGAACATGGCGTTCGGCCTGAAACTCAGGCGGTTCCCGAAGGCCGAGATCGACCGGCGCGTGAAAGAGGCCGCCAGGATCCTCGGCATCGAGGACCTGATGGACCGCAAGCCCAAGGCCCTCTCGGGCGGGCAGAGGCAACGTGTGGCCGTCGGCCGGGCCATCGTCCGCCAGCCCCAGGCGTTCCTGTTCGACGAACCGCTCTCGAACCTCGATGCCAAACTCCGCGTCGAGATGCGGGCCGAACTCAAAAGCCTCCACCATCGGCTCAAAACCACCATCATCTACGTCACGCACGACCAGGCCGAGGCCATGACCCTCGGCGACCGCGTCGTCGTCATGGACGAGGGCGAAATCCAGCAGGTCGCGCCGCCCCTCGAGGTCTACGATTACCCCCTCAACCGCTTCGTGGCGGGGTTCCTCGGAACACCGGCCATGAACTTCCTGGACGGCACGATCACCCGCGAGGGCGGCGGGACGTACTTCCAGGTCGACTCGTCCAGGATCCTTCTCCCGGACCACCTCGCCGGACGCCTCCAGGACCGCATCGCCAAACGCGTGACCTTGGGCGTCAGGCCCGAGGATATCAGCGTCGCGGACGCCGGCGAGTCCGAGGGCGCCGAGAACGTCCTGCCGACCACGGTGCGCGTCGTGGAACCGCTCGGCGACGAGCAGATCATCCACCTCAGCGGGCCGGGCGACGTCACCATCGTGTGCAAACTCGACGCCCACATCAAGGTGACGGTGGACGAGCCGGTCCGGGCTTACCTGGACACGGGCCGGATTCACCTGTTTGACGACCAGACGGGCGACAACGTCAGTTTGGAGCCTGAGCATGTAGCACACGCCGGCTAATTCGAGGCGAGGTGCGGGCCGCGCCACGCCCGGAGGGCGGGAGGCGGCCGAAGTGGGGTCTGGTCGCGGTCCCACTTTTTTGTTCCGCCGGCCACACGGGGGCCGGACGAACGGCAATCGGACACGAGGAGCAGCGGGCGCGAATGAACGGTGCCGACCTGATCCGGATCGTGGATGCGATCCGGCGCGAAAAAAACATCGACGCCGAGGTGGTGTTCCAGGGCATCGAGACCGCCCTGGCCTCGGCCGCCAAGAAGCACTTCGGCACCGTCGATGAGGCCGTCGTCTCGATCGACCGCGAGACGGGCGAGATCCACGCCACGCTCAACGACCAGGTCCTCGACCCGGCCGTCCTCGGACGCATCGCCGCGCAGGCCGCCAAGCAGGTCATCATCCAGAAAATCCGCGACGCCGAACGGGCCAGCCTCATGGAGGACTACGGCGACCAGGTCGGCACGATCGTCTCGGGCCAGATCACCCGGGTCGACCGCGGCAACGGCGTCGTCAACCTGGGCCGAGCCGAGGGGTTCCTCCCGCGAAGCGAACAGATACCCGGCGAAACGCTCCACGTCGGAGACCGCATCCGGGCCCTGATCATCGAGGTCCGCGAGGCCGGCGCCAACGTCAAGATCGTCCTCTCACGCATCCATCCGGAACTGATCGTCCGCCTGTTCGAACTCGAGGTGCCCGAGGTGGCCGACCGCGTCATCCAGATCGAGGGACTCGCACGCGAAGCCGGGCACCGCACCAAGGTGGCCGTCTCCAGCACCGACAGCCGCGTCGACGCCGTCGGCGCCTGCGTCGGCATCCGCGGCAGCCGCATCAAGAACATCGTCGAAGAGGTCGCTGGCGAGAAGATCGACATCGTCCGGTTCAACGAGTCGCCCCAGGTCTTTATCGCCAACGCCCTCAAGCCCGCCGAGGTCAAGGAGATCCTCCTGAACCGCGATATCAACCGGGCGAACGTCCTCGTGTCCGAGGACCAGTTGAGCCTGGCCATCGGCAAGCGGGGACAAAACGTCCGCCTGGCCGCAAGGCTGAGCGGTTGGAACATCGATATCCTCACCCCCGCCGAGTACGACCGGCAGCGAGAGACCGCCATCGAGCAACTGACCGGCATCGAGGCCGTCGGACCCGACATGGCCGATGAACTCATGGCCGCCGGATACATCAGTCTCGCCGACGTCGTCGAGGTCGCCCCCCAAACCCTGTCGCAACTGGCGGGCGTCGATGCCGAGCAGGCCCAGGATATCATCGCCCAGGTGGCCCAGCGCGTCGAGGAACTCCAGGCCGAGGCCGCCGTCAAGGCCGCCGCCGACGCCGAAGCCAAGGCCGCTGCCGACGCCGAGGCCGCCGCCCAGCCCGAAGCCGGCGACGAAGCCGACGAAGTCGGCGACGGCGAAACCCCCGACGACGAAGCCGCCCACGGCGAAACCCCCGACGACGAAGCCGGCAACGGGGCCGAACTCGAAGAAACCGAAGCCGAACCGGCCGACCACGAGCAGAAAACG
>CAZEBQ010000041.1:0-12327 GCA_964510295.1 uncultured Anaerolineales bacterium | reverse complement strand
TGGAGAGCGACGAGGCGCCTGACGATGAGTCCGACGACATCGGCGAAGGCGACGACCCGGAGCCGGACGCGACGCCCGAAACGTAGCCGTCCAGGGAGGTATGCGGTGTCGGTACGTATCTACGAACTCGCCCGCGAGTTCGACATTCCGAGCAAAGAGGTCCTCGACATCTGCCGAGAGGTCGGCCTCGAGGTCAAATCGCACTCCAGCACGATCGACGAAGACGAGGCCGACCAGGTCCGCCGGCGCCTCGTGGCGTTCCTGGGCGATGAACCCGACGAACCGGAGCCCGCGCCGCCGCCCGAACCCCAGGCCCCGACCGTCGCGACGATCGAACCCCCGGAACCGCCCGAGCCCGAACTGACCCCCGAGGAACAACTCGAACGGGCACGCAAACGCGTCATCGCGCTGCCCACCCGCGGAGGCGGCAAACCCAAGGCCGAAGGGCTGAAACTGCCCAGCCGACGCAAACCTCCTGCCCGCCGAGCCCCGGCCGCCGCCGTGACGGTTGAGGCCGAAGCGCCTGCCGCCGTCGAAGAGATGCCCGCCGTCGAGGAGATGCCCGTCGTCGAGGCGCCTGCGGCCGAGGCCGCGCCGGCCGCCGAGGTGGCCGAACCCGTCCGCGAGGGCGACCGCGGCCGACCCGCCGCCCTCGAAGAGCAGCCCGTGGCGGAGACGCCTGCGGAGGTGGCCGCCCCGACGGCCGAAGCCCCCCCGGCCGAGGCTCCCCCGGCCGAGGCTCCCCCGGCCGAAGCCGCCCCGGCCGAGGCCCCCGCCGAACGGCGCGAGCGCCGACGTCTGCCTCGCCGGCCCCCCGGACCGAAACTGGCGCCGAGACCCAAACTGGCGAAAAAACCGCCTCGCCATCCGCAGAAGATGGCCGAGAAGGTCGCACCCCCCGCACCCCATCCCCAGGCCATCGGCGTCGGCACACCCAAAAAGCGAAAGCCGCCCGCACGCCCGGCCAAACCCAGAGCCCGACCTGCGGCCACCGCTGCCGACGAGACCAAGGCGGCGCCAATCAAGGAAGCCGCGCCGGGCGCACGCCGAGGACGACGACGAGGCGAACGTGCGGCCGAACCGGAAGCCGAGGGCCTCCGCAAAGCCCAGGCGTTCCGACGACGCGAACGCATCCGCAAACGCGAAGAGATGGAGGACGTGGCCGCCATGGGCGGCGCCGGCGGCCAGGCCGTATCGAGCGAACGCGCCCGCCTCGGCCGCAGCGGCAGGCCGGTTGCCGCCCGAGCGAAGCGGCACGTCCCCAAGCCGCACCCCGCCGAAGCCGGGAAGAAGGTCGTCGTCGAGATGCCCGTCACCGTCAAAGGCCTCTCCGCCGCCCTCGGTATCCGGGCCGGCGACATCATCAAGCACCTGATGGTGCAGGGCGTCATGGCGACCATCAACGACGCCCTGGCCGAGGACCAGGTGCTCGACGTCGCCGTCAGCCGCAACATCGAACTCGAGATCCGCCGTGAGCGCGGACCGGCCGACCTCATCCGCGAACTCGAGGAGCGGGAGGACGCCCCCGAGGCGCTTCTGCCGCGGTCGCCCATCGTCACGTTCCTCGGTCACGTGGACCACGGCAAAACGTCGCTCATGGACTACATCCGCAAGTCGAGCATCGTGGACGGCGAGGCGGGCGGCATCACGCAGCACATCGGCGCCTACCGCGTCCACGTCCGCGAGCGATGGATCACCTTCCTCGACACGCCCGGACACGAGGCGTTCACCGCCATGCGGGCACGAGGCGCCAAGGTGACCGACGTCGCCGTTCTCGTTATCGCCGCCGACGACGGCGTCATGCCGCAGACCGAGGAGGCCATCAATCACGCCAAGGCCGCCGGCGTGCCCATCGTCGTGGCCATCAACAAGTGCGACCTCCCGCAGGCCAGCCCCGAACGGGTCAAGCAGCAACTGACCCAATACGAACTGCTGACCGAGGAATGGGGCGGCCAGACGATCTGTATCGAAACGTCGGCCGTCACCGGCCAGAACGTCGATCAACTGCTCGAATCGCTCCTGCTCGAGGCCGAGATGATCGAACTGAAGGCCAATGCCGACCGGCCCGCCATCGGCACCGTCATCGAGGCTGAACTGACCGAAGGCTTCGGACCCATGGCCACATTCCTCGTCCAGAACGGAACCCTCGAGGCCGGCAACGTCGTCGTGGCGGGAACGGCGTGTGGCAAGATCCGCGCGATGACCGACGAGAACCGAAAACGCATGCGCCGGGCCGGACCTACCGTGCCGGTCCGCGTCGCGGGGCTCTCGAGCGTCCCCGAGGCCGGCGACCGCTTCTACGTCTTCGACGACCTCTCGCTCGCCAAGCAACTCGCCGGCGAGCAATACCGCGCCCGGCGGGAGGCCGTGCTGGCCGAGCATCGGCGACCGCGGACCCTCGAGGCCGTCTTCGAGCAGATGACCGCCCACGAGGTCAGGGAACTGCCCATCATCATCAAGGCCGACGTCCAGGGCTCCGTCGAGGCCGTCCGCGAAAACCTCGAGAAAATCGAGCACCCCGAGGTCCGCGTCCGAGTCATCCACATGGCCGTCGGCGGCGTCAACGAGAGCGACGTCCTGCTGGCCGACGCCTCCGACGCCATCATCATCGCCTTCAACGCGGTGCCCGACCAGGCGGCCCGCCTCCTGGCCGAGGCGCGAGGCGTGGACATCCGCCGGTACAGCATCATCTACAACGTGACCGACGACGTCCGCAAAGCCCTCGAAGGGCTCCTGGCGCCGCTGGAGGAAGAGCGGCACATCGGCGAGGCCGAAGTGATCCAGACGTTCAAAATCAGCCGCGTCGGAACCATCGCCGGCTGCCGCATGACCGACGGCGCCATCAACCGCAACGCCAGCCTCCGCATCATCCGCGACGGCCTCGTTGTCCACACCGGCCGCATCGAGTCCCTCAAACGGTTCAAGGATGATGTCCGCGAGGCACGCTCCGGCCAGGAGTGCGGTATCCGCCTTGCAGGGTACAACGATATCAAGGTCGGCGACCGCATCGAGGCCTACGAGGTCGTCTCCGTGGCGAGGACGCTGTAGGCGGCCAACGCCCGGCGATGCTCGCAGTAGCCGCCAGGGTGAGCGTAGCGGACGGAGACCGGTCATGGTCGTCGGCGTCCTCCAGATGCGGTTGGTCATTCGCGAGGCGACCTCCCTGAAGGACAAACGGCGCGTCGTCAAGAGCCTCCGCGAGCGTATCCGCAACAAGTTCAACGTCTCGGTCAGCGAGGTCGACGCCCTCGACCGACGCCAGACGGCGGTCCTTGGCGTCGCACTCGTCACCAACGACGGGGCCTTTGCCGACAAGGTCATGGCGAAGGTCGTCGACCTCGTCCGGCGCACCGGCGGCGCCGAACTGGTCGATTACGAGACCGAGGTGCTCTAGGCCGGAAACCCGCCGATGAAACAGGACCGCAAAAAACGCACCCCCGGACGACGCACGCGACGCCTCGCAAGCGTCATCCGAGAGGTCGTCAGCCAGACCCTGGTCACCGAACTGAACGACCCGCGAATGGCCTTCGTGACCGTCACGGGCGTGGAGGTCTCGGCCGACATGCGCGTGGCCGACGTCCGCGTCTCCATCATGGGCGATGCGAAGCAGCAGAAGGCGTGCCTGCGGGCGCTCCGGCACGCCCACGGACACGTCCAGCAGCGTGTGGCCGACGCCGTGGCCATGAAGTTCTGCCCCGTCCTGCGGTTTCACCTGGACGACTCGGTCAAGCGGAGCGTCTCGTTGAGTGCCTTGATCGCCAAGGCACGGGCCGAAGACGAGGCCGCCCGCGCCGACCGCATCCGACGGGGCGTCGAGGACCCTGGCGACCAGCCCGAGAACCAACCCGTCGCCGCGCCGGACGAACCGGCCGAAGGCGGCCTATAGAAGAGCGCACGGAGAACGCACCATGCCCACGTTCACCGACAAGGCCAAACGCCTCGAACGCATCCGGCTGGCGCTGAAGCGCCGCTACGGCGATGAATCCCCCACGCCCGTCACGCACCCGGTCGAGCACGCCATCCGGACGATCCTCGCCGAAGAGGCAACCCGCGACGCCGTCGAGAAGGCCGTCGAACGGCTCTGGGACTATTTTGTCGATTGGAACGACCTCAGGGTCAGCCGGCCACGCGAAATCCGCGAGGTCCTCGGCGACGCCTTCCCCCGGGCCGGACACAAGGCACGCGTCATCCAGCGGTTGCTGGACCAGGTGTTCAAGCAGCACAACAGCATGATCTGGGATTTCCTGGAGTCGATGGGCAAGGTCGAGACCCGGGCCTACTTCGATAAACTTGAGGACGTCCGCCCCTTCGTGGCCGCCACCATGGCACGCGACTGCGCCGGCGCCCACGCCTTTCCGGTCGACAACGACGTGGCCCGCGTGTTGGGGCGGCTGGGCATCGTCGACCCGTCGGCCGAGTCCGAGGCCGACATGCAGTCGTTCCTGGAACGCGCCGTCAAGTCGACCCGCGCCCTCGAACTGCACCGGCTCGTCAAGCAACTGGCCGAGCAGGTGTGCCTGGTCTCTTCGCCGCTGTGCGGCAAGTGTCCCCTGAAGAAGACGTGTCCGTCGGCCCGGCGGCCGAAGAAACGCAAGACCGGCAAGCCCGCCAGGAAAAAGGCCGCCAAGAAGAAGACAACCAAGAAGAAGACAGCCAAGAAGACCGCCGCCGGGAAGACGGCAAAGGCCAAGGCAAAAAAGAAATCCACGCCCAAACGCAACAGCGCTGCCGCCAGGAAACCCAGGCGAGACCGGCGCAAAGAATAGCCGATAAGCCCCTGGAGGACCCCGCATGGGCAAGCCAACCCACATCCTCAAACTCGGACTGCCCAAGGGAAGTCTCGAAAAGGCCACACTCGACCTCATGGCACGGGCGGGCTACGAGGTCCAACTCGCGGAACGGTCCTATGAGCCCCAGACCGACGACCCCGAAATCAACGTCGTTATGTTCCGCGCACAGGAAATGAGCCGCTACGTCGAAGACGCCGTCCTTGACGCCGGCCTGACCGGGCAGGACTGGATCGCCGAGAACGGGTCACGCGTCCACGTGGTCCACGACCTCATCTACGCCAAGGCTCACAGGGTCCCCGTCCGGTGGGTCCTGGCCGTCCCCGAGGAGAGCAAAGTCCGCAACGTCGAGGACCTCGAAGGCGGCCTCGTGGTCACCGAACTCGTCAAGGTGACCAAACGGTTCTTCCGGCAGCGCGGCGTCAACGTCAAGGTCGAGTTCTCGTGGGGCGCCACCGAGGTCAAGGCCCGACTGGTGGACGCCATCGTCGACGTGACCGAGACGGGCTCGAGCCTGCAGGCGAGCCGGCTCCGCGTCATCGAGACCGTCATGACGTCCAACACCCAACTCATCGCCAACCGCGACAGTTGGAAGGACCCGTGGAAACGCGATAAGATCGAGAACTTGGGCCTCCTGCTTCAAGGCGCCATCGACGCCAAGGAGATGGTCGGCATGAAGATGAACGTGCCCGTCCGTCTGGAGAACCGGATCAAGGCGATGCTCCCGGCCGAGCACAGTCCGACCGTCAGCCTGCTGGCCACGAAGGAGGAGGAGAAAGAGCCCTGGCTGGCCTTCGAGGTCATTCTGCCGGCCGCCACGGAACGCGAACTCCTACCCCAGTTGAAAAAAGCCGGCGCATCGGGTATTATTGTGTACCCCCTCAATAAGGTTATCCACTGACGGACCTCGGCACCTGCGGCTGAGCCGACCGCAGGGACGACGCACGCGGGAGTGGCTATGCGCAGCACGGCACGTTCGACGCTTCTGGTGGGACTGGCGCTGGCCGCGACAGCGGCGGCGTCCGGCGCGTGCGCGGCGGCGTCCGACGCCGCAACGCAACCGGCGCCCCGGGCCTGTCTGCCGCCCCCCCGCCCGCTCGACCCTCCCGGCCCGGACCCGCTGGGTCAGGCGCTGGCCCACTACATGCACGGACGCCTTCTCATGGGCAGGCAGGAGACCCTGCTGGCCGCCGAGGAGTTCCGCCAGGCCGCCGCACTCCGCCCCGACGTGGCCCTTATCTGGATGAACCTCGGACTGGTCCAGTACGATGCCGGAAGGGTGAGCGCGGCGGTCGAGTCGCTCGACCGGGCTCTCACGATCTCGCCGTCGGACCCTGCCACGCTCTATTTCCGCGCCCGCATCGCCATCAGCCGGGGGAACCTGCCGGCGGCCGCCGGCCTGCTCGACCGCCTTCTTGCCGCCGCCGAAAAGGAGTCACCCTATCACATCCTCGGCACCTACCACCTGGCGCGGACGCGACACAACATGGCCGACACCGAAGGGGCTATCGCAGCCTACCGCTCGCTCCTCGAGATGATCGCGACCCCCAGGAGTTTCTTCCAACGGTACCCCGAACTGTACCTGGTCTATCGCAGCCAGGTGAAACTCAAGGAGCGGCTCGCACGCCTGCTCCTGGACCGCGACCAGCACGACGAGGCCATCGCCGTGCTGCGCGAGGCCGTGGCCGCCCGACCCAGAAACAAGGACCTCCTCGGCCTCATGTACTCGGCCCACCTCAAGAAGCACGACTTCGACGCCGCTCGCGAGTGGGCACGCAAGGTCATTGACAGCGATCCCGGCGGCGCCGGCGGATACCAGCGACTCGCCGAGACCTACAAGGCCGAGGGCAAGCCTGACGCCGCCATCGACGAACTCGAACGCTATCACCGCCGCCGACCCGACAACCGCTTCCTCACGATGCAACTGGCCACCGCCTACGAGACCGCCGGACGCAAAGACGACGCCGTCGCACTCTATCGCGAACTCGGCGCCCCGTCGGCCAAACCGTCCGAGACGAGTGTGGCGGCGGCCCTGAAACTGGCCGAGATCCACGTCGAGGCCGGCCGGCCCGTCGACGCACTCGAAGCGCTCGGCGCCGTCCTCGTCGGCGAGGTGGCCGCCTCCGACGTCCTCATCCACGCCGCCAGGATCATCGACGGACTCTGTGATCGCCAGCAGGTCTACCTCCAGGCCCAGCGACTCGTGGGCCCCGACGTCACCCACTACGGACCGTTTGTCCTGGTCGGCATGCTCGCCGAAACCATCAAACGGCCGGCCGATGCCATCAGCCTCTACGACAAGGCCATCGCCCGCCAGGCGAAGGCGGCCATCGCATACTCCCGCAAGGCCGACCTGCTGATCCGGGCCGAACGCCACGACCAGGCCCTCGGCGTCTATCGCGCCGCCGTCTCGGCCGGACTCAACCTGCCCGTCTTCCAACGCAAGATGGGCATGATCCTCGAACACCTCGGCAGGCTCGACGAAGCCCTCGACGCGTACCGCCTCGCTCGCCGCGGCTTCGCCGCCGACAAGCACACCCGATACCTGCTCGCCGGGGCACTCGCCAAGAAGGGGCAGTTCGAGGAGGCCGAGAAGGAACTCAAAGACCTTCTCAAGATGTTCCCCAAGGACGTCCAGGCCCGGTGCCAACTCGGCGATCTCTACCTGTCGCAGGGCGACCTCCCCGCCGCCGAGGACGCCGTCGTCATGGCCCGCACCGTCGACGCCAAGGCCCTCGGACCCAAGGTTCTCCTGGCAGAGATACGGTTCCGCCAGAAACGGTTCGACGACACCGTCCGGCTGACCCGCGACATCCTGGCCACCTTCCCCCGCGAGAACAACATGCACCTGCTGATGGTCTACGGCCTGGCCGGCCTGGAGCGGCACGGCGAGGCCGTCACCGAGATGCGGGCACTCCTGGCCGCACGGCCCGAAAACATCGAGTGGCGGTACCTGCTCGCCGGTCTCTACAGCGAGATGGGCGACACCGCCGCCGCCGAGCAGGAACTCCAGCGCATCCTCCAGAAAAAGCCCGACCACGCCCCGTCCAAGAACGACCTCGGGTACCTGTGGGCCGAGCGCGGTGTGAAACTCGCGCGGGCGGAGGCCATGATCCGCCAGGCACTCCGGGCCGACCCCAACAGCGCAGCCTACCTCGACAGCCTCGGATGGGTGATGTACAAGCAAGGACGATTCAGCGACGCCGCCAAAATGATCGAGGAGGCCACACGCCTCGCACCCGAACTCGACGCCGTCCTCTGGGACCACCTCGGCGACTCGTACTGGCGGCTGGACCGGCCCACCGACGCCGCCAAGGCGTGGCAGGCGGCCGCCAAAATCCTCGAAGCACGCTCCGATGAGACCGAACCCGACGACCTCGCCCGCGTCCAGGGCAAACTCAAGCGACTCCAGGACGGCGCCAAACCCGAGGTCGCTCCACTTGCCCCCGCCGGCGAACGCGCCGTCCCGCGCCTCAACCTCCACGGGACCACGCGCACCCCCCAACCCTAGGAGCCACGTTATGTCCGGCCATTCCCACTGGTCCACCATCAAGCGCAAAAAGGGCGCCGCCGACGCCAAGCGAGGCAAGGCATTCTCCAAGTGCGCCAAGGCCATCGCCGTGGCCGCCAGAACGGGCGGCGGCGACCCCACCATGAACCTCAAACTCCGATACGCCATCGACGACGCCAAGGCCGTCAACATGCCCAATGCCAACATCGAACGCGCCGTCAAAAAAGGCACCGGCGAACTCGACGGCGGCACCGTCATCGAAGAGGTCCTCTACGAAGGCTACGGACCCGGAGGCGTGGCCGTACTCGTCGAAGCCTTGACCGACAACCGCAACCGAACCTCCAGCGACATCGGCAAACGCTTCGAACGACACGGCGGCAACCTGGGCCAGCCCGGATGCGTCGCCTGGATGTTCTCGCAGAAGGGCGTCGTCACCGTCACCGGCTTTGACGACGAGGAACGCCTCATGGACGTCGCCCTCTCGGCCGGCGCCGACGACCTCGCCGAAACCGAGGACGGCTTCGACGTTCTCGCCCCGCCCGACGCCTTCGAGGCCGTCAAGACCGCGCTCGCCGAGGCCGGCATCCCTGTCGAGCAGGCCGCCGTCTCCCAGGTGCCGCAGAATTACATCTCCCTCGAAGAGGCCGACGCACGCAAGGTCCTCGCCCTGCTCGAAGGCCTCGAAGACAACGACGACGTCCAGAAAGTCCACTCCAACTTCGACGTCTCGCCCGAAGTCCTCGAAAAACTCCAGGCCGGGTAATCCACGCCTTCAGCCGACCCCGCCGCCAAAGCGGCGCGTCAGGCCCTGCTGTCACCGTCTGCGTGGAACGTGGCACGGTTGATCGGGATGACCGGCGGCTCCCGCCGCCGGCTCGGTGTGGCTATCGGGCGTGGCTTGCTCGCCGGTGCGCCTCGAGCACCTCACGACCGGCTTGCCGGCCGGTGCGATGAACGCGCGTGCGGGGGCTTGCTTACGCTTGCGCTGCGTAACGGCATGCTGCGGCGGCCATGGCGCGGATGTGTTGCGGCGTGGTGCCGCAGCAGCCGCCGATGATGTTGGCGCCGGCGGCAAGCAGGGCCGGCACCTGGGAGGCCATCTCCTCCGGCGTCTCGCGAAAGACCGTCTGCCCGTCAATGAGTTCCGGCGGCCCGGCGTTCGACTTGATCCAGACCGGCCTCCGCGTCGCCGGCCGCAGCAGGCGGGCCACCTCGACGTGCCCCGCGATGCCGTTGCCGCAGTTCGACCCGATGACGTCGGCCCCCGCCTCTTCCAGCGCCCGGGCCGCCTGCTCCGGCGTCACACCCATCATGGTGGCAACCCCTTTCGGCCCGGTGTCGAACGTCATCGAGGCGACGACGGGCAGATCGCACGCGCGGCGTGCGGCCTTGAGTGCGGCCAGGGCTTCTTCGAGCGCCGTCATCGTCTCGATGCAGATGCCGTCTGCCCCGGCGTCGGCGCAGGCGGCAATCTGTTCGGCGAAGGCGTCGATGAACGCCTCTTCGGACCGCGTTCCGAGCGGGGCCATAAACTCGCCCGTCGGCCCGACCGACACGAAGACCGCCGCCCGGTCCCCCGCCCCGCTCCGGGCCGCCTCCGTGGCCGCACGGTTGACCTCGGCCGTCCGGTCGGCCAGGCCCGGCCGCTCGAGTTTCCACCGCGTCGCGCCGAACGTGTTCGTGAGCACGATCCGGGCGCCGGCCTCGACGTAGGCGCGGGCCACGTCCGCCACGGTGTCGGGGTTCTCGAGGTTCCAGGCCTCGGGCGGCGTGCCCGGCGGCAGACCCCGGCGGATGAGTTGTGTCCCCATCGCGCCGTCGGCAACGAGGTAGCCTTGTGATTTGAGGAGCGTTTGCCAGTTCATAAGGCGGCCTCGGTCAGGTCAGAGTGCCCGCGACCTTCCGGTCGCGGCTCGGTGGTCGCAGAAAAACGAAACTGTGGCCCTACTCCACCGTCACGCTTTTGGCGAGGTTCCGCGGTTTATCGACCGCGCAGCCGCGGAGGACGGCCACGTGGTAGGCGAGCAGTTGGAGCGGGACGACGTTGAGGAGCGGCTGGAACGGTTCGGGCACGTCGGGCACGTAGAGGACGTGTTCGGCGAGTCGCGTGATCTCGGTGTCGCCTTCGGAGGCGACGGCGATGATGCGGCCGCCGCGGCTGCGGACCTCTTCCATGTTCGAGAGGACCTTCTCGTACTGGAGGCCGCGGTTGGCCAGAAAGACGACGGGCATCTCGTTGGTGATCAGGGCGATGGGCCCGTGTTTCATCTCGGCGGCCGGGAGACCCTCGGCGTGGACGTAGGAGATCTCCTTCAGTTTCAGCGCCCCCTCCAGCGCCACCGGGTAGTTGGTGCCGCGACCCAGGTACAGCCAGTTCGGGCAGTCCTTGTAGGCGGCGGCGACCTTCTGGATCTGCTCGTCCAGGTTCAGGACGCCGCGCACCTGGTCGGGCACGGCCTGGAGGCCCTCGATGATCTTGCGTGCCTGCTGCGGCGCGAGGTGCCTGCGGCGGCCCAGGTACATGGCCGTCATGATGAGGACCACGACCTGGCTGGTGAACGCCTTGGTCGAGGCGACGCCGATCTCCGGTCCGCAGTGGAGGTAGACCCCGGCGTCGGTCTCGCGGGCGATGGTGCTGCCGACGACGTTGACGATGCCGATGGCCAGGGCACCTTTGAGCCTGGCCTCTCGCATGGCGGCCAGGGTGTCGGCGGTCTCGCCGCTCTGGCTGATGCAGATGACGACGGTGCCCTCGTCGATAATGGGGTTGCGATAGCGGAACTCGCTGGCGTACTCGACCTCGGTGGGAATGCGTGCGAGGTCCTCGAAGAGGAACTCGCCGACCAGGCCGGCGTGCCACGCCGTGCCGCAGGCCGTCAGGATGACCCGACGGGCGTGGGTCAGCAGTTTGGCGACGTCGCGGATGCCGCCGAGGTGGACCTCTCCGGCGGACGGGTCGAGCCGCCCGCGCATCGTGTCGGCCACGCTGTCGGCCTGCTCCATGATCTCCTTGAGCATGAAATGCGGGTAGCCCTTCTTCTCGATCTCCTCCAGCGTCCATTCGACACGCTGAATCTCCTTGTGGGTCGGCACGGCGTCGATGGTGGTGGTGTGCAGCCCGTCGCGCCGGACGGCGGCCATCTCGCGGTCCTCGAGGTAGATGACGTTCGAGGTGTGCTCGATGATGGCCGAGGCGTCGCTGGCGATGACGTACTCGTCCTCGCCGACGCCGATGATCAGGGGCGACCCGTTGCGGGCCGCCACAAGGACGTCGGGCTCGTCGGCGTGAACGACGACGATGCCGTAGGCGCCGCGAACTTCCTGGAGCCCCCGCTGGACGCACCTTTCAAGGTCGCCCTCGTAGTGGCGGGCGAAGAGGTGGGCGAGAACCTCGGTGTCGGTGTCGCTGCGGAACCGGACGCCCTCGCTCTCCAGGAGTTGCCTGAGCGCCACCCAGTTCTCGATGATGCCGTTGTGGACGACCGCCAATCGGCCGGAGGCGTCGGTGTGCGGATGGGCGTTCACGTCGTTCGGCGCGCCGTGGGTGGCCCATCGGGTGTGGGCGATGCCGAGCGTGCCGGACGTGTCGCGGTCCTCCAGGCATTTCTGGAGTTCGCTGATGCGTCCCTTGGTCTTGACCAGGGTCAGCGGGCCGTCACCGTTCTGCCGCAGCGCGATGCCGGCCGAGTCGTAGCCGCGGTACTCCAGGCGCTTCAGGCCCTCCAGCAGGATCGGACAGGCCTGCTTGTTGCCGATGTATCCGACGATACCGCACATGCGGGCTTCCCCTACGGGCGGTGCGTGACGCCGCCACGGGTGTATCGGCCGGACGGCGTCCGCCCCTCAAGGAACAATCACCGTTCGCTGTGGTCCTGCGCCTCGCCTCACCCCGCCGTGCCGGGAGGAGTCGGCCGAGCCCTGGCGGCGGCGGAGCGCGTTCCGCGCGGCGGCCTTCCCAGGCCGCCGCTTTATGTCTGTTCCTGGTGGCCTGGGAAGGCCACCAGGCGGATGCGGCTTGCCCGATACCGC
>CAZEBQ010000040.1:0-20415 GCA_964510295.1 uncultured Anaerolineales bacterium | reverse complement strand
GGCTGCTGACGCTCGAAGACACGGTCGAGTTCTTCAACCTGATTCAGCAGTTGCGCTTGACGGCCGAGGAGAAGGCGGCCCTGGTAGCCTTCATGCGGGCGCTGTAGCGACCGTGGCCGGGGCGCGCCGCGGCCTGCGGGGCTTCCAGCCCGCCGCTTCGAGCCCGCCGCTTCGAGCCCGCCGCTTCGAGCCCGCCGCTTCGAGCCCGCCGCGGGAGCGGCGGGGCACGTCGTCCCGCGTGGCGACACGCAAAGGCCCCGCTTTGCGCGGCGGGTCTCCCGACCCGCCGCGCACGACATGGCCGAGGACGTGGCCCGAAACCGTGCTTCTCGCGCGGTGGGTGAGGACACCCACCGCGCGGGGCCTTTGTCGGCCACCGCGCGAGGCCTGTTCAAAACGGCGAACGGCGAGACCCCTCGACTCGCTGCGCTCGCTCGGGGTGACAGTCGCCGCCCCGGCCTACGTGGCTTGTTGGGTCGCGGCGTGGGCGATGGCGAGGGCGGCGAGAACGTCGATCTGGTCGCCGAGGACCGCCTTGTCGATGGTGCAGGCCTCGTAGGCGGCGGGGAGGGATTCACGCCGGGCGGCTTCGCGGACGCCGTCGATCAGCAGCGACCCGAGTTGGCGGGCGGTCGTGCCGAGGCTGATCCGCTGCGGGTTCAGGATGTCGATCAGGACGGCGCACGCGCAGCCCAGGTAGTCGGCCTGCTCGCGGACGATGGCCCTGGCGAAGTCGTCGCCGTCGATGGCGGCCGCACAGACCTGTTTGCCGGTGACACGATCGAGGCTGAACTGGTCGAGGTGCGTCTCGGGATGGGCCTCGGCGAGGCGGAGTTTCGCGAGTTCCCCCAGGGCCCGGCCGCTGGTCAACCCCTCGACGCTGCCGGCCTTGTAGTAGCCGACGGGGCCGGTGTCGCGCAGGCGCACGTGGCCGATCTCGCCGGCCAGGTCCTGCTTGCCGCGCACCAGCCGGCCGCCCAGAACCAGCCCCGCGCCCTGGCCCGTGCCGCACGTCAGGTAAATCACGTCGTCGAGTTCGCAGTTCAGTCCCCATCGCCATTCGGCGACGGCTGCGGCGTTGGCGTTGTTCTCGAGGGCCGCCGGAATGCCGAGGGCATCGCGGGCCATTTGGACGATGGGGATGTTGTCCCATCCGGGCAGGTTGGGCGGGGAGAGAATGACGCCGGCGCGGCTCGATAGCGGCCCGCCGCACGAGATCCCGCACGCCGCCGGCATCTCGTCGCCGCAGAGGCTGCGGCCGGTCTCGATGAGGTGGGGAATCGTCTCGTCGGGACCGCCGGTGGCGAACTCCTCCCGCGCGAGCGCCCGTCCCTCGAAATCGCCCACGATGGCCACCGACTTGGCGCCGCCGATCTCGAAACCCAACAGAAGCGAGTCGCTCATGGACCGGCAGGTTACCGGGAGCCGGGGCGCGGCTCAACAGTAAAGTGAAAAAGCGGCCGCCGAAGGTTACTCCGCCACGTCCCTCTTTTTCGTAGACACCCTGCGCCGGGCTCACCTATAATTGCGGGCTAGGGTAATACTGCCTGCCGGTTCGCCGCGAGGACGCCCGTGAATACGAGGCCGTGGACCCAAGGCCGCAGACACGCAGGCGCAGGTGCAGACCATGTCCGCCCTGTTTGGCATGCTGGTGACAAGACCCGAGCCCGGAAAGGTCAAGCCCGGCCTGGCCGAGGTAGTCGGTGCGCCGGCGGCGGCGCGGTTGTATCGTAGTTGCATCATGGACCTGTGCGAGCGGTTTGCCTACCTGTCGGTTCCGACCCGCGTTCTGGCATACGCCCCGAGCGGTTCGCGCAAGGCGGTCAGCCTGCTGGCGTCGCGGCACTGGCGCCTGATGCGGCAGGAGGGACGCGGACGCGGGCAGGCGCTGGTCGGCCTGTTCGAGTACGCATGGCGGCTGCGATGCCAGCGGGCGGTCGTCCTATTGACCGACTGCCCGACCGTACCGGGCACGTTCGTCATCGATGCCTTCGACCGGCTGCTGATCGACGACGTCGTTCTCGGGCCGACGACCGACGGCGGGGTGTACCTGGTGGGGCTGAGTCTGGAACGGCCGGAACTGTTCCTCGGCCTCGACTGGGACTCGGGCGGCGTGTTCGACGCCCTCGTTGAGCGGGCCGACGCGTTCGGCCTCATCCTCGGCCTCGAGCCGCACTGGTACGAGGTCGAGGATCGGGCCGGTCTCGACCGGCTGGCCGGCCACTTGCGGGCACTCGCCGTCGTCGGGGACGAACACATCCCCCGGCGGACGCAGACGTTGCTGCAGCGTCTGCGGCTGGTGTGACGGCGCCGCAGCGCAGCGAACTTGGGCCGTCGAGCCCGCCGCGGAAGCGATGGGTTACGCCGTCACCGGAGGGAAGCGCTATGACCGGCAACTTCGACGAAGAGGTTCGCAACTCCACGATCCTCATCGCCGACGATACGGAGCAGAACGTTGAACTGCTCCAAGCGTACCTCGAGGGCCTCGGCTGCAAGACCGTCCCCGCCTACGACGGCCAGGAAACGCTCGAGAAGGTGGCCGAGGCCAAGCCCGACCTCATCCTCCTCGACATCATGATGCCGAAGGTCTCGGGCTACGAAATCTGCCGCAAACTCAAAGACGACCCCGCCACCGCCGGCATCCCCATCTGCATGGTCACCGCCCTGACCGAGGACGTCGACATCGAGCGTGCCGTCGAGGCCGGGACCGACGATTTCCTCTCGAAACCGATCAACCGCTGGGAACTTATCGCCCGGGTCAGGAACCTGCTGCGCGTCCGCCACCTCCAGAACGAACTCGAACGCACGCTCTCCTACATCAATGAGGTGGACAAGGCCCGCGGCGAGGAGGATGAATAGCACGTTGTCACCCTGAGCGAAGCGAAGGGTCTCGCCGTGGTCTTTCGCTTGTCGGTGGGTCGCACAGCGAGATTCTTCGCTTCGCTCAGAATGACATTGCCTTGATCCGAGACCCATGACAAACCGAGAGTTTCTTTCGAACGACGACCTTCACGCCTTCTGCCAAAGCCGCAAGGACGACCTGCGGCGGGCGCTTTGCGACCTGATTCGCGCACGCACGGTCAACCCGCCGGGCGATGAGTACCTGGCGGCGAAGGTCCTGACGGATTTCTGCGACGCGTGCGGCATCCCCTACGAGACCTTCGAGAAGGAGCCCGGCCGCACGAACGTCGTCGCCCGCATCGGCGCCGGGCGGCCGCGCATCGTCGTGCCGTGCCATTTCGACGTGGTTCCCCCCGGCGACGGGTGGGAGACCGATCCCTTCGAGCCCGTCGAGACGGGCGGCCGCATCTACGGCCGCGGGGCCATGGACAACAAGGGGCCGCTCGCCGCCATGATGCTGGCGGCGGCGTATCTGAAGCAACATGAGGCCGACCTGCCTGGGCAACTCATCCTGGTCGGCTGTGCCGACGAGGAGGCCGGCAGCAACCTGGGGATGATCTACCTGCTTGCCGAGTGCGGCCTGGAGGCCGAGTACTCGGTCGTCCCCGACGCGGGCCACGGTATGAAACTCATCGACGTGGGCGAGAAGGGGGCGCTGTTTACGAAGGTTGTGGCCGTCGGTCGCCAGGCCCACGGCTCGACGCCCGAGCGCGGGGCGAGCGCCCTGTGGCCGGTCCTCGATTTCCTCGGTCGCCTCCGCGATTGGCGACCGCCCCCGCCGCCCGAGAGCGACGCGGCGGACCTGTTCACCCCCGCGACGCTCAACATCGGGGCCGTCCACGCCGGAACCGTCGCGAACATGGTCCCCGGCAAGTGCGAGGCCCTGATCGACATCCGCTACCTGCCCGGCGCCGACGGCGACGCGATTCTCGCGCATCTGCGCAGCGAATTGGCCGCAGTCGAGGCCGACGCCGACGGCGTCCGCATGGACCTCGAGGTCGAGAGCCACCAGTTGCCGTCGCTCGTCGACACCGAGGGCCCCCTCGTCGCCGCCCTCGAACGGGCAACCGAACGGGTGACGGGCAACCGGCCCAAGCGATACGGCCAGTCGGGCGCGACGGTCGCGAAGTTTCTGATTCTGCACGGCGTCCCGGCCATCGGGTTCTGCTGCGGCCCGGAGGGCGTGGCCCACGTGGCGGGGGAGTGGATCGAACTCGACGACCTCGCCCGCTTCGCCGAAGTCATGACACTCACCGTTCTCGACCTGATGGGCGAGGCCGGTTAGGCTGTTTCGATTCCCCTCTCCCCTGGCGGGAGAGGGTAGGGTGAGGGGGATAATTGGGCTCATTCGGGGCGTCTCACCCTCACCCCATCCCTCTCCCATCAAGGGAGAGGGAGTCACGAGATGGCCCCTTAGCCGCGCCTGCGACGAAAAGCGCGGCAGGCAGGATTGCCCACCGCGCAGGGCGCCGTGTCGTTCGAGCCCGCCGCGGAAGCGGCGGGTGACTCCGTCACAGGAGGTCGTGATGATCGCTCGCAAACTCCCCGTCACACTCTGCCTGACCCTCACCCTGGCCCTGGCGGTGGTGTTCGGCTGCGAACGCTTCCGCGCGCGCAAGGCCGCCACGGGCGGCGAGGCGCCGACCGGCGCGGCCGCCGCATCCGTCAAACGGCCGCCACGCCAGCACATCGAGCGGCTGGAGAACGGCCTCCGGGTCATCGTGCGGGAGCGGCGGCTGGGCGGCATGGCGGCGTTTCGCGTCTACGTCGGCGCAGGCAGCCTGAACGAAGGCGATTTCAGCGGCGCGGGCGTCTCACACTTCCTCGAACACCTCGTCTCCGGAGGCACCACGCCCACGCGGTCCGAGGACGAGATCCGCCAGGCCCTCCAGGCCATCGGCGCCCAGACCAACGCCCACACCAGCAAACAGTTCGTCTGCTATCACGGGCAGGTGGGCGGCGAACATATCGGGCGGCTGATCGAAATCATCGGCGACTACGTCATCCACGCTCAGATTGAGCAGAAGGAGTTCGACCGCGAGTTCGAGGTGGTCCAGCGCGAGATCGAGCGGTCGCTGGCCGACCCCCACCGCCGTCTGTGGCAGTTGGCCAACGAGACGTTCTTCACCGACCATCCCGCCCGCCAGCCGATCCTCGGCCATCCGGACGCCTTCCGCGAACTGAAGCGAGACGACATGGTGCGGTTCTACCGCCGCATCGTCGTGCCCGACAACACCGTGGTTGTGGCGGTCGGCGACTTCGACGCCGACGTTTGTCTCGAGACGATCCGGAAGACCTTCGGCTCGTGGAAGCGCAGGCGGTTCCAGCCCACCGTCCTGCCGCCGCGCAAGGTCCAGACGGGACCGCGTCATGCGACGCTCGATCTGGACGTCAAGAGCGTCCGCACGATCATCGAGTTCCCGACGGTCCGTCTGACCGATCCGGACCTGTACCCGCTCGACATCCTCGCCTTCGTGCTGGGCCACGGCCGGGCGTCGCGGATGGTGTCGGACCTCCGCGACCGGCGAGGCCTGGTTCAGTCGATCTCGGTCTCGAGTTACACGCCCGCCGGCTACGACGGCGGCCGGTTCGCGACCATGCTTGAGGCCCAACCCGACAAGGCCGACGCCGCGCAGCAGGCCGCGATGGAGCAACTCGCCCGCGCGGTCCGTCAGCCGCCCACCGACGAGGAACTCGCCCGCGCCAAACGCCAGAAGATCAGCGAGCACGTCTTCAGCCTGGAGCAGGTTGAGAACATCGCCACCGACATGGGCCTCAACGCGCTGCTCGTCGGCGACCCCGACTTCTCCGAGCGCTACGTCCGACACATCCAGAAGGTGACCGCCGACGACGTGCAACGCGTGGCCGCCAAGTACCTGCGGCCCGAGGTGATGACCGTCACGACGGCCCGCCCCAAGCGGGAGGTCAAGGCGGAGGGCGCGACGAAGCCGCCCGTCAAGCCGCCGGCCGTCCGGCCGCGCATCATCCACCGCCTGCTGCCGAACGGCGTCCGCCTGCTGCTGTGCCCGATCCCCGGACACCCGACCGTCAGCATCAAGATGTTGATGCGCGGCGGGCTCTCGGTCGAGTCCGAGAAGACCGCCGGCATCTCCTCCTTCATGAGCCGCATGCTCATGAAAGGCGCCAAACGCCACACGACCGCCGACATCGCACGGATCCTCGACGCGATGGGCGCCCAGATGAGCGCCACCAGCGGACGCAACACCCTGTACCTGTCGGCCCGGTGCCTGGCGGAGGATTTCGACACGACCTTCGACCTGGCGGCCGAGTGCCTGCTCGAACCCGCGTTCCCGCCGGAGGAGATCGAGAGGCTCCGGGCCATGACGCTCGCCCAACTCGCGCACATGGCCGACACGCCACACGGCGAGGCGTCGCTGTATTTCAACCGCGTCTTCTTCACGAACTCGCCGTACCGGTTCCCCGTACCGGGCACGCCGGAGGTCGTCAAGTCGCTGACGCGCGACGCCCTGCTCGCCTGGCATCGCAAGTACGTGGTGGGCAGCAACCTCGTGGTGGCCGTCTTCGGAGGAATCGACCTCGTGAAGGCCGCCAAGCGCGTGGCGGCGGCCGTCGAGAACGTGCCGCAGAGCCCCCGCCTGCTCTTCCCGAAAGACATCAAGCCGCGCAATACCACCGGCCGCGAGGTCTACATCAAGGCCTCCGGAAAGGGGTCCGCCATCGTGTACGTGGCCCACCCGGGGTTCGACATCTTCAACGTCCGCGACCGCTTCGCCGTGGAACTGCTCGATACCGTCATGTCGGGCTACCGCATGCCGAGCGGCTGGCTGCACGCCGAACTCAGGGGAAAGGGCCTCGTGTACGAAGTCCACGCGTGGTCGATGGCGGGTCTGCGGCCGGGGTACTTTGCCGCCATGGCCGTCTGCCAGCCCGAAAAGGTGCCCGAGGTCGTCGGCATCATCGAGAAGGCCATGCAACGGGCCAAGAAGGAGACCTTCACCGAGGAGCAGTTGACCCCCGCCCGCGCTTGCATCATCACCGCCAAGGAACTCGGCCGCGAGACGATCGACGGATGGGCGTTTGAGGCCACCGTCGACGAGGTTCTCGGCCTCGGCCACGCCTTCGCACACGAGGAACTCCAACGCATCCGCCAGACCCAGCCCGACGACCTCTCCCGCGTCGCACGCCGGTACCTGAAAAAACCCGTCATCGTCGTCGTCACCAGCGACCCCAAGGCCGCCGAAGCGGCCCGCAAGTGAAAAAGGAAAAGGTGCCAGGCACCTTTTTACGAAACAGGCGTTTTGGGCCACAAACGGGGATTGTAAAAAAGGTGCCTGGCACCTTTTTGTGGCACCTTTTTGGGGAAGGAGCACCGATGAACGCGCCTATCTTGCTGGTGTCTGTTGCGGTTGTGGTGGTCGTTGCCGGATGCGCGGCTCACGTTCCGGCGGCGTATGCCACGGACCTTGACCTGGAGTCCCCCGCTCAGGGCATGACGCTCTGGTACGACCAGCCTGCCGCCAAGTGGTCCGAGGCCCTGCCCATCGGCAGCGGCCGGCTCGGCGCGATGGTCTTCGGCGGCACGGCCGACGAACGCATCCAGTTCAACGAAGACACCCTCTGGGTCGGCAAACCGCACGACTACAGCCACGAGGGCGCCGCCACGTATCTGCCCCAGGTCCGCCAACTCCTCTTCGACGGCAAACAGAAGGAAGCCGAACAACTCGCCGCCCAGCACATGATGAGCGTGCCCCTGCGCCAGGTGCCCTACCAGCCCTTCGCCGACCTCAAGTTGACCTTCGCCGGACACGACAAGGTGACCGACTACCGGCGCGACCTCGACATCGACTCCGCCGTCGCCACCGTCCGGTACAAGGTTGCAGACGTCACGTTCACGCGCGACCTGTTCGCGAGTTACCCCGACCAGGCGATCGTCGTCCGCATCACGGCCGACGTGCCGGGCAAGGTCCGTTTCAAGGCGTCCCTGACCAGCCCGCACCCCGGCGCAGCGCTCGCCGCGGCCGGAAAGGATGTCCTGGCAATACGCGGCGGACTCGGCAAATACGCCGGCAGACGCACCAAGACCGAGATTCAGAACGCCCTCACGTTCGAGGCACGCCTGCACGCATCGGCCGACGGCGGCCGGGTGAGGGTCACCGGCGAAGGCATCGAGGTGACCGGCGCCGACACCGCCGTCCTGAAACTCGTGGCCGCCACCAGTTACAAAAACTTCCGCGACGTCTCAGCCGACCCCGCGAAGCGGTGCCAGGCGTACCTGAAAGCCGTCGCGTCCAAGCCGTACGACGCCCTGCGCGCCGCGCACGTCCGCGACCACCGCAGCCTCTTCCGCCGCGTGACGCTCGAGGTGCCCCTGGCGGAGGCGTCGAAGCAGCCGACCGACCAGCGCATCAAGAACTTCGCCAAGCAGGACGACACGCAACTGGCGGCCCTGTTCTTCCAGTTCGGCCGCTACCTGATGATCGCGAGCAGCCGGCCCGGCACGCAGCCGGCCAATCTCCAGGGCATCTGGAACGAGAGCACCCGGCCGCCGTGGGATTCGAAATACACCACCAACATCAACACCGAGATGAACTACTGGCCGGCCGAACCGACGAACCTCTCACAGTGCCACGACCCCCTGTTCGACCTCCTCGACGAGGTGGCCGTCTCCGGCGCACGCACCGCCAAGGTCCACTACAATTGCCGTGGCTGGGTGTTCCATCATAACACGGACCTGTGGCGCGGTACGGCGCCCATCAACGCTGCGAACCACGGCATCTGGGTAACCGGCGGGGCGTGGCTGAGCCAGCACCTGTGGCTGCGGTACGATTTCACGCGCGACACCGAGTTCCTCCGCAAGCGCGCCTACCCCATCATCAAAGGCGCCGCCGAGTTCTTCGCGGACTTTCTCATCGAGGACCCGCGCCCCGGCGGCAAGAAGTGGCTCATCTCCACGCCGTCGAACTCGCCCGAACAGGGCGGACTCGTGGCCGGGCCGACCATGGACCACGAGATCATCCGCAATCTGTTCACCAACTGCATCGCCGCCGGCAAGATCCTCGGCGTCGATGAGGCGTTTCGCAGCAAACTCGAGCGGATGCTGCCCCGCATCGCGCCGAACCAGATCGGCAGGCACGGTCAACTCCAGGAATGGCTCGAAGACAAGGACAATCCGAAGAACCGCCACCGCCACGTCTCGCACCTCTGGGGTCTGCACCCCGGACGCGAGATCACGCCGCGAGGCACGCCCGAACTCGCCGAGGCATGCAAGGTCACCCTCTCGCATCGCGGCGACGGCGGCACCGGATGGAGCAAGGCCTGGAAGATCAACTTCTGGGCACGCCTCCTCGACGGCGACCATGCATGGAAAATGGTCAGCGAGGCCATCGCCGGCAACACCTTCCCGAACCTGTTCGACGCCCACCCGCCGTTCCAGATCGACGGCAACTTCGGCGCAACGAGCGGCATCGCCGAGATGCTACTCCAGTCTCACGCCGGAGAGGTTGAGATCCTGCCCGCGCTGCCCAAGGCGATCCCCACCGGCAGCGTCACGGGGCTGTGCGCGCGCGGAGGTTTCGTGGTGGACATCGCCTGGAAAGACGGTAAGTTGACCGTAGCGACGATACGCTCGAAGGTCGGCCAGGCCTGCCGCCTCCGAACGACCGTGCCGGTGGCCGTCACGTGCGCGGGCAAGGCCGTCGATGCCAAGCCGGTCGCCGACAACGTCATCGAGTTCGCCACACGGGCCAAGGCAGCGTACACGCTGACGCCACGAGCGTGATGCGCCGCCAGGGTCACGTTAGCCGCCGGGCCGATGCCTTGCGAGGGTCACGTTAGCCGCCGGGTTGATGCCTTGCGAGGGTCACGTTCACCGCAGGGCTGATGCCTTGCGAGGGTCACGTTCACCGCAGGGCTGATGCCTTGCGAGGGTCACGTTAGCCGCCGGGCTTGCCCGGCGCGTATCATGAAACGGGGGTTGTCCATGACTCGCGCGACGATCGCTGTATGCTGCACGGCGTTGGCACTGGCTGTGGCCACAGGTTGTGAATTGAAATCCGCCCGATTCCAGGCCACCGTCTACGAGACGCGTGTGCCCGCGAAGGGCATCGGCGCCTTCGACGCCGCGTCGCTTGCCGCCAACACCGGCCCAGCCGCCGACCTGCAGAAGGCCCTCTCGGCCTGCGGCAAGACGAAGGTCCTCTACCAGGTGGACCAGACCGTCAACCTGGCCGAAGACCACATCCGCATCGGCAATCGCGAGCCGTTCGTGACGAACACGCGGAGGACTGAGCGCGGGCCGTCTATCAGCACCATCCAGTATGAAGATGTCGGCGTCATCTTCCAGATCGCCGGCAAACCCACCGGCGCCGGTCTGGACGCGACCGTCAGGGTCGAGATGTCGGCCCTCACCGACAGTGCGAAGCAGATCGCGGAGAACGTGAGAGCCGTCACGGTCCGCAGCATCCAGTTGGGGCACAACGGGCCGATCCAACTCGGCAAGCCCGTCGTCCTGGTCAGCCTCGACGCATCGAGCAAGGATGCCGACGGCAACGCCGTCGCCTACGTCTGTCGCATGGTCTTCAGCAAGCCGGCCTCGTAAAGCGCACGGTCGCGCGATGCTGCGTTACGGCCCGGGTGTATCTGTTTGAAGGAGAGAGCATGGACTACCGCACCGAACCGCTGCTGACGTACTTCGAGGATGCCGCCTCCGCCCAGCCGACACCCGGTGGCGGCAGCGTCGCCGCCGTGGCCGCCGCCCTCGCCTCGACCATGGCCTCGATGGCCGCCGCCTTCACCGCCGGCAAGGAGAAATACAAGGACGTCGAGACCGAGATCAACGAAGCCCTCGCCCGCCTGACCGACCTGCAGAGGCGGCTCCTCGACCTGGCCCATCAGGACATGGACGCCTACGCCGCCGTCATGGCGGCCTATCGGCTGCCCAAGGATCGCGAGGAGGAGATGGCCGACCGCGCTGCCGCCATCGTCAAGGCCACACGCGAGTCGCTCGACGTCGTCGAAGGCGTCCTCGAAGCCCTCGGCGACACGCTTCAGGTTACACGCCGCCTCGCCGACATCGCCAACCCGAACCTCATCAGCGACGTCGGGGTGGCGGCCGAACTCGCCCTCGGCGCGGCCATGGCCGTCCGCATCAACGTGGCCGTCAATCTGGCCGGCTACCGCGACACCGACGACGCCGACGACGTCCGCGAACGGACCAACCGGCGCCTCGCCGAAGCCGAGCAACTGGCAACCGAAACCCGCAACATCGTTTTGAGAGCCCTCAGCAGATAGACGCTTCGCCCTTGGGTGCGCGACCCGCCTTCGCGGCGGCAAGGTCCGAAGGCGAGCGCGCTACTGTCGGCCGTGGAAACGTCGCATGGCCTTGGACCGTGAGTACAAGATCACCGCCTCGTTGCACGCCTGCCAAGCCTGCGACCGCCGGTTCGCCATCGGCGATGCCTATTACTCGGCCATCCTCGAAGTGGACGGCGACGAGATGTTCGCCCGTCACGATTTCTGTCCCGACTGCTGGAACCCCGACGCCGCCGAGTACTTCAGTTTCTGGAAGACCCGTGTGCCCGAACCCGAACAGCCCCGCCGAAGGGGACCCCAACTGGTGGACCTGGCCCGGCTGATGGAACTGTTCGAGCACCTGGGCGACGCCCAGGAGGATCGCGCCCTGCGGTTTCGGTACGTCCTGGCCCTGGTGCTCATGCGCAAACGCCGCCTCAAGATCGACTCGTCGCGTCGGCTCGACGGCGGACGCGCAGAGGAACTGACGCTCCGCGAACCCGGCACCGACCGCCGGCACCTCGTCCGCGGACCGCGCATCTCAGACGACGAGATCCGCGCCGTCTCCGACCGCCTCCGCGACGTCCTCGACATGCCCGAACGCTGGGATCAACTCGCAACCGATGACGACGAACCAGCACCCCCGGTTGACGATGAACGTGACACCCATACTTAGCCCCCGGTGATTGTACGTGTTTAGCGGGGTGGCACGGCCCTTGGGCCGTGCAGCCGCACTCGGCACGCCGGGTGGGACCCTGGCACGGGTACGGCTCGCGGTCGAGCCACGGCAGGCTCGCCCTGCCAGTGTGCCGTGGTCGGCGTCCACGCCCAGCGTGATCGTGTGCTCCTCGGCGCGGCGCGACCCACGGCCGCGGCCTCGCCGCTGCCGTGCCACCCTCTTGGTGGCGCGTGGGACGCTAAACACGTACCGGTGATTACACCGGGGCCACGCTCCGGGGCCGCGCTCCAGGGGCGTACACCGGAGGCGCGTACCGGCAGCCACACGAAAGCAGCCTGCCCAATGCGACGGATCGCCCTGATACCGCTTGTCACGCTCTTCGCCGCCGCCCGCGCCGCAGACGCCGCGCCGGCCGTCGCCGGTCCCGCGGAGGTCGTCGCCGCCCACAACGCCTGGGCCGATTCGGTCCAACACATCTGGTCGCGGGCGGCCGTCACGATCAACTTCCCCGTCGGCAAGAAACGCGAGCAGCACGACCTCGACGGTCACTTCTTCATCCACAAGCCCGACCGCCTCTTCGTGCACGGTCAGGTCCTGGGCCAGGATGTCTTCCGCCTCGGCCTGAACGCCGAACGGTTCTGGCTCTGGATCCGGCCCGAGGTCAACACCGTCTGGACGGGCCGGCGCGGCGGGGTGGGCGAACGCAACCTTATCCTGTCGCCGGCCGACCTGATGGCGGCGTGCGGCACGTCGCGCATCGACCTGGCGCGCGACGCGCCGGCCGAGTTCGTCGCCCTGCGGCGGCACTATATCCTGACCGAGCAGCGCCGCGCCGCAGCCGCCACCCTCCCCGCCCGCCGCACCTGGTTCGACCGCACGACGCTGCGGCCGGTGCGCGTGGACCTCTTCGACAACGTCGGCAAGCGGCTCGTCATGGCCGAACTCCTGAAGTACGAGCCCGTCGGCGCAACGGCCGTGTGCATCGCCTACCGCGTCCGGTTCTACGGCGACGAGGAAGTGGCCCTCGTCCTGCGCCTGAGCAAGGTGCGCCTCGACAAGCCGCCCAATCCCCGCCTCTTCCAATACCGCCTCCCCCCCGGCGCCAAGCAGCGCGACCTCGACGCGCCGCCGGCGCAACCGTAATCGTGTTAGAGCAGTTCACCCTCTTGTGTAGCGATGACTCGCGCGGTGGGCAATCTTGCCCACCGCGCTTTGGCGGCTTCATGCGCGGCGGGCAGGATTGCCCGCCGCGCAAGGTGTGTTAGCCGGCGACCTTGGTCGCCGCGCGCCGTTCGCGCGCACGGCGCGCGCGAAGTTTCGTTGTCATGTTAGCCGGCGACCTTGGTCGCCGCGCGCCGAAGAGCCGCAACGCCACCATTGCAGCGCGGCGGGTCTCCCGACCCGTCGCGCACGAAGTTTCGTTGTCATGTTAGCCGGCGACCTTGGTCGCCGCGCGCCGTTGGCACACGCCGTGCCTCACAGTTCCCACCCCTGGCGGTAGGGCGGGTTGATGAGGCGGTTGGCCAACGTGTTGTTCTTGAACTGCATCCGCGCGCCGTCCCAGACGAGTTTCTGGCCGAGCAACTGTATCGCGATGATACCCAGCCGCGCGAGTTCCGTCAGCGGACCGCCGTAATGGAAGTGCGACCCCGCCAGGCGACCCTCTCGGATGGCATTGAGCCAGTCGTTGTGGTGTCCCCTGACCCGGGGAATCGTCTTCGCGGGCTGCTTGTAGGCCCGCATCTTCTCCTCGGGGAAGATGCGAACGCCGTTGGCCCCGTGCGACCCGTACGTGATGCCGCCCGTCGTGCCGAGGACGACGGCGCCCGTCCCGGGCACCTTGCGGTCCTTGCCCAACCCCTGGGGCCGCGGGATCCGCTCCACGCCGGAGTACCAGTACAGTGTGACGGGCCCGCGTTTGCCCTTCGCCGGGAACTCGAACTTGATGACCGAGCCCTTCGGAAACGTCAGCGCGTGCTTTCTCGGATCGTAGTCTCTGGCCCGGGCCTGAATCGTCACGGGCGACCCCAGGTCCAGCGCCCAGAAGACGGGGTCCGCCACGTGGCAGACCCAGTCGCCGATGGTTCCGCTTCCGAACGGACTCCACCCGCGCCAACTGCCCGGCAGGAACACGGGGTGGTACGGCCGGAACTGGGCCGGACCCAGCCACAGGTCCCAGTCCAGCGTCGCGGGCACCTCGGGCCTCTCCTTCAGCCTGGGCAGTTGGTCGATCTTGCAGTGGACGGCGGTGCAGGCGGCGTGGACCGTGTGGACGGTGCCGATGGCCCCGTCCCAGACCCATTCGCAGAACAGGCGGATGGCCTCGGCCGAGTGCCCCTGGTTGCCCAGTTGGGTGATGACACGGTGCTTCTTCGTGGCCTCCATGAGTTGGCGGATCTCCCAGATGGAGTGGGCCAGCGGCTTCTCGCAGAACACGTGTTTGCCCCGCTTGATCGCCGCCATGCAGGCCACGGCGTGGGTGTGGTCGGGCGTGGCCACGGTGACCGCGTCGATCCCCTTCTCCATCTCGTCGAACATCTTGCGGAAGTCCTTGTAGGCCTTGGCGCGGGAGTGCTTCTCGAACGTCTTGCCCACCCGCCTCTGGTCCACGTCGCAGAGGGCGACGATGTTCTCGCCGCTCGTTCCACCGACGCTGGCCCCGCCCCGGCCGCCCACCCCGATGCAGGCCACGTTCAGTTTGCCGCTCGGCGCCCGGTAGACCGGTCCCCCGAGGACGTGCCTGGAGACGACCGTGACGGCCGCACCGGAAGCGGCGGCCTCGAGAAACGCGCGACGCGTCAGATGCTTCTTCGACATGGCAGACCCTTTCTTTCCTGGACCGGCCTATTGGACCAAGGCAACCGCCGACCGGCAGCCTGAAGTTGCCCACACTCCACGTGTCGTTCCTCAATGATTGAAACCCTGCGCTGCCGGGTTGGAATCGCGCATATTGCCAAGCCGTGCGGCATGAGCCTCCCCGTTCGTGCGCGGCGGGTCCCCGTTCGACAGGCTCAGGGCAGGCTCCGACCCGCCGCGCAAAACGCGTGTCGCCCCAAACCGCGCGGCGGCCTTCCCAGGCTGCCGCGTAGCCACACCACAGCCCCGGTGGCACGGCAGCCCGAAGGGCGGCCGTGTAATCGCACGCCAAGCACGGTGGCACGGCAGCCCGAAGGGCGGCCGTGTTGGATACCGCGTGCCCACGGCCGCGGCTGCGCCGCTGCCGTGCCACCCCCGTGTTCGCTTTGCCGGGTGGCATGCCAGCCCCGGTGGCACGGCAGCCCGAAGGGCGGCCGTGTAATCGCACCCCAAGCACGGTGGCACGGCAGCCCGAAGGGCGGCCGTGTTGGATACCGCGTGCCCACGGCCGCGGCTGCGCCGCTGCCGTGCCACCCCCGTGTTCGCTTTGCCGGGTGGCATGGCCACGCTTGCGTGGCCATGGGTCGCCTCGGCCGGGCGGGAACATGGCCACCCACGGACCACGGTCGTCGAGAAAACCGAGGACGCACGCAGCCCGCGTCGGTAACATGAGACGGGCAGGAGACGCCTGTCCGCGCGGATCTTGGCAAGGAACTGCGATGCGGGTCCCACTCATTCTCTGGCTAGCGGCTGCTGTGCTGACCTGGGGCGCCGGCGCGAGCGGTGCCGCCGAGCGCGCGGGGCCGGACATGATCGACGTCAACTTCGCGAAGTGGAAGAACCTCGAGCCGCCGCTCGAGGAGGTTCGTGCCAGGCACGGCGTGCCGGCCCTGGCGGCCTCGACCATCTACGACGGCAGCATCATCAACTACGCCGCCGTCGGCGTCCGCAAACTCGGAGGCGACGTCAAGGTCACCGCCTGGGACAAGTTCCACATCGGCTCGTGCACCAAGGCCATGACGGCCACGCTCCTGGCGATTCTCATCGAGCAGGGCAAACTCAAGTGGTCCTCGACGCTTGCCGAGGTCTTTCCGGAACTCATCCAAGAGATGCACCCCGGCTACCGCAACGTGACGCTGCTGCACCTGCTGGCCCATCGCGGGGGCGTGCCGAACGAGACGTGGCCGACGGGCATGTCGTTCCTCGACGTCCACCGCCTGCCCGGCCCGCCGCGCCGGCAACGCTGGGAGTTCGTCCGCCGCAAACTCGCCGAGCCGCCCGAGGCCCCGCCCGGCGAGCGGTACATCTACTCGAACGCCGGCTATGCCATCCTGGGCGTCGCGTGCGAGAAGGCGGCCGGCACCGCGTATGAGGACTTGATGCGGGAGCACGTCTTCCGCCCCCTCGGGATGGGCTCGGCCGGCTTCGGCGCCATGGGCACGCCCGGCAAAGTGGACCAGCCGTGGCAGCACCGCGTCGAGAACGGCAAGGCGATTCCGATGGAGCCGGGGCCGCGGACCGACAACCCGCCGGCCATCGCCCCCGCCGGGACCGTCCACTGCACCATCGGTGACTGGGCGAAGTTCGTCCAGGTCCATCTTCGCGGCGCCCGCGACCAGCCCACGCCGCTCGGCATCACCCACTGGACGCGCCTGCACACACCTGCCTTCGGCGGGACCTACGCCGGCGGATGGGGCACGGCCCATCGCGGATGGGGCGGCGGACGCGTCTACACCCACGCCGGCAGCAACAACATGAATTACGCCGTCGTCTGGATGGCCCCGCATCGCAATTTCGCCGTCGTGGTGGTGACAAACCAGGCCGGCAAGGTGGCCCCCAAAGCCTGCGACGATGCCGCCGCCGCCATCATCCGGAAGTATCTGCCGGAGGAGAAAGACCAATGAACCGCATGATCCTGGCCCTTTGCGCGCTTGCCGCCCCGTTAGCCGCCGTTGCGGCAGAGGAAGGCGGCAAAGCCGAACTCGTCGAGGTCCGCAAGATATGGGACCGCGCGCCGCACAACGCCTTCACGGACCTCCTGCGCTTCAAGGACCGCTGGTTCTGCACGTTTCGCGAAGGCGCCGGGCACGTCTCGCACGACGGAAAGATCCGCGTCATCGTCTCCGGCGACGGCGGCGCCTGGACCTCGGCGGCCCTCATCGAGACGCCCGACCCGAAAACGCCCGACCTCCGCGACCCCAAGATCAGCGTGACGCCCGACGGGCGGCTCATGCTCGTGGCGGGGGCGGCCAACCGGAAGAAGGGGCAGGTCCGCCATCACACGCACGCATGGTTCTCTTCCGACGGCAGCGACTGGGGCGAGGCCGTCGCCGTCGGCGAACCGAACCTCTGGCTCTGGCGCGTCACGTGGCACAAGGGCGCCGCCTACGGCGTCGGCTACGGACGGGTCGGCGAACGCATCGCCCGCCTCTATCGCAGCACCGACGGCCGCACGTTCCGTGTCCACGTGCCGCGCCTCTTCGAGAAGGGCTACCCGAACGAGACGTCGCTGGTCTTTCTGCCCGACGGGACGTCGTGCGCCCTGCTTCGCCGCGACGGAGAGCCCTTTACGGCCCAACTCGGCATCGCCCGGCCGCCGTACACCGAGTGGAGGTGGAAGGATCTGGGTGTGCGCATCGGCGGCCCGATTCTCGTTCGCCTTCCGGACGGTCGTTTCATCGCGGCCACCCGCCGCTACGACGGCGGCGTCCGGACGAGCCTCCAGTGGCTCGACGCCGACAAGGGGACGCTCACGGAGTTTCTCCGCCTGCCGTCCGGCGGCGACACGTCCTACCCCGGCCTCGTCCTGCACGACGGTCTGCTCTGGGTCTCCTACTACGCCTCGCACGAGGGCAAGACGCGCATCTACCTGGCCAAGGTGCGGGTGCCTTCGCCTTGACGGCACGGGCGAAATCGGGCGGCATGATTGCCGGGGCGCGCCCCGGGCTACGCGTCAGAGGGCGACCAAGGCAGTGACGCGTGAACGGCTCATCGGTTCTTCCTTTCGCTGGTGATTCCAAGCGTTCCGACAGCGAATGGAACAATGTAGCTGTCTGGACACGGATAACGGCGAGATTCCTCGACTCGCTTCGCTCGCTCGGAATGACACGCTAAACACATACGGGTGCGGAGACCCACCGCGCAGGATTGATGTTGGACCTCACAGGCGCCAGGGTTGGCGTTTCGGACGGTCGAGCCAGCGGTTGGCCTCGGGGTCGCCGACGATCTTCTCGCTCGCGGGGTCCCACTTGAGCGGCCGCTTGAGCCAGTACGCGATGTTGCCCAGGTGCGAGTGGGTGGCGGTGCGATGGGCGATGGCGATGTCGCGGAACGGCCGCTCGCGTGTGCGCAGGCAGTGGAGGAAATCGCCGAAGATGCCGCCGTGTCCCTTGTAGTTGGGGATGTGGATATCGGGCGGCGTCTTCTTGGAGCCGTCGCGTGCGGGGATCTCTGCCTCGGTTCCCTTGAACGAGAGGATGCCGCCCCACCCGCCGCCGTGATAGATGCGGACGCCGTTGGCGAAGACATAGGTCAGGTGCTTCATGTCTTTGCCGTCGGGCGGGATGATCTCGGCGGGGCCGGTCTCGTGCAACCGGAGGCAGAACAGGGCGCCGCCGAATCCGTGGCATCCCCAGTCGGTCATGCCGCCGCCCGAGTAGTCGCGGAACGCCCGAAACCCGCCGCGGATGAGTTGCGGGTGGAACGGCCGCCACGGCGCGGGGCCCAGCCACTGGTTCCAATCGACGTCGGGCGGCGTGTCAACGGGCGGCAGGTAACACTCGCCCGACGGGCCGCCCACGTTGACCCAGCACTCCTTCGGTTCGCCGATGGCGCCGCCCCAGACCATCCGGTGGAACCAGTTGTAGTCGCCCCAGACGCGTTGGCTGCCGCCGGAGAAGACGCGGCCGTAACGGCGGGCGGTCTCGGTCATGATGCGGCCTTCGCGGATGGTCAGCGTCTCGGGCTTCTCGCAGTAGACGTCCTTGCCGCTCTTGAGCGCCTCGCAGGCGATGATGGCGTGCCAGTGGTCGGGCGTGGCGATGAGAACGGCGTCGATGTCGGTGCGGCCGGTGATGTCGCGGAAATCGGTGTAGGTCTCGCAGTCGGTGCTGCCGTACCGTTTATCGACCGCGCTCTTGGCCATGTCGCGGTGCCTGCCGACGACGTCGCAGACGGCCCGGACGTGGACCTCTTTGTGTCCGAGGAATCCTCCCATGTCGCCGCGGCCCCGCCCTCCCATGCCGATGCAGCCCATGGTGATCTTGTCGTTGGCGCCGAAGACGTCGGAGGCCACGACGACGGGCGCGGCGAAGGCGGCGGCGGCAGCGCCCCGGAGAAAGGCGCGTCTCGTCACAGATCGGCGGTTCGACATAACCACGTCTCCTTTCCGGAAAGGCCCGGCCTGCGATGGCGGCCGCCGGGCACGGTCTGTGGCTCCCGGCACGGCCACACCGGCGGGCGCTACAATCTGAAACGCCCCGTTCGGCCCGCGCGTTCCGGCCGAAATCCGGCCGTGCGGCCGCACTGTGGCAACTTCTCCCGGCACGGCGGGATGGGGCGAGGCTGAGGGAAAAGCATAAGTTGGGTCTATCTTCTATACAAAACCCGCCGTCCGGCGCCGTGACCGTCAAGGCGGGTGCCGCCGTTTGGTTGTCAAACGGTGCGTCTCGTTCGGTGCGCGCGGACGGACCGGGCCGCCCGACCGCGGCACACCTCAAGCGTGCGACGCTCGGTGTATCGGCGGCAGACCGTGGGCCCCGAGGCTCATGCGGTCATTGTCCTTTCCGCTTGAGACTCTCGAGGATGCGCCGGTACCGGACGTTCCGGGGCTCCAACTCCAAGGCTCGGTTCATGGCGGCGCAAGCGCCCGGCAGGTCGCCGTTCTTGTCGCAGGCCTCGCTCAGGATGACGTAATTGGTGGCGGCGGGCCTCGGGGGTGGTCGCCGGGTTCACCTTGAGCCGTGCGGCCAAGTGGACACGGCAGGCCGCGTTCGTCGGATCGATTTCGGCCGCACGACGCCAATGCCGCTCGGCCTGGTCCACGTTTCCCCTCTTGTGGCAGAAGCGTCCTGCGACGGTGTGGACGCGGGCAACGCCGTCGCGCAGGGAGGCGAGGTCGTCGGCGGAGGCCGGGGGCCGGCCGGTCGAGACCGGCAGACCCTTGGCCTTCAGGCGCTTGACCGTCTCGCGGTGCTTCCGGGCGTCGGCGCGGCCGGGATCCCGCCTCACGCACTCCTGCCAGCACGTGACGGCCTCCTCGGAGTTGCCGAGCAGATGGTGGACGGTCCCCGTGAGGGCAATCGGGTCGATGTCCAGCGGATAATCGCGTCTCAGCCGGGCGGCAACCTCCGTCGGCGCCTTCGGGGCAACGGCAGGACTCGCAGCCTCCGCCTCGCGGCACAGCGAAGGGGTGGCAAGAAGCGCCAAGACCCCGGCGACGGCGACGGCCAACAAGAACCGCCACCCCCGCAGGCGGACCGCATGTGATTCGTTCGGTGCCGATGTCACGATCGTCTCCCTGCATCTGTCAAGCGTCGCGGGCTGTCTCACCGCACGGCAACTCGGGTCACACGACCGGCGAGGATGCCACTTCCAATGGAATTGTCGGAAAACCGGCGTCCCCATGCTCGGTATAAGTCGGGTGCGGTGCGAATTCAACGCCGCGCGGCAAGGCGTCGGCCGGCCTGCGGCGGTTGCGTCGCCGGCAG
>CAZEBQ010000039.1:14986-20510 GCA_964510295.1 uncultured Anaerolineales bacterium | reverse complement strand
AAGACCACGGCGAGATTCTTCGGCCCGCAAGCGGGCCTCAGAATGACAACGCTAGACACGGCCGCCCTTCGGGCTGCCGTGCCACCCTGTGAGGTAGCCCTTTACCGTAACCGATGTTCCTGAGGACCGCCACCTATGAGCGAATGGCCCCGCGAGCAACTGGAGGCCTGCGTGCGCCGGCATCTGGGGCACGCCGACGGGCCCGTCACCTTCGAGCCGATTCGCACCGGCAAGTTCAACACGTCGTTCTTCGTGCGTGCGGGGGGCCAGGACCTGGTGCTCCGGATCGCGCCGCCGGCCGACGCCGTCTTCTGCTTCTACGAGCGAGACATGATGAGGCAGGAGCCCGGCATCCACGCGCTGCTCCTGGCAAAGACCACCGTCCCCGTGGCGCGGATCCTGGCGTTCGATGACTCCCGCGACGCCATCGACCGCGACTTCCTCCTGATGGAGCGGCTGCCCGGCACGGCACTCTCGGACGGGCCGCGATGCGACACGACCCGTGTGCTCGAGCAGGTGGGCGAGTGTCTGGCCCAGGTCCATCGGCTGACGGCCGAGACGTACGGGTACCTCGGCGAGCACCGTCCGATGGAGCCGCAGGCGACGTGGGCCGAGGCGTTCCGTGTCATGTGGGGCAGTCTTCTCGACGACATCGTCGCGACGGGGCACTACGACGCCGCCGAGGCCCTTCGGCTGGCGGCGCTGCTGGACGGGCATCTGCCGCTGTTTGACCGTCCGGTCCCGGCGAGCCTTCTGCACATGGACATCTGGAGCCAGAACCTGCTCGTGGACCGCCGGGGCCGGCTCTCGGGGCTCGTCGATTGGGACCGCGCGCTGTGGGGCGACCCGGAGATCGAGTTCGCGGTGCTCGACTACTGCGGCATCTCGCGGCCGGCGTTCTGGCGGGGGTACGGGCGGGAGCGCGACACGTCGCCGAAAGCGCGGGTGCGGGGCGTCTTCTACTTGCTGTATGAACTCCAGAAATACATCGTCATCCGCCACGGTCGCAGCCACGACCCCGCCGCGGCGCGGGGGTACAAGCGCGAGGTGATGGGCATCGTGGCGCGGGCGTTCGGCGACTAAGCGGGGTCAGGTAAGTCTGACTAGCCGCGAGTGTAAACGAGCGGCGCCGCTCACTCACGTTCGCGGCTAGTAACGGGGCTGATTCACGTTCGCGGCTAGTAACGGGGCTGATTCACGTTCGCGGCTAGTAACGGGGTCGATTGACGTTCGGGGCTGATTCACGTTCGGGGCTGGTAACAGGGCTGATTCACGTTGGGGGCTGGTAACGGGGCTGATGCGCGTGGGCGCTACCGGTCGGTGCGGGTGGCGAGTTCCTGGGGTTCGATGCGGGGCGAGTGGGCGCCGCAGGATTCGGTGGTGGGTTCCTCTTCGCCTTCGGGGGCGGGGTAGAAGCCGAACTGCCGCAGCAGAGCCAACTTCGGCAGCACGTTCCCCTCCAGGTCGATGTGGAAGAACCCGGGGAAGATGTCGGGGTTGGCCAGGATAAGGTCGAAGTACGCCCGGTGCCGCTCGGGTATCTCCACGTCGCCGCCGCGGCAGATCTCGTGCCCCGTGAAGACGAACTCCGGAAAGAGGTGCGGGCAGAACTCCAGGTCCGCCTTCGGGGCCCACTCTTTGTAGAGTTCGGTCTGCGGCAGGAGCGACAGAAGACTCGGCAGAATCCGCGCCCCCATCATCCGGAAACTCACCATCTGGAAGAGGCTCTGGTTGAAGTCCTCAAGCGTCTCGAACGGAAAGCCCCAGACGAAGAACGTGTCGACGCGGGGGAAGATCTCGACGGCCCGCGGCACGATATCCAGCGATTCAGCCGCCGTGAACCCCTTCTTGATGCGCTCCAGCACCCGGTCGGAGCCCGACTCGATGCCGAACCGCAGTTCCAGGCATCCGCAATCGGCCATCGCCCGCATCATCTCGTCGTCGACGAGGTTGACGCGGCCGAAGGCCTTCCATTCCAGGTCGAGGCCGGTCCCTCGCAGTTGGCGGCAGAAGCCCATCACCTGCCGCTTGCCCGAGATGAAGAACTCGTCCTGAAAGAGGAACAGGTCGACGCCCGCCTCGCGATGCAGGTGGACCATCTCGGCCACGATGTTGGCGGGGCTGCGCGAGTAACTCTCGTGGTTCCACACCGGGGCGACCGAGCAGAAGGTGCACTTGTACGGGCACCCGCGGCTGGTCATCATGCCGTAGCCGGCGTAGGCCGCCAGGTCCACCTTCTCGAAGGCGGGGAAGGGGATGGTGTCGAGGTCGGTGATGCGCGGCGGTTCGGGGTTGTGATGGACGGCGCCGGAGCCGTCGCGCCACGAGATGCCGGGCACGCCGGCGAGGTCGCCGCCGCCCGCGAGCGCCGCCAGCAGGCGCGGAGCGCTTCGTTCGCCCTCTCCGCTGGAGATGATCTTGATCCAGGGGAACCGCGCCAGGATCTGGGCCTCCACGGCCTTCGACCCCACGCCGCCGAGGACGAGCCTGCGGTCGGGCCAACGCTCCTTCACCGCACGCATGGCGTAAATCGTGAACGGCAACAGGTTGGCCATGCACGAGAGGCCGATGACGGGAGCCGGCCGAGAGAGAAACTCCAGGAAGTTCTCCATGTCGAACGGGTCGTCGTACGGGGCGGCCTGGTAATCGCGGAAATCAACCTCGACGCCGGCGTCCTCCAGGGCCCGCGTAAGGTAGAGGGGCCCGAGCGGCACGTGCAGTTCCCGCTCGATCTCCTCGCCGTACCGCATGAAGAGCATGTTCAGGTTGACGAGTGTGATGTCGGCCATGCGATCTCCCGCGCGGCGTCTTTCCGCACTTGTTTAGCGTGCTCGATAAGGCTGTCACCCTGAGCGAAGCGAAGGGTCTCGCCGTGGGAACGACGAAACAGCAACAACCACGGCGAGATTCTTCGGCCCGCAAGCGGACCTCAGAATGACAGCGCTAAAGCGGTATCATGCTACTCGTCCTTCGCCTTCGGCCGGTCGGGGCGGATGCCTTTGGTCTGCGGCCGGTCGGGACGGGCGCCGCGCGAGGTGGCCGCGCCCGGGTCCGGTTGCGCGTGGGCGGTGAGCCAGGCCTGCGGCGAGGAGAAGACCGCGATCTGTGCCTTGTCGGTCTTGGGGCCGTAATGCACGTTGGACTTCAGGTACGTCTCCAGCGGCCGCAGGAACATCTGGCCTACCTTCGTCTTCCAGAGGCCGGCGTTGTCGCGGACGTGGGGCCGGTCGGCTTCGGTCAGGCGTTTCTCGATCCAGACGGTCAGCAGGAGGCCGTCGGCCTCGGGCCCGGTCTTGCGGCGGGTTGTCGTCTCGCCGGTCTTGGGGTCTGTCGAGGGCACGTCGTAGACCTTGGGTTTGAATTCGACGCGGATGTACCGCTGCCCGGAGTCGGCCACGGAGTAGGTGAACTTGTGTTTCGGCAGGTGCTTGTCGGCGAGGCGCTTGAGGCCGTTGGCGAAGACGGCGTAGGTCGTCTTTTCGTCCCACGTGGCCGGGAGCGTGAGAGCCTGGCTGATGATCGGCTTCTTTTCAGGGGGCACGTCTTCCTTGGGTTTGGTCTGCGGCCTGCTGGGCCGAATGCCGCGCGTGATCCGCTCGCCCGAGGTCGGCGTCGAGGTTATCGGTTCCGTGGCCGTGGCGCTTGGCGCCGCCGACGGTTCATCGGTCTTCGGCCTGGCCGCCGGGGGGCGGTCGGGCCGGATGCCCGTCGGCGCGGGAGGCTGTGGTTTGGGAGCGGGCGGCGTGGGCGTCTCGGCCTTCGGCTTGGCCTCGGGGGGGCGGTCGGGACGGACGCCGTCGGTCGGTTCGATGCGCTCGGGCGCCGCCGGCTGGATGCCTGCCATGCCATAAGACTGCGGCGCGGGTTCGGGGGCCGTGCTTTCCGTGGCCTTCGGCGGCTGCGGCGTGGGGATGCGGTCGGGTCGGATGCCCGGCGACCGTTCCACCGCCTGTGGACGGTCGGGGCGAACGCCTTCCGGCACGGGGGTGCGCCGAGACGGCTCGACCCTTTTGGCGGGCGGCCGGTCGGGCTCGATCCCATCGGTCACTTCCACCTTGTCGCAGCCGAGCGTCCCGGCGCCGAGTGCCACGAGCATGACGGCGGCGGCGCGGCCGAGGAACGCCGGCAGCACGCTGGGATGGACGCTGGTCTGGGCGATGATCGCTTCGAGTTGGGCGCGAGGGGCGGCCTTGAGCATCATCGCCTCGGCCGCCTCGAGCGTCAGGTCGATCGCCTTGGCGGCTCCGTCGCGCTTGGCGAGCAGGAGCATCTTGAACGCGGGGTCCACGGCGGCCTTTTTGATGAGCACCTCGATACCGCGCGGGATCGGCCCGACCGTCTTGCCGCTGCCGGGCGGGCGACCGCCGACGATGGTCGTTCTGACCGCGGGCTGCTCCATGGGCCTGTCATCTTGAGCCATGAGGTTGCCTCCTGCCAGTCCACCCTCTTATACGTTCCAGTTTCGTGTCCCGTGCGACGCAAATCAAGCGCCGTCTTCTCGGCCGCGCGGCGGCCTTCCCAGGCCGCCGCGAACGGTCCTGGTGGCCTGGGAAGGCCACCAGGCGGCGCGAGTTTCGTGTCCCGTGCGACGCAAATCAAGCGCCGTCTTCTCGGCCGCGCGGCGGCCTTCCCAGGCCGCCGCGAACGGTCCTGGTGGCCTGGGAAGGCCACCAGGCGGCGCGCCTTAAGGCGTGCAAATCAAGCGCTGTCTCACGGAGTTAGACGCGCGCGAACGTGCCGGGTTCCCGGCCGACGGGCGGCCTTGCTGAAAGGTCTCATCGCCTTGCAGGACCACCCTCACTCGCCGGGGCGGCGCAACATGGCGCTGTAGTCCTAAAGAGCGGGGCTGTTTCTGGTCGATTCACCTAACCGGCGAGGTGCAAATAACTTGCATGAAACACCTGCGGGGGGTACCGTGGTTGGCAGGGCCCACCTCTCGGCCGACGCCGCCTCTAGCCGCGTGGACGTGGGCAGTCTAGAATAGATGGGGAAACAGGCGACCTCAAAGAAGGAGCGATTCATGGCAGCCAAGAGCGATCCTGACGCCAAAGGCGATCAGCCCGTCGAGGGGCAACTCCCCGACGCCCAGCCTGCTGCGGGGCAACCCGCCGGCGACGAGAAGAAGCAGGAGATCCGTCTCCGGATCGACGAGCGGAACCTCAACACCAGTTACGCCAACGCCTTCCGCACCGACGCCACCGCCGACGAGGTGATGCTTTACTTCGGGCTCAACCTGATCAACCCCGTTGCCGCACAGCAGGGTAACCCGGAGTTCATCTTCCAGGTCAACGAGCGGATTGTCATGAGTTACCGCATGACGAAGCGGCTGGCGCTGGCGCTGGGTCAGATGATCCGTCGGCACGAGGAGCAGTTCGGCGAGATTGCGCTGGACCGCGGCCCGCGCGCCCCAGGCGCCCCGGGCGCCGACGCCCGGCCGTAAACCCGCGACGCGAGACCAGGCGACGGGAGTCGGACCCGGCCGGCGGACGGTCGCAGGTCTACGGGTCCCGATTGGGGTTTCTCT
>CAZEBQ010000039.1:3936-14886 GCA_964510295.1 uncultured Anaerolineales bacterium | reverse complement strand
TAGGCGCCCGCGATGACACAGATGGGGGCTTCCCGGCAGAGCGGCGGCGCGGTCCACCTGACGACCGCCGAGGTCATCGAGCGGCTGAGCCGTTTCGACGGTCCGCCGGAGCAGTTCCTGTCGAACCTGCTGGCGGTGCAGTGCCAGATCGGGCCGGCCGAGGGCGGGGCCATCCTGCGGGCCGGGCAGCAGCGCGGGGCCGACGTCCTGGCGGTTTTCCCGCCGCTGCCGCAGGGCGCAGCAGCGCCGGTCTGGCTGGCCCAGGGCGCCGAAGCCTGCCGCGCCGTCGTGGCTCAGAGCGCCACGGTCGTCCAGCCGGTGCACAGCCCCGACGACATGTACGGTCAGCCTGCCCGCCGGAGCCTCATCATGGTGCCGCTTCGCGGGGAGCGTGCGGTGCGCGGGGTGGCGGCGTTCTTTGCCGAGACGCAGGACCCGGCCGCCCTGGCGGGCATCCAAGAGCGACTGGAACTGACGGTCGGCCTGTTGAGCCTCTACGAGATGCGTCTGCTGCTTCAGAGGCGGCAGACGGACCTGGGGCGGCTGCGCGCCGCCATGGAGACCCTGGCAGCCGTCAACGTTCAGGATCGGTTCGCCGGCATGGCCATGTCGCTGGCGAACGAAGTGGCGGCCCGGTGGCAGTGCGAGCGGGTGAGCATCGGGTTCCTCAAGGGCCGGTACGTGCACGTGCGTGCGATGAGCCACACCGAAAAGTTCACCCGCAAGATGAAACTGGTCCAGGACATCGAAGCCGCGATGGAGGAGTGTCTGGACCAGGACGTCGAAATCCTGTATCCCCCCTCGCCGCAGGCCACCTACGTCGGCCGGGCCGCCGGCGAACTCGCCGGGCACCATGGGGCCGCGATGGTCTTGAGCCTGCCGCTGAGGCGAGCCGGCGAAGTCACCGCCGTCCTGACGCTCGAACGGCCCGGCGGTGAGGTCTTTACGGTCGAGGAGGTCGAGTCGCTTCGCCTGGCCGCCGACCTCTGCACGCCGCGCCTGGCGAACCTCGAAGCCCACGACCGCTGGTTCGGGGCGCGGATGACGGCGGCGGTCCGCAAGGGCGCTGCGGTGGTCGTGGGGCCGAAACACACGTGGATCAAGTTGGGCGTCATCGCGGCCTGCGCGGCGCTGGCGTTCGCCATCTTCGCCAAAGGCGACTACCGCGTCGAAGCGTCGTTTGTCCTGGAGCCGATCGAACTGCGGGTCGTGCCGGCACCGTTCGACGGCTTTCTTCAGACGGTCTCAACGGAACCGAACGCGGAGGTCACAGGAGGCAAGAGCGTGTTGGCCACGCTCGAGACCGCCGACCTCCTCCTCCAACTGGCCGCCGCCAAGGCTGAACGCGGCACGTACCTGATGCAGGCCGCCGCCGCGCGGCGTGACTACAAGACCGTTGAAGCCCAGATCGCCCAGGCCCAGGCCGACAAGGCGACCGCCGGCATCAACCTGTACGAGTACCATATTTCGCAGGCGAAGATCATCGCGCCCATCAGCGGCGTGGTCACGAAGGGCGACCTGGAGCGGCAGATCGGCGCGCCCGTCAAGACCGGCGACGTGCTGTTTGAGGTGGCGCGGCTGGACGGGCTCCGCGCCGAACTGTCGGTGCCCGAAGAGGACGTGGCCGACCTGGAAGTCGGCCAGGAGGGCGAACTCGCCACGGCGTCCTTCCCGGACAGGCATTTCGGATTTGTGGTCGAGCGGATCAACCCGGTGGCCGAGGTGGCCGAGCAGATGAACATCTTCAAGGTCCGCGTGCGCCTGAAGGAACTCGACCGCCGGATGCGTCCGGGCCTCGAGGGCGTCGCCAAGGTGGACATCGACCGCCGACGGTACATCTCGATATGGACCCGTCCGATTGTCCGCTGGGTGCGGATGAAACTCTGGATATGAAATGAGCCTTTCCGAGCCGCCACCGTGAGGGAGCGGCAACCGCTCGCTGACGCTCGCGGCTCGGAAACGGATACACCCATGCCGGTTGATCGACCGACGTTCAGCGAATCGTGGTACCGGGTGTCGGGTCTGCGTCCGCGCCTGCGGTCGACGCTTCAGACGCACCGTCAGCATTATCGCGGCCAGATGTGGCACGTGCTGCAGGACCCGTCGAACAACCAGTTCTTCCGTCTGAACGAAGCGGCGTACCGTTTCGTGGGTCTTCTGGACGGCCGGCGGACGGTGGCCGAGGTCTGGAACGTCTGCAACGAGCAGTTGGGCGACAGCGCCCCGACCCAGGGCGAGGCCATCCAACTGATGGGTCAACTCTACACGTCGAACCTGCTGCACGGCGACATGCCGCCCGACGCCGAGGGCCTGTTCCGGCGTTACAGGAAACGCGTCACCCGCGAGGTGCAGGGGTACCTGACGAACCTGCTGTTCATTCGGATTCCGCTGATTGACCCGGACCGGTTTCTCGACCGTTTCGTGGGCATTTTCGGAGCGGTCTTCAGTTGGTGGGGGCTGGTCCTCTGGATCGGGCTCATGGTGACGGGCCTGTACTTCATCGCCGGCCGGGCGGGGGACCTTGTGAGCCGGGCCTCGAGCATCCTCGACCCCGACAGCCTGCCGCTGCTGTACGCCAGTTTCGTCATTGTCAAGGTCTTCCACGAGTTCGGCCACGGCTTTGCGTGCAAGAAGTTGGGGCGGGCCGGCGGGTCGGGGGGCGAGGTCCACGTCATGGGCATCATGTTCCTGGTCTTCACGCCCTTGCCGTACGTGGACGCCTCGAGCGCCTGGGCGCTTCGCAGCACGTGGCATCGCGTGGTCGTCGGCGCCGGGGGGATGTTCGTCGAGTTGGGCATCGCGGCGGTGGCGGCGGTGGTGTGGTCGCAGACGGCCGAGACGACCCCGATTCACGCCATCTGCTACAACGTCATGTTTATCGCCAGCGTCTCGTCGCTCCTGTTCAACGGCAACCCGCTGCTGCGGTACGACGGGTACTACATCTTGTCGGACATTCTTGAGATTCCCAACCTGGCGCAGCGGTCGAAGGAGTACCTGTACTACCTCGTGAAGCGGTACGTCTGGCATGCCCGGAATCCGCGCGACCCGTCGCACACGAGGGGCGAGAAGGGCTGGCTGCTGTTCTACGCCGTGGCCTCGACCCTGTACCGTATCTTCATCTCGGTGGCGATTTTGCTGTTCGTCAGCGGTTTTCTTCCGTTCATCGGCGTCCTGCTGGCCGCCATGGCCGTCATCGCGTGGGTCATGGTTCCGATCGGCAAGTTTATCTACTATCTTCTCTCCAGCAGCGAACTGATGCGCGTCCGGGCCTGGGCGGTGTCGACCTCGGTGGCGGTGCCGGTGCTGGTGCTTGGGGGCCTCGGGCTGATTCCGGTGTCCGACCCGTTCTACGTTGAAGCGGTGGTCGAACCCGCCGAGATGCAGATCGTGCACGCCGGCGCCGACGGGTTTCTCGCCGAGTTTCTTCCCTCCGGCCGCAGCGTGACGCCCGACGGGCCGCCCGTCGTGCGGTCGGTCAACCCGGCGCTGGTCTCGCGGCACGAGCAACTGGTGGCCGAACGGCGCGAACTCGTTGCCCGGCGCGGGGCGGCGCTGGTGCAGGAACCGGCCGCCGTCCAGATTATCGATCTGCAGATCGGCGCCATCGACGAGAAACTCGGCCGCATCCGCCGCCAACTCGCCGACCTCGACGTACGTGCTCCCCTGGCCGGCACGTGGGTGTCGCCGAACATCGACCGCCTGGAGGGTGCGTACCTGGCGCGCGGCCAGGGTCTTGGGCTGGTGGCGACGATGGATGATCTGATCGTCCGGGCCGTGGCGAGTCAGGACGTCGCGGGGGCACTGATGGAAGAGGCCGCCGACCGTGTCGAGATACGGATGGACGGCCGGCCCGACAAGGAGATCGGCGGCCGCATCAAGCAGTTCCTGCCGGCCGGAAGCGACCGGTTGCCGTCGCCGGCGCTGTCGTTCCCCGCGGGCGGCCCCATCGCCACCAAGCCCGACGATTCCACGGGCACCCGGACGGCCGAACGCGTCTTCGAGATCCAGGTGAAGCCCGACCCGAGCAACGACGTGCATCTGCTGCCGGGCCAACGCGTGGTCATCCGTTTCGAGACGACCCCCAAGCCGCTCCTCTCGCAGGCGAAACGAGCCGTGCTTCAGACGCTGCAGCGGAGGTTCCAGATCTGACGTGGCCCGTATCCCAAGCACAACGTGGCGAACGCTGGCCCAGCGAGCCTCCGACGGGCCACTGCCCAAAGGCATCGACGCCGCATGGGACGCCGCCATCGGCATCGCCAAATCGCTCGTGCCCCGTCGCATGCGGTTCCTTCGCCGGGCCGACCGGGTCCTGGCCCTCGAGACCGATTACCGCGACCTGGGGTCCGGGCGGCTGCGCGAGGCCGCCGCTGAGATGCGCGATCGGTTCCGTCGAGGCGGCGCCACCGACGAGATCCTGGAGCGCGCGTATGCCCTGGTCCGCGAGGTCGCCCGCCGCCAGACCGGCATGAGCATCTTCCGCGTTCAGGTCGCCGGGGCCCTGGCCCTGCAGGCCGGTTGCATCGCCGAGATGGCCACCGGCGAGGGCAAGACCCTCTCTGCGACGCTGCCCGCCACCATCGAGGGATGGCGCGGCAAAGGGTGCCACGTCGTCACGCACAACGATTACCTGGCCACGCGCGACGCCGACTGGATGGGGAAGGTTTACCGGTTCTGCGGTCTTCGCGTGGCGGCCGTCGAGCAGGGCATGAAGCCCCCCGAACGCCGCGAGGCCTATCAGGCCGACATCACCTACTGCACGAACAAGGAGGTGACGGCCGATTTCCTCCGCGACCGCCTGTCCCTGGGACGCCTCCAGGGACTGCCGTCGGCCCTGATGGCCAAGATCGCCGAAGGCGCCGGCAGCGGCACCGACCGGCTCGTTCAGCGCGGGCTCCACTTCGCCATTGTCGATGAGGCCGACTCCATTCTCATCGACGAGGCCGTCACGCCGCTCATTATCTCCGGCGAGGCGCCCAACCTCGAGCAGGTTGAGGCGTTTCAGCAGGCGGCCCATCTGGCGGCCCAGTTGGTGCCGTCCGGCCGCGACCCCGAGTTCCGCGTGAACCGGCGGTACCGCGAGGTTGATCTGACCGACGCCGGCAAGGACCGGCTCGAGGAATTGGCCGGCGACCTCGGCGGCGTGTGGGCCGGGGCCAGGCGCCGCGAGGAACTCGTCACCCAGGCCCTGACCGCCCGCGAGTTTTACCTTCGCGACAAGCAATACATCGTTGACGAGGAGGAGAAGGTTGTCATCGTCGACGAGTTCACCGGCCGCCTCATGCCCGACCGCGAATGGCGCGACGGGCTGCACCAGGCCGTCTCGGCCAAGGAAGAGGTTGAGGTCCAGCCGCCCAAAGACACCTACGCCCGGGTCAGTTTCCAGCGGTTCTTCCGTCTCTATCGCAAGTTGGCGGGCATGACGGGCACCGCCGCCGAGGCCTGGCGCGAGTTCTGGCAGATTTACCACGCGCCGGTCGTCACCATTCCGACCAACCGGCCGTGCATCCGCAAGGTCCTGCCCGACCGCGTGTACGCGACCGAAGAGGCCAAGTGGAAGGCCATCGTCGAGGAGATTCGCCGCATGCACGAGACGGGCCGGCCCATCCTCGTCGGCACCCGCAGCGTCGGCGCAAGCGAACGCGTCAGCCAACTCCTGACGGACCTCGACCTGGAACACCAGGTCCTGAACGCCGTACGCCACCGCGAGGAGGCCCAGGTGACCGCCGCCGCCGGCCAACCCGGAAAGATCACCGTCGCCACCAACATGGCCGGACGCGGGACCGACATTCGACTGGGCGCCGGCGTGGCGGAACTCGGCGGCCTGCACGTCCTGGCGACCGAGCGGCACGAGGCCGGCCGCATCGACCGGCAACTCTTCGGCCGGTCGGCACGCCAGGGCGACCCCGGCTCCGCCCAGGCCGTCGTCAGCCTTGAGGACGAACTGGTCCGCCGCCACGGGCCGCACCTGGCGGCGTCGCTCCGCCGGCGCCACGGTCGGACCGACCGGGAGGTCAGCGGCCGCCTCTCGCGCCACCTTTTCAACTCCGCCCAGCGCCGGGCCGAACGGCTGAGCCTTGCCCAGCGCAAAGGTGTTCTGCGGGCCGACGACTGGCTTGACGAGTACCTCGGCTTCGCCGGCGCCGAGCATTAGGGCCGTTTACGATTGGTTGTAGCACCTTGCGCGGCGGGTCTCCGGCATTGCGCGGTGGGTCTCCCGACCCACCGCGCTCGAGTGTTGATATCCTCGATCCTGTGTGTGCGGCAGGTTGGGATGCCAGGGCGGGTTGGCGTGCCCCGCCCCTCCCGCGGCGGGCTCGGGCGGCGGGCGGCGGGCTCGGGCGGCGGGCTTGGGGCTTACACGTCGTTCTTGTAGGCGAGGGCACCTGTCGGGCAGGCGGCGACGCACTCGGCGGCGGCTACCTTCAGCCCTGCGGCGAGCGTCTCGTGGAAGGGCACGGCGATCCGCACGCCGAAGCCGCGACCCGAAAACGCCAGACCGAGCGCCTCGCCCTTCTGCGCCGCCGTCTGGACGCACAGGCCGCACGCGATGCACTTGCCGGGCTCGTACACCACGTCCGGGTGCGCGGTCTGCAGTTCAAACGGGCGCCGCGTCCCGGTGTGGCGCGTGGGCCTTGCGCCGAGCGCGACCGACCATTTGCGCAGGAGGCAGGTGTCGGCCTTGCGGCAGTCGCAGTGGAGACACCTGGGTGCCTCGCGGCGTGCCTCGTCGGCCGTGAATCCGTCCGCCTCGCCGCCCGATGGGGCGATGCGCGGATCGCGGGTGGCGGCGTCGAGCATCACCGCCATCTCATCCTCGGTCGGTCGGCCGAGACGGGTTGTGAACGGTCTCGCCGGCGCCGCCACCGGTTCGCCCGCGAGGTACTGGATGATGGAGCCGGCGGCGGCCTTGCCGTCGGCGACGGCTCGGACGGCCATCCGGCGCACCTGGAGTGCGTCGCCTGCGGCAAAGACGCCGGCGGTCGGCGTCTCGAAGGTCCGGTGATTGGCCGCGAGTCCTTTCTCGGAGGCCTCCAGGCCCAGGCGGTCGGCGTCGGCTTGCTCGATGCGACCGCAGGCGACGAGGACGGCGTCGAAGTCGCGGGCGAGTTCGTCGATGGCCACGTCGCGTCCGACCTTCGTGCCCATGCGGAACGCGGCGCCGAGTTGCTCGATGAGGGCGATTTCGGCATTGAGGACCCGCCTCGGGAGCACGTCCTCCTCGATGCCGTGTCGGAGCATGCCGCCGGCCGCGTCGCGACCGTCGAAGAGCGTCGCGCCGTGGCCTTCCTGGAGCAGCCGCCACGCGGCCGCCAGGCCGGCGGGCCCGGCGCCGATGATGGCGATGCGTTTGCCGGTCGGCGTTTTCCGCGGCGGCGTCCAGGGCGCGCCGGACGCCAGGTCGGTGTCTGCGGCGTGTCGATGGAGCAGGCGGATGGCCACGGCCGCATCGTGATGGGCCCGGCGGCAGCCTTTCTCGCAGGGGGCCGGACAGATGCGGCCGAGCGTTGCCGGAAGAACGAGCGCGCTTCGGGCGGTCTCGGCGGCAGCCGCAACGTCGCCTGCTGCCATCTGGCGGATCATCCGGGGGATGTTCATCCGTCCCGGGCAGATAGTCTGGCACGGCGCGATGCAATCGGCCGGATGGTCCGAGAGCAGCAGTTCGAGCGCCGAGCGGCGGGCGTCGCGGACCTCGTCGGTCTCGCTCTCGACGACCATGCCGTCCTCAGCCCGCGCACCGCACGACGGGACGAACTTGTCGGGACCCTTCAGTTTGACGACGCAGACCATGCACGACGTGGACGGCTCGCAGCCTTCGCGGAAGCAGAGGGCCGGGATGTCAATGCCAAGTTGGCGTGCAGCGTCGAGAATGGTGGCGCCTTCGGGGACTTCCACTTGGCGATCGTCGATGCGTAGAGTAGGCATTATCGGCACTTCCATTTGAACGCAGAGGCCGCAGAGGGCGCAGAGAACAACAGAGAGAAAGAGGTAACAGAGAGGAACGGATCGCGACTACTCGGGTAGTCCATTGACGACCCTCCTTATGCCGGTTTTGAGCACCGTAACGTTGAAGTTGATCAACAGGCCGACCTTGTGCCCCGAAAGCCTGAGGTACGACAGGAGTTGGGCTTTGTGGACAGGGTGCAGGGATTCGATCGCTTTGACCTCAACGACGACCTTGTCCTCCACCAGAAGGTCCATACGGTAGCCGCAGTCCAGCGTAACGTTCCGGTATTTGACAGGAAGTTCCTTCTGCCGCTCGACCTTGAAGCCGCGTTGAATCAGTTCATAGGCGAGGCATGCCTCATACGCTGATTCGAGCAGTCCCGGGCCTAACTCGCGGTGGACGTCCATTGCCGCGCCGATGATGGCTTGCGTGATGTCGTTAGGCGTTCTCTCCATCGCGACTCTTCCTGTTTCTGTTCGCCTGTTGTCTGCTGTTTGCTTTTTCTCCGTTTTTCCTCTGCGTTCTCTGCGTCCTCTGCGTCCTCTGCGTTAAAAGGGAATGGCCTCAGGTTACTTCCACGGCATCGACCGGGCATACCTGTCGGCAGGTATCGCATTGGACGCATTTGTCCTGGTCGATTTCATGCTGTTCGTACGGTCGCATGGTGATGGCCTCGGAGGGGCAGTGCTGGGCGCAGAGCGTGCAGCCGATGCACTCGTCGGTAATGGAGTAGGCGATGAGGGCCTTGCAGCGTCCGGCGGGGCAGCGGCCTTCGATGTGGGCCTCGTATTCGTCGCGGAAGTACGTGATGGTTGTCAGGACCGGGTTCGGGGCGGTGCTCCCGAGGCCGCACAGGCTCGCCTTCTTGATGTACCGGCCGAGTTCCTCCAGTTCCTCGATATCGCCCTTTTTGCCCTGGCCCTCGCAGAGGCGCTGGAGGATGTCGAGCATGCGGCGGGTGCCGATGCGGCAGGGCGTGCACCGGCCGCACGACTGGTCCTGCGTGAAGGCGAGGAAGTACCGGGCGATGTCCACGATGCAGTCCTTGTCGTCGAGGATCACCAGGCCGCCCGAGCCCATCATGGCCCCGACCTGGGTCAGGGCCTCGTAGTCAACCGGGATATCGGCCAGCCGCGCGGGGATGCATCCGCCCGAAGGCCCGCCTATCTGGGCGGCCTTGAAGGTGCGGTCGCCGGGCACGCCGCCGCCGATCTCTTCGACGATCTCGCGGATCGTGACCCCCATCGGCACCTCGATCAGGCCGCCGCGCCTCACCTTGCCGGCCAGCGAGAAGACCTTCGTGCCTTTGCTGTGCTCGGTGCCGAGTTCGGCGAAGGCGGCGGGGCCGTTTCGGATGATCCACGGCACCACGGCATACGTCTCGACGTTGTTGACGAGCGTCGGACAGCCCCAGAGGCCGCTCTCAACGGGGAAGGGCGGCCTGAGGTGCGGCGTGCCGCGTCGGCCCATGATCGATTCAAGAAGCGCCGTCTCCTCACCGCAGACGAACGCGCCGGCGCCTTGCATGATCCGAAGGTGCAGCCGCCGGCCGGTGCCGAGAACGTCGTCGCCCAGGTAGCCGTCTTCGTTGCATCGGCGAATGGCCTCGCTGACACGGCGGACGGCCAGCGGATACTCCGCCCGGATGTAGAGGACGCCTTCTTCGGCGCCGACCGTGGTGGCGGCAATCGCCATGCCCTCCAGGATGCGGTACGGGTACGACTCCAGGATCATGCGGTCCATGAACGCGCCGGGGTCGCCCTCGTCGCCGTTGCAGACGATGTATTTTTTGTTGCCGGGTGCGTCGCGGACGTGCTGCCATTTCAGGGCGGTCGGGTATCCCGCGCCGCCTCGACCGCGCAAGCCGGCGGTCCGCACCTTTTCGATGACCCCGTCGGGCGAGTCGCCCTTGAGGCACCGCTCGAGGGCCTGGAACCCGTCGCGTGAGAGGTAATCGTCGAGGTCCGTCGGCCGGACACGGCCGCAGTGCTCGGTGGCGATGTGTTTTTGCGGTCCGAGAAACTCGGCGATGGGCGGATCGCGAACGTCGATGGCGTACCGCGTAAGCGGTCTCCAGGCCTCGTCGGTCAGTGCCTGGTCGAGGAGCCGCACGGCGGCTTTGCGCACCCGTTGGAGGCGTCCGCCGGGCGGGAAATGACGCAGCACGATCGCCTCGGCGTCCTGCGGCGCGACGTTGGCGTACAGGGCAGGGCGGCCGCCGGGCTCGGTCACGGTGACCAGCGGTGTCAGGTACGACATGCCGGTGCAGCCGACGCCTTTGACGACGGCCGGGGCGCCGGTCTCGGCGACGGCCTCGAGGAGGGCCTCGTACACCGGGCCGCTGCCGTGCGCGATGCAGCAGGTGTCGAGCGTGATGCGGATCTCCCCCATCGTCCCGCCGGCTTCGGCGGGTCCGGGTTCGGCGGTCCGGTGGTCGGCGCGGCGTTTCTCGGATTCCAGGAAATCATGGATGACCTGCCCGGTGTGCTCGGGCGTCAGGTGGCCGTAGGTCAGGTCGCCGATCTGGACGACCGGCGCGAGCGTGCAGCAGCCGAGGCAGGCCACCGGCTCGACCGTGAAGAGACCGTCCGGGTCGGTGTCGTCGCCGTCCGCGACATCGAGATGTTTGAGAACGGCATCGTGGATCACCTGTGCGCCCTTGACGTGGCAGGCGGTTCCGACGCAGACGCGGACGAGGTGTTTGCCCATCGGCCGGTGGCGGAACTGCGAATAGAACGTGGCGATGCCGACGATCTGCGGCGGGGTGATCTCGGTCAGGTCGCACACGCGGCGCAGGGCGGCCTCCGGCAGGTACCGGTAGTGGTCCTGGACGGCCTGGAGGATGGGGATGGCGGACTGGGGGCCGCGGCCGATCCGCTCGACCGCCTCGTCCACGAAGGCCAGGTCGATGGCGTCTGCTGTCTGGGTCATGGTTTTTTCGCCGGCGTCGGGGCGAGGCATGCCTCGCCTTTGCGAACTGCCACCCCGCCTTGCCAGGCGGGGCT
>CAZEBQ010000039.1:0-3836 GCA_964510295.1 uncultured Anaerolineales bacterium | reverse complement strand
TTTGCGAACTGCCACCCCGCCTTGCCAGGCGGGGCTAGTCGGTCTTGTTGCCGATGCAGAACAGGTGCTTTTTGCTTCGCAGGTAGATGCGTCCGTTGAGGAAGGCGGGCGAGGAGTGCGACCTCTCGCCGAGTTCGGCCCTGGCCACCTCGGCATAGGCGCCGGCCGTGGTGAAGATGCGCATGACGCCCTTCGCGTCCATCAGGTAGACCTTGTCGCCGACCAGCCCGGGCGACGACATGAAGACGGCGTCGATCTCCTTCTCCCAGAGCAACTTGCCGTCGGCGGCGGCGTAGCAGGTCAACAGGCCGTCCGTGGTCACGAGCAGCACGACGTGGCCGTCGGTCAAAGGGCTGACGATGTCCGGCAGACCGTCTTCGGCGGTCCACTTGAGGCCGCCGTCGGGGATTTCGCCGGCGAGGTGCGTCGGGATGGCGGCCAGTAGCGACCCGGTGTTGGTGGCGAAGGCGACGCCGGAGTGGTACACGGGCGACGGGGCCACGTCGCCGTCGAGGACCTTGGTCCGCCACCGTTCTTTCCCGTCGGCCGGGTTGTAAGCGATGACCCACGGGCAGCCCACCGTAATGACCTGTTCGCCGCTGCCGGTCTCGACGAGGATCGGCGTTGCCCAGGAACCCGGCACGGGCCGCTCGGTTTTCCAGGCGGTCCGGCCCGTCACGAGGTCAATCGCCGCCAGGTACGACTCCGGCTTGGCCATCGAACCCTGGTCCACGAGCACCAGAAGGGTGTTGCGGTAGATGCTGAGCGACGAGGCGTAGCCGTAGGAGTTCTTGAACGGTCCGAGGTTGCGGACCCACCGCTGGTGGCCTTCCATGTCGAAGCAGGCCATGTCGCCGTTGGCGAAGATGGCGCAGACGAAGCGGCCGTCGGTCGCACACGTGGGGCAGGCATAGGTGGTGTCTTCGAGGATTTCGGGCGGGTCGGTCATGCGACCGGCGGGCGTCGAGACCGGTTTCTTCCACAGGAGTTTCCCGTCGGCCGTGCCGAAGCAGTAGACCTCGCGTTGCTCCTCGGTCGCGCCGGAGAGGAAGATACGCTTCCCCCAGACGACGGGCGAACTCTCGCCAAAGAGCGGCACGGGCGCCTTCCAGAGAATGTTCCGGCCCGTCTTGCCGTTCCAGGCGGTCGGAATGTTCGCGTAGGCGCTGTGGCCGGACCCGTCGGGCCCGCGGAAGCGCGGCCAGTGTTTGCGTATCTCGTCGTTGGTGGGCGGGTCCTGGATGGCGACGGCCGGGCCTTCAGCGTCGGGAGGCGCCGCCTCAAACGCGCCCCCGTAATAGGCGATGACGAACACGCCCCCTGCGACGAGCGTCACGGCGAGGGCGGTCACGGCCCACCGTGCGGCCTGGGCGCCGACGGGGGCCGGGCGCTGGTCGGCGCGGAGCGGCATCGGCAGACGCCGGCGGCAGGCGGCCGCAATCCCCGCGCCCGCGACGAACGCCGCCAGCCCGGCCAGGAGCAGGTACCCGCCCGTCTTGGTGAAGGCGCGGCGGGCAAAGAAATCCTGCCGCAACTCCAGGTCGCGCTGCCGGATGATCCGGAGCATGGCCTTGCGGGCGTCGCCTTCCGGGAGATTGATCGCCGCAGCCCGCAGGGTGTTGAGTTCTTCGGACTCTTCGAGCCTCGCGCTCGTTCGCCCGAGGTGCGCCACCGCGAGCGTCACGCCGACCAGCAGGCAGAACGTGCCGGCCACGATGGCGACGCCCAGGGCGGCCTGGTACCGGACGCGGGCGAGTTCGTCGCGCTGGGCCTGGTCGGCGTCGGTGGACGCGTCGGTCTCGGTCGGTTGGGGGGCGTTGTGGGTCATGGCGTTGTCGGTTCTCCCGCGAGCGTCTTGAGGCGTTTCCGTTCAAACGGGCAGTACGCGAAACACCGGCCGCACGACACGCACGTGGCGCGGTCGGGCTGGTAATCGGTCCGCGTGCGATAGACCGACAGGTGAATGAGTTTGACGCCGACGACCAGCCCCACCCAGACGCCGAGCAGGGCGCTGCCGACGGCGAAGCGGCCGCGGATGGCGGCGGCCTCGGCGTAGAGTTCCTCTCGCGGCCGCTGGGTCTGGTAGAAGGCGTCGCTGATGTCCTCGGTCCCCTCGACCTGCCCGGTCTCTTCGAGGCGAACGCGCTCGGCTTGCTGCACCGTGAAGTGCATCCGCGAGAACGGGTCGCCCAACCACCATCCGAACCCGCCGCCGGCCGCCAGCAGCACCGGGACGAGGACGAGCAGAAGGGCCAGGCGGCGGCGGTCGATGAGGCGGTCGGGCCGCGGCGCGTCCGTCGTCGGCTTCTGGATGGCGTTGAACGGACACGCGTTCTCGCACAGCGTGCACTGGTTGCACTCGTCGGGCGTGATGGTGACGTGCCACTTCGACGCCCGCGACAGCAGCCGCAGAATCGCCCCGTACGGACACAGCCACCGGCAGTACGGCCGCGCGATGAACAGGCCCGCCACCACGAACGCCGCGCCCAGGATCAACATCGCCGTGCTGCCGCCGAAGGCCTCCATCCAAACGTTCTGCCGCGTGAACGGCACCAGGCGGAAGATCGCCACGAACGGGTCGTATTCGCAGATCAGGAACGCCGCCCCCGTCGCGGCGAAGAGCACCGCCGCACCCAGGTACACGTAGGCCAGGAGTCCTAGAGCGTGGTCGAGCCACGCCGGGACGCGCGTCGGACGAATCGCCACGATGTCTTGAACCGCCCCCAGCGGACACACGGCCGCACAGAACGTCCGGCCGAACAGGAGCGTGGCCGCAAGCGGAATCACAAAGAACGCCACCGCCACCACCGGTATCGTGTATCCGCCGTCGGCGAGCGCGAGGGCCACGTTCTGAATGGCCCCGATGGCGCAGATACAGCCGCCGCGATAGAACCCGAAGTACACCAGCGACGCCGCCATCAGCACCCACACCGCCCGCCGCGAACGGGCACGCAGCGCCAGGTACGACGCCAGTGCCAGCGCGAGCACGAGGGCGGCTACGTCGAGGTACTCGAGCGTATCGCTGCCGGCCGGCGGAACCACGAGGGGCGGTATCTCGTACCCGCTCTTGAACTTCGGCAGCGCAAACCGCTCGGCGCCCACCGCCGCCGACGACGGCATCAGCAACAGGACCGCCAGAATGACAAGCGAGCGTCTCAAGCCGGGGTGTCCTCGCCTTTCAGGAGGTAAGGGTGGTCGGCGGGCACGCGACGGAACGCATCGGACGGGCACGCCTCGGCGATCGCGCACTCGTTGCAGTTCACGCACCGGTTGTGCATGACCTGGAGGAACAGCGACCCGTTGCCGAAGTTGTTGCATCCCAGGACGCACTTGCCGCAGCCGATGCACAGGTCCTCGTCGATGGTGTATTCGTAGTGCGGCCCCTCGACCCAGCGCCGCGTAATGGCCCCCGTGGGGCACAGTTGGCTCTCGGCGGGGGCGGTCTCGATGCCCGATTCCGGCTCAAAACCCGGCGAGAAGTACCCGAAGCACAGGTCGCAGTACCCGCACAGTTCGCAGTGGTGGACGCACTTGACGGCGCTCGGGTCCAGCACGCAGTACGTCGCGCAGTTGCCGCACTGGACGCACTTGGCCGGATCGATCTGCCAGACGTGGCCGTCGGTGCCGCCTTTCGCGGCGAGGACGGCTGCGGTCCCGGCCACGACCGCCGTGCCGGCGGCCAGGCCGCCTTTGCGGAACAGGTTGCGGCGAGTGACCTTCGTGTCGGCATCGCTCGTCTTGGACATCGTGATGCGCTCCCCTTCGGGCCTCGCCCGCCGAAGACGTGTTTAGCGTGTCATTCCGAGCGAGCGAAGCGAGTCGAGGAATCTCGCCGT
>CAZEBQ010000038.1:15751-20660 GCA_964510295.1 uncultured Anaerolineales bacterium | reverse complement strand
TCGTTCTCGCCGAAGCGGATCTCGTCGACGCTGACGGTATCGTTCTCGTTGACGACGGGCACCGCGCCGTAGTCTTGGAGGGCCGTGATGCAGTTGCGGATGTTCAGGTACCGCGTGCGGTCTTCCACGTCGTCGCGGACGAGCAGAATCTGGGCGGCGTGGCGGCCGTGGGCGCGGAAGGCCCGGTCGAACATCATCATGAGTTTCGACTGGCCGACCGAGGCGCACGCCTGAAGGTGGGGCAGGGCCTCGGGGCGGCGGCCGAGTTCCAACTCGCCGATGCCGGCGGCGATGGCGCCGCTCGAGACGATGACCACCTCAAGGCCGCGAGCCTCCAGGGCCATCACCTGGTCGGCGATGCTGCGAATCTGGGTCTCATCGAGCAGGCCGGTCTCGCCGGCCAGGACGTTGCTGCCGAGTTTGACGACCACGCTGCGGACGCGGTTCATCAGGTCTTTGCGTTGTTGGCGGCTCATCGCGGTCTCTTAGTCGCACGAGCACGGCCGGGCAAGACCGGCCGTGGCACATGCGCTGCTCACCTTACCTGGCCCCGCCGAGCGCCTCGCGCACGAGATCGACGGTTCGCGCGGTGGCGCCCTGCATGGAGCGGATGGTTTCGCGTGCGGCCTGGCCCATTTGACGGCGCCGGTCGGGGTGCGTCAAGAGGTCGGCGACGGCGTCGGCGAGTTCGTCGGCGGTGGCGACTTCGCGCGCGGCGCCGGATTCGACCAGGGCAGGGGCCTCGATCGGAAAGTTGTACATGATCGGACCCCAGAGAAGCGGCTTGCCGAGCGACCCGGGTTCCATCGGATTCGACCCGCCGATGTCGACGAGGCTCCTGCCGACGAAGACGATGTCGGCCAGGGCGTACCATTTCATGAGTTCGCCCATGGTGTCGCCGAGAATGACGGGCGGCTGCGTCTTGGGGCCCTGCCATTCGGTGGTGCGTGAGCGGCGGACCACGCTGAACCCGGCCGCCAGAATCGCCTGGGCGGCGCCGTCGAAACTCTCCGGCCGACGCGGAACGATGACCAGCCGCAGACGCGGGTACAGGCGGCGGACCTGCCCGTAAGCCGCCAGCAGCGTCTCCTCTTCGCCCGGCCCGGTGCTGCCGGCGACGATGACCGATTCGCCGGGCTCGATCTTCATGTCGCGGGCGAGGTCGTCGGCGCCATCGACGTGATCGGCGAAGGTGACGCCGTCGTGCTTCATCTGGCCGGTGATGCGGATGCGGCCGGGGTCGGCGCCCAGGGCCGTCAGCCGGTCGCGGTACAGTTCGGCCTGAACGCCGATGGCGGCACACGTGTTGAACACCGCCCGCATGAGCGGCCGGATCCGCCGGTAGCCGCGCGCACCGCGCTCGGTCAAGCGGACGTTCACGCAGACGACGGGCACGCTGCGCCGGGCCGCCATGAGGAAGAAATTGGGCCACCATTCCGATTCCACCTGGATGATGGCCGACGGTTTGATCCGCGCGAGCGCCCGCCGGACGCACGGCCACAGGTCGAGCGGGAAATGGAAGACCGTCAGGTTGGGGAACCGCTGCCTGGCCCGCCGGCGGCCGGTCATGGTGGTGGTCGAGAGGACGATGTCGGCGTCGGGGTACGCTTCGGCCAGGGCCGGGATGAACGTGCGAGCGGCCTCGACTTCGCCGACGCTGATGCAGTGAACCCAGATGCGCGGTGTAAGATCGACCTTGAACTTGGGGACGAACCCCCAGCGTTCGGCCATACCGCTCCGGTACTTCTTCCGCGTCGCCAGCAGGACGAGGTAGTACGGCCACGCCGCCAGTGCGGCAAGCGTATAGGCGGCGTTGACAACGGTGAACCAGGGGGCGGTCGTCTGTCCGGGGTCCATAAGGTGAGGATGGTACCAACGACCGGGCGTCTTTGCGAGTGTTCTCCGGCGAATCGGCCGACGCCCTCAAACCCCTCATCGCCGGCACCAAGGTGGATATGGCCGGTGGGAAGTGAGACGCGTGACGGCAACAGAACACGGCCGGGCAAGACCGGCCGTGGCACACCTCAGAAGTCGACCGCGCCGTTAACGCGTCACGGGCAGAATGCCGTTTTGCCTTGAAAGCGCCTTGCGAGGGCGGTAGATTGGGCTTCCGGCGAACGTGCACGTCGCGGATGGGCGGATCGGCAGACGGCGAATGCTCGATAATCTTCAGGCGTTGGTTTCGGCGTGGCCGTTCGGCGTCTTCTGCCTGATGCTGGGAGCATGCGTCGGCAGTTTCCTGAACGTTTGCATTCACCGGCTCCCGACCGGCAAGAGCATCGTGTGGCCGCCGTCGCACTGCACGGTGTGCCTGGCGCCGATCGTGTGGTACGATAACATCCCGGTCGTCAGTTACTTCGTGCTGCGAGGGAAGTGCCGGCAGTGCGGGACGCGGTTCTCGGTGCGGTACGCGCTGGTCGAGGCGGCGTCGGGCCTGGTCTTCTTCGGCTTCTGGCTCGCCTACTTTGTCTTCGGCGTCCGGGAAGGCGCCGCCCACGTGGGCGTGTACATGGTGCACATGGTGCTGGCGTCGGCGCTGCTGGCGTCGGGGGTGATCGATTTCGAGCGGAAGGAGATCTACACCTCGGTCACGAACGTGGCCCTGGCCGTCGGTCTGGTCGGATCGTTCCTGTGGCCGCAGGTCCAACGCGTGGGCGCCTGCGACGGCCAACTGCCCGACTGGACCGGTTGGGAACGGGCCGATGCCATGTTGCTGGGCCTCGTGGGCGCAGCGGTTGGTGCGGGGCTGATCTTCGTGACACGGCTGCTGGGCACGCTGGCCTTCAAGAAGGAGGCCATGGGCATCGGCGACATCTACCTGATGGCAACCATCGGCGGCGTGCTTGGCTGGGAAGGGGCGGTGCTTGTCTTTCTGGCGGCGCCGTTCATGGGCCTCGTATACGGCCTGTGGCACCTGGCGAGGAAACGCGACAGCGAAGTGCCGTACGGCCCGTTTCTGGGCTTGGCGGCCGGGGTGGTGATGCTGGTCCAGAACGATGTCGTGGCCCATTTCCGGCCCGGCATCGAGGCGATGTGTGAGATCGTCTTCGGGTAGCGGAGACAACGCCTGAGGCGGTGACACGGGAAAGGAGATCGCGATGCGACCCGGGAAGAATCGGATGCGGTTCGTCGGACGGGCGGCGCTCGTGCTGGCGATCGGGATCGTTGCGGCGTCGAGCGTGGGTTGCCAGCAGCAGCAACTCGAGGAGCACAACGCCGCCCTCCGGAAGCAACTCGAACAGGCCCTCATCCAGAACGCGGATCTCCAGGCCGAGAACGACGGCCTGATGGGGCAGAACCAGGAACTCCGGAGCGACCTGGCCGGAGCCCGCGCCGTGCCCAAACCACCCGCTGGCCCCGCCGCCAAGACCAAGCCCGACTTCGGTAAGGACATCGACGTCTCGGTCGTCGGCGATGTCACGACCGTCACGCTGCCCAACACGATCCTGTTCGACTCCGGCCAGGCCACCCTCAAGAGCGCCTCGAAACGGGTCCTCGGCAACATCGCGACCGTCCTGAACCGCGACTATCGCAGTCAGAAGATCCGCGTCGAAGGGCACACCGACAACCAGCCCATCCGAAAGAGCAAGAAACTGTGGTCCGACAACTGGGACCTGTCGTGCAACCGAGCCATGGCGGTGGTCCGCTATCTGGTGACCAAGGGCATCGACCCGAAACGGATCTACGCGGCGGGATACAGTTACTACAAGCCGATGGCGTCGAACTCCAGTACCGCCGGCCGGTCCAAGAATCGGCGGGTGGCCATTGTGGTGTCGCCTCGATGAGGCGGTCGCCGACGGACGGCGGATGATCGGAACTCGCGGCGGGTTGGACCGATTACGGTGGGCGGTTCGCGAGCGCCGTCACGTCCGGCAACGTGCATGCAACGCAGTTTCACCCGGAAAAGAGCCAGGCCGTGGGCTTGGCCGTGCTCGAGAACTTCGTGACGCAGACCTGACGGGCCTGTCCCGCGGAGCGCACACGCCATGCTGATTCTGCCGGCTATCGACCTGCGGGGCGGGCGGTGCGTCCGTCTGCGGCAGGGAGATTACCGCCAGGAAACGGTCTTCGACGACGACCCCGTGGCCGTGGCCCGCCGCTTCGAGAAAGCCGGCGCCACGTGGCTCCATATGGTGGACCTCGACGGGGCACGTGAGGGCGAGCCGAAGAACCTGGACACCGTCGCCGCCGTCGCCGAAGCGGTTGGCCTGAAGGTGGAACTGGGCGGCGGCATCCGGACGGACGAGGCTGTCGAACGTGTTCTCGGCTTGGGGGTCGCGCGAGTCATCGTCGGCACGCGGGCCGTTCGCGAACCGGAGTGGCTGGCGGACATGGCGAACCGATTTCCCGGCCAGGTGGCCTGGGGCCTGGATACGCGTAAGGCCCGCGTGGCCGTCGCCGGATGGGGAACGCTCACCGATCTGACGGTCGCGGAAATGCTCGACGCTGCGCGCGACGTGCCGCTTGCCGCCGTCATCTATACAGACATTGAGCGAGACGGTATGATGGCAGGGCCGAACGTGGCGGCAACAACGCGGGTTGTGAGCGCCAGCCCGTTTCCGGTCATCGCGTCCGGTGGCGTCACGACCGTTGAAGACGTTGCCAAGATCAAAGAGACCGGCGCTCACGGCGCCATCATCGGCCGGGCCTTGTACGAAGGAACGATCGACCTCAAGAAGGCCATCGCCGTCGCCGGCGAGCAGTCGGTCGGCTGAGCGGCGACTGTATGTCGACGACTTAGCCGCCGGGCTTGCCCGGCGCGTGTATGACAGCGAGTTAGCCGCCGGGCTTGCCCGGCGCATGTATGACAGCGACTTAGCCGCCGGGCTTGCCCGGCGCATGTATGACAGCGAGTTAGCCGCCGGGCTTGCCCGGCGCATGTATGACAGCGAGTTAGCCGCCGGGCTTG
>CAZEBQ010000038.1:6340-15651 GCA_964510295.1 uncultured Anaerolineales bacterium | reverse complement strand
CCCGGCGCATGTATGACAGCGAGTTAGCCGCCGGGGTTGCCCGGCGCATGTATGACAGCGAGTTAGCCGCCGGGCTTGCCCGGCGCGTCAGCAACCGTTGGAGGCAACCATGGCTGCAGTCCAAACCGACGCAATCCGAAACGTCACGCTCATTGGCAACACCGGGGTCGGCAAGACCCAACTGGCCGAGGCGATGCTCCACCAGGCCGGGGCGATTAACCGGCTCGGAACGCCCGACGAAGGCAACACCGTCAGCGACTTCGAGCCCGAGGAGAAGCAGCGCCAGGCCAGCATCGCCACAAGCGTCCTGCACCTTGCGTGGAAGGACCGGCACGTCAACCTGCTCGACACGCCCGGCTACTCCGATTTCGTCGGCGCGGCGCTGCGGTCGATGGCCGCCGCCGATACGGCCGTCCTGGTCCTCAACGCGGGCGTGGGCGTTGACATTCACGCCCGCCGCCTCTTTCAGGCGGCTGGGGAGGCGGGCCTGGCCCGGATGATCGTTGTCAACAAGGCCGACGCCGAGAACGTCGACCTTGAGCCGCTCGTCGGCCGCATCCGTGAAGCCCTCGGCCCGGCCTGCCGCCCGCTGACGGTCCCCGTCGGCCAGAGCGCTTCGTTCAAGGGCGTCGTCGACGTCTTCGCCAACGCCGAAGGCGACGCGCTCATGGACGTGGCCAGCGCGCACGGCGAACTCGTGGAGTCCGTCGTCGAGGCCGATGAAGATCTCATGGAACGGTACCTGGGCGACGAGCAGATCCAGCCCGACGAACTCGCCCCGGCCTTCACGACGGCCCTGACCACCGGCACGCTGGTGCCGATCCTCTTTGCAAGCGCACGCAACGAACTGGGCGTCGAAGAACTCCTGGACGCCATCGCCCAGGGCGCCCCCAGCCCGGCCCAGGCCGCTGCGCGAACCGCACGCAAGGGCGAAGGCGACGACGCCGAGGAGGTGCAACTCAAGGCCGACGCCGCCGGACCGCTCTGCGCCCAGGTCTTCAAGGTGGTCAGCGACCCGTTCGTCGGCAAGATCTCGTATGTGCGTATCCTGAGCGGCACGCTGACGGCCGACACCTCGGCACGCATCAACGACGAGCGGCGCGAAAGCCGATTTGGCCAGGTGCTCCGGTGCCAGGGCAAGGAGACCGAGGCCGTGGCCGAGGCGGTTGCAGGCGATATCGTCGGCCTCTCGAAAATCGAGGAACTCAATATCGGCGACACGATCTCCGGCGGCGGCGACGCCCTCATCGTGCCCCCGATCGCGGTTCCCGTGCCGATGTTCTCGCTGGCCCTTGAACCGAAGAGCCGCGGCGACGAACAGAAGATTTCCGGGGCCCTTGCCAAGACGATGGACGAGGACAACACCCTCAAGACGACGCGCGACCGCCAGACGAACGAACTCGTGGTCAGCGGCATGGGCGACATCCACTTGACCGTCCTCCTGGCCAAACTGAGCCGGCGGTACCAACTCGAGGTGGACACCAAACCGCCCAAGATCCCGTATCGCGAAACCCTCATGGGCAAGGCCGAAGGCCACTACCGCCACAAGAAGCAGACGGGCGGCGCCGGCCAGTTCGGCGAGGTCTACCTCCGCGTCGAACCCCTCGAGCGAGGCGAGGGGCTTGAGTTTGTCGACGATATCTTCGGCGGCTCGATCCCCAAGCAGTTCCTCCCGGCCATCGAGAAGGGCGTTCGCGGGGCGATGGACGACGGCGTGATCGCAGGATACCCGTTCCAGGACGTCCGCGTCACGGTGTACGACGGCAAACACCATCCGGTGGATTCGAAGGAGGTGGCGTTCAAGATCGCCGGCCGCAACGCCTTCCGCGACGCCGTCCAGGGCGCCAAGCCGACCATCCTCGAGCCCTACGTCAACATGGCCGTCACGGTGCCCGACGAGTTCCTCGGCTCGATCACCGGCGACCTGAACAGCCGCCGAGGCCGCATCATGGGCATGGAAGCCGGTACCGGCGGCACGCAGACCATCAACGTCCAGGTGCCTCTGGCCGAGGTCGCCCAGTACAATACGCAACTCAGGAGCATCACGGGCGGCCAGGGCAGTTACACGATGGAACTCTCGCACTACGAGCCTGTCCCGGCCAACGTGCAACAACACATCATCGAGGCGGCGGCCAAGGCGAAAACGCAACAGGACTAGGCCCGAGCGGGTGCAGCGGCGGCAAAACCCACCGGAAATCCGGCCAACTCGTTTGCCTCAAGCGGCCACGTGAGGTATAATCTGAACGCACTTCCTGCGTCGAGAACGGGTGTGGAACCATGCCTTCTTCGCCGAGCCGTCAAGCGAACATCCCGCAGACCAGCAACCGGCCCAACGAGTTCCTCTACCCCGGCCAAACGAAAAAAGTGACGCGAAATGACGCGAGGTTTTTCCTTGCGGCCACGTAAGAGACGCTCTAGCATGCACTTGGAGCAAGTCTTGCCTTGGGACAGTGCCGTATCAGTGAAGGCAGTCTGCGTTATTTCCCGCGTGTCTGGCAGGGCGCCCGCCAAGAGCACCCGTCGGCCGACACGGGTTGAGTGATAAGGAGGGCGGACACGGAACCGTAATCCTTGGGCAGCCATAGGGGACATCTATGAGGACCATCACCAAGAAAGAACTGACGGATCGCATCGCCGACGCCACCCAGGCGAAACGCACTTTGGTCAAGACGGTCATCCAACAGTTCTTTGATGCCGTCATCGAGGAACTGGCGAACGGCAATCGCCTCGAGTTCCGCGACTTCGGCGTCTTTGAAGTTCGCACCCGCAAACGGCGCATGGCCCAGAACCCACGCACCCTCGAACGTGTTCCCGTGCCGGTCAAGTCCACGGTCAAGTTCAAGGTCGGTCGCCGCATGAAGGAGGCTGTCCAGAACGTCGCCTCTGAGGTCCCGCCCGCGGAACCCGAGTCTGTCCAGCATGACGTTCCGTCGTCGGCGCAACTCCCCGCCTCCCCGCCGCCGGCTACGTAGTCCCACCGGCGCCGCGGGCCACCCGCAAACCCCATCGGCCGACCGGGCCGGCCATCGTGACGGAGCCGCTTGTGAACAGGAGACGCGACGAGACGATCCAGGAACTCGCGCTGCAAATGTTCGAACTCACCAGACGCACGTGGTTCCAGTCGCAGCGCGAAAAGTACAAGGGCGGCTACGACCTGTCGGAGTCCGAATTCCTTGCGCTCGACGCCCTCGAACACGTGGCCACCCTGTCGGTGGGCGAACTCAGACACCACGTCGGCGTGCTGCCCGCACAAATGTCACGTGTCCTCAAGGCGCTCGAACAGCGATACGACGAGAAACTCGTCCTGTGCTCCATCAACCCCAAGGACAAACGCAAGATCGACGTCTCCGTTACCCCCAAGGGGCGCCGGGCGGTGGGCGCTTACCGCAAGGCCAAGATCTCCGCAAGCATACGAGCGCTCGACTCCCTGAGCAGCAAGGACCTGGCCAGCCTGTCGGCCATTCTTCACAAGATAGGGCTCGCGCTCAACACGGGAGCGCCCGACGCAGGGGCTTGAGGGCACCCAACCCGAACGTCCGCCCCGGCGCTGACACACCACCACGTGGAGGAATCCCGACGTGAACGTGGCCCTCGCCGGACTGGCCCTCTCAGGCAAGACGTGCCTGTTCGACGCGCTGTCGGAGGGCGCGGTCGATTCCGCGTCCAATCCGGCCCGCGCCGATCAGCCGAACGTCGCCTCCGTCGCCGTGCCCGACGAACGCCTGGACTGGCTGTACGAGCATTACAGGCCGCCGAAGCGCGTACCGGTCCATATCGAGTTCCTCGACCTGCCGGGCCTGACTCCGGGCCGAAGCGATCTTGCGGCCCAGAACACGGCGATCACCGAACACCTCCGCCGGGCCGACGCCCTCGTCTACGTGCTGCGGGCCTTCGACTCCGACCGCGTGCCCGGCCGGGTCGATCCGCAGGCCGACCGCGGCGTCCTGGACGGTGAGTTCCTCATCTCGGACCTCGACGTCATTCTGCGGCGGATCGAGAAGATCGAAGGTCAGATCACCAAGCCGCTGCCGAACCGCGACGCCCTGAAACACGAACTGGAGTTCCTCACCCGCTGCCGCCAGGCCCTCGAGGCCGAGAAGCCGCTCCACGACATGGCCCGGACCGACGCCGAACGGGCGGTCTTGCACAACTTCGCCGCCCTGACCGAAAAGCCCGTCGTCACCGTTCTCAACGTGGGTGAGCAGCACGCGAGCAGCCCGAGCGAAGCCGCCGCCTGCGACGGCCTCTCACCCCCACTGGTTGCCTTGTGCGCTTCGCTGGAGGCCGAGATCAGCCAACTGCCGCCCGATGAACGGGCGGTGTTCATGGAGGAGATGGGCCTGGATCGCATGCACGCCATCGACCTGCTGCCGGCCATCCACCAGGCCCGCGACCGCGTCACCTTCTACACGACCGGCGACAAGGAGGTGGCCGCACGCAGCATCCCCCGAGGCGCCACGGCCGTCGACGCCGCCGGCGACGTGCACACCGACATGGCCCGCGGGTTCATCCGGGCCGAGGTCGTTGCCTTCGACGACCTTGCCGCCGCGGGCGACATCAAGCAGGCCAAGGCCGACGGGCACGTCCGTCTCGAAGGCCGCGACTACGTCGTCCGGGACGGCGACATCATCCTGTTCCGCTTCAGCCGGTAGGGGGAGGGGCCGTGCGAGCCGTCGTCGTGAGCATCGGTCGGGAACTCGCCCGAGGCCTGTCGCTCGACACGCATTCGCGCGACATCGCCCGGGCCCTCAGTGCCCTCGGCATCAACGTGGTCCGACACGTGACGCTCGACGACGACGCGGCCGCCATTGCCGAGGGCCTTCGCGACGCCGCCGCCGACGCCGACGTCATCGTCGCCAGCGGCGGCCTCGGTCCAACCCAGGACGACTGCACACGCTTCGGCCTGGCTGAGGCGATGGGCGAGGAACTTGTCGAGAACAGCGAGGCGATGGCGCACCTGGAGACGTTTGCGAAAGCGCGCGGCCGGAGGGTCCGGGGGGCCAACCGTGTCCAGGCGCTTCTGCCGGCGAGCGCCCGCGCGCTGCCCAATCCCGTCGGGACGGCTGTCGGTATCGAGGCCAACCTCGGCGAGGCCCGCCTCTTCTGCATCCCGGGCGTGCCGGTTGAGATGCATACGATGTTCGACGAGCAGGTCCTGCCGCAACTTGCCGACAGCCCCGACGCACGCGTCATGGTGGTCCGTACCGTCCGGACGTTCGGGCTGTTCGAGTCCGTGGTGGCCGAGAGGCTTCCGGATCTGATGACTCCCGGCCGCCACCCTCACGTCGGCACGGCCGTCCACTCGGGGCTGATCGACATCCACATCTACGCTTCAGGCAACAGGGACGAGGCGGAAGCACTCGTCGCGGCCGACGTGGCGACGGTTCGCAAGCGTCTCGGGACGGCCGTCTTCGGTGAAGGACACACCGGCCTGGAAGAGGCGGTGGCTGCACTGCTGGCCGAACGCGGCGCCACCGTGGCGCTCGCCGAGTCGTGTACGGGCGGCCTGGTCGCGGCCACACTCGTCAACGTCCCCGGGATGTCGGACTTTTTTGTGGAAGGTGTCGTCGCCTACGCGAACGCTTCAAAGGTCCGGGCGCTCGGTGTCGATGAGCGGTTGATCGCCGACCACGGCGCTGTCAGCGAACCGGTGGCCCGTGCGATGGCCGAGGGCGTCCGTGTGCGAGCCGGCGCCGACGTTGCCCTCGGCATCACGGGCGTCGCCGGCCCCGGCGGCGGCACGGTCGAGAAGCCCGTCGGCACCGTCTGGATGGCCCTCGCCGACGCCTCCGGCACGGAGGCCGCCCGACACCTTCTTATGGGCGACCGCGCCCAGATCCGCCTGCGCGCCGCGTACTACGCCCTGAACATGCTCAGACTTTGGTTGATGGAAGGACCGCAACGTTGAGCGATCCGACACGAGACGGGCGGCGCCGGTCTATGCAGCGACCACTCAGGGCCGGTCGCGCATGAAGATCTCGCCGATCTCGCGGAGCGTGTAGCGGCGCTTCAGGTCTTGGATGAGTTGGATGCGCCGGGCAACGGATTCGTCGAACAGCCGCTGGCCCCCGGGCGTGCGGTCGGTCTCCGAAACCAGACCGTACATGCAGTAGGTGCTGACGACCTGACGCGAGACGCCGGCCTTCTTGGCCAGTTCGCCGATGCGGTACAGCCGGGGTGTTCCTTGACGCTTCCGGTCGGCCATACTATGCTATCCTCGCTCTCCGGGGGTATCGGACCCGGCCGGCGAGAAACTTGAGGTAAACGCGGCCTTGGCATTCCAGGAAAAGGAGGTCCCGCTCATGGCGCAGCACGTTATCGGCAGCACCCTGTGGTCCCTTGCCTTGCCCGACACGGTTGAGTCGATTGAGAAGGTGGCTGAACTCGGCTACGAAGCCATCCAGTTCACGTTCCGGCAGGACGCCGACCTGACGCCGGACGGCATGGCGCGCATTCGCGAGGCGCTGGAGCGGACGGGCCTCCAGGTGCCGGCCGGCATGATCGACTTCAAGGGCGAGGACTACTCCAGCATCCAGGCCATTCGCGACACGGGCGGCTTCATCAGCCCCGACGATTTTCCCGAACGCCTCGACCGGTGCCGGGCCTTCAGCGAAGGCATGGCCGACCTTGGCATCACCCACGTGACGACGCACGTCGGCTTCATCCCGGAGCCGTCCGACCCGTCGTACGGCGACTTTATGGATCGCCTCGGCCAGGCCGTGGATGCCATCCAGGCCTTCGGTCACACGGTCGGTTTCGAGACGGGCCAGGAATCGGGCGAGGCGCTCGCCAGGGCGCTCGACAACCTGGACCGTGACTTCGTGAGCGTCAACTTCGACCCGGCCAATTTCATCCTCTACGGCTCCGACGATCCGGTTGCCGCTGCACGCGTCCTGGCCGGCCGCACGTCGATGGCTCACATGAAAGACGGGACGGCGTCGGATGCCCCCGCCGAGGTCTGGGGCGAGGACGTGCCCCTCGGTCAGGGGCAGGTCGATTTCGTGGCCGTCCTGAAGACGCTCGAGGAAGGCGGCTTCACGGGGGCCCTGGTCGTTGAACGCGAAGCGGGCGACGACCGCATCGGCGATCTGGCGGCGGCGAGGCCGTTCGTCGAGGACCTTCTCAAGAGACTGGCCGAATAGGCCCCGACGCGCCGGCCTCGGAAACGCGCCGAACCCAGCATTTTTTACTGGAAAAGCAGACGGCTGTTCGTAATAAAAGGTGAGAGAGTGAGGGTGGGGCGCCACTTGCTCGGACGGGGGTGTTTACCGCGCGCAGCCTGCACAAGGGCCAAACGGAGCCGCTATGGCTAAGGCCGCCGTTGCCGTCGCCGGATCGTTCGAGCGCCAAGGTCGACGCGGAGCCGCCGCCGATTACGACGTCGGCTTGATGTTGGCCTTCCAGAAGGGCAACGAACTGGCGTTCCAGGAACTCGTCGAGCGGAACCACGGCCGCGTCACCGGGCTCATCTACCGCTTCATCAGCGACGCCTCCGACGCCGAAGACCTTGGCCAGGAAGTCTTCCTGCGAATCTATCGGGCGCGAAAAACGTATAAACCCACCGCGAAGTTCTCGACGTGGATGTTCCGCATCACCGCCAACGTCAGCCTGAACGCCCTCCGGTCGCGGGCCAACCGGCGCGACGACGTGTCCATCGATCAGTTGTCCGATTTCGGAGACGGGCCGCGCGCCATGCCCGACCCCGACAGCCGCATGCCCGACGTTCACCTGCATCAGAGGGAGTTGCAGGAGAAGGTGCGGGAGGCGATCCTGGCCCTTCCGGAAAAGCAGCAGGTCGCCGTCATCCTGAACAAGTATGAGGGCATGAGTTACGCCGACATCGCCAAGACGATCGGCTGCACCACCATGGCGGTCAAGAGCCTTCTGGCCCGGGCCCGCGACAACCTGAAAGACCGTCTGCTGCTCTACATCCGCACGGGCCGCGGGCGGCAGCGTGTCAGTTAGATTTCCCCGCTTTTTGCAGCACCCCCCCCGATGCCGACGTGTTTAAACCTCCGAAGCCCCCGCGAAGGAAGGTTTGCGCCATGCCGTCTCCGTGTCAGTGGATTCGTAGTGTGCTGGCTGCCTACCTCGATGGCGAGTTGAAGCCATCGACGGCGAAGGCGGTGCGCCGGCACCTCGAGCATTGCGAGTCGTGCCGGGCCCACGCACGGCTGCTTCGAGACAGTTGGGGCCTGCTGGATGAGTCGCCCCCAGCGCCGGTCCGCGCGGGGTTCACCGAACGCATGATGGCCCGCATCGTCGAGGAGAAGGACCTGAACGCCGTGGCGTCCCGCCTGCGCCCGCATCGGGTGCGGCAACGCGTGGTGGCGTCGGTGCTGGGCATGGCGGCCGGCCTCGTGCTGGGTTTTGTGGCCTACTCCTGGACGGGGCTGCCGCAGGAACCCACCAGCCCGGTCGAACGCGACGTCAGCCACAGCGTCTCGTTCATCGAGGACGTCGACCTGCTGGACGAGATTGCCGTCATCCAGGCCATCGATCGCCTGGTGATCCCCGACGAAACCGGCAACGGAGCCTGACGGATGGACCTCCGACGCGAACAACTCGTGCGTCTGCTCAATCGCCGCCGCAGACGTATCCGCCTGATGCTCGTGTGTCTGACAACGGCTCTGGCGTGCGGTCTGGTTGCCGGCATCGTGGGGCCGCAGATTCTGATCGGCGGCGTGTCACACCGCGGCGCCCAGGCCGCCGCCTCGAAGGGCCGGCCCGCCGAACGGGCTGCCCGGACGGCCGGGCCGGTCAACTTGTCAGAGCGGTTGAGACTGGACCCCCGTGAGACTCAGGCCAACGCGATCCGCTGGCAAGCCCTGCCGGACGGCCAGCGCGCGGTTGCACTCGACCGGTACTGGCGGCTGGCCGAGATGGATGCCGACGAGCGCGAGCGCGTCTTCCAGCAATATGCCGCGTTCCGCCGGCTTCCCGAGAAGCGTCAGGAGTTCTGTCGGTCGCGGGCGCGAGAACTGAAGGCCTTCATCAGCACCCTCAGCCTGCAGGACCGGGCCGTCCTGGCGGGCATGAGCGACGAGCAGCGCGCCCGACGACTCCTCCAACTGTGGCAGGCACGCTACGGGACGTGGTAACAGCCGCACACCCCCCACAGGTGACACCCCGCGCGACGGGCGCCGCTGCGCGTCGCGTTCGGCAACCTGCGATTTCAGGTTTGGGATTTCAAATCGCAGATTTGAGGTTTGGCGATTTCAGATTTGAGATTTCAAATCTGAGATGTCAAGTCTGCGATTTCAGGTTTGAGGTTTGGAGATTTGAGATTTGGGATTTCAAATCTGAGATGT
>CAZEBQ010000038.1:0-6240 GCA_964510295.1 uncultured Anaerolineales bacterium | reverse complement strand
ATCTGAGATTCAAGACCTGACGGCAGGCCGCTCAGAACTCACTGACCCGGCCCTCGATCATCCGGTCGGGGCCGACGGTCTCAACGGCCAAGTCGGCCACCTCCAGCGCCTGGATGAGTTCGCGCCCGTACGGTCCGGCCACCGGCCCGAGCGCGTCGGCGCTGCCGAGGATGCGCGGACTGACAAAGACCATCACCCGGTCCACGAGCCCCCCGGCGAAGAACGATCCGAGGATGCGCGACCCGCCTTCGACAAGGACCCGCGACATCTCTCGTTTGCCGAGGTCCACGAGCACGGCCGGCAGCGAGAGACCGGCCGGGGCCGGCGGAACCGTCACGATCTCGCAGCCGGTCCCCCGCAGGGCCTCGACCGCTTCGCCGTCCCCGGCCAGCGCTGCCTCCGACGTGTACACGATGACCGGCACCCGGCCGGCCGACCGGGCCGGCTCGCGCATCGGGTCAAGGACGAGGTGGGTGTCCAGGATGACCCGCGTCGGCTGCCCTCGCTCCGGATACGGCTCAACGTGCCGGACCGTCAGCGAGGGCTCGTCCACGAGCGCCGTGCCGGAACCGACCAGCACGGCATCCGAGACGCGTCGGAGTTCGTGGACGCGCCGGCGGCTGGCTTGGGACGAGATCCAGCGGCTGTCGCCCGACGACGTTGCCAGGCGACCGTCCAGCGTCATCGCCCACTTCGCAATGACGAGCGGCAGGCCGGTCGTCTGTCGCTTGAGGTAGGCGGCGTTCAGGCGACGGGCCGGCTCCTCGAGAACCCCAACCCGGACCTCGACGCCGGCTTCCTCCAGAATCGCCAGGCCCCGGCCCGCCATCTCCGGGAACGGGTCGACGATGGCTGCAACCACCCGGCGAATGCCTGCAGCCAGCACGGCATCCGTACACGGAGGCGTCTTCCCGTGATGGCAGCAGGGTTCGAGTGTGACGAACAGTTCCCCGCCGCGCGCCCCGTCGGCGGCCTGATCCAGCGCGACGACCTCCGCGTGCGGCCCGCCGAAACGGGCATGATACCCTTCGCCGACCACACGCTCGCCCTGCACGACGACGGCGCCGACCATGGGATTGGGCTCGACGCGGCCGAGTCCCTCGGCGGCCAGGTCGAGCGCACGCTGCATGTACGCTTCGTCGCGGCTGAGGGCGTCCACCTCACGACTCCTTGCCGGAGCGTTTTTCGTTGCGACGGGGTTCACGGCTGCCGGGGCCGAACAGCATCGTCCAGGCGACGGCAAAGACGCCGACCACCAGGTACACGTCGGCCAGGTTGAAGACAAACGGCCAGATGGGCCGCCCGCCCATCTCGATGGTCATCTGAATGAGGTCCCGCACGTGGCCGAAGACCAGCCGGTCAAACAGGTTGCCCATCGCCCCCGCCAGGATGAGACCGCACCAGACGTGCGTCCAACGGTGCGTGGATCGTGATACGGCGAACACGTAGAAAATGAGGGCCGAGGTCACCAACGTCAGGACGACCGTGACGATGCGGCCGGCAACCGGGCCCAGGCCAAGGTCTTCGGAGAAATCGATGCCGAAGACGATGCCCGGATTCTCGCTGGCCACGAGCCGCAGCCAACCCGAGACCACCGTGACCACGCGACCCCCGCTCTCAGCGGGTCCGCCGAGGTAGTCCCAGGCGAGGTGCTTGCAGGCAAGGTCCGTGAGCGTGCCGAGGCCGACGGTCAGCCAAAGGCGAAGGTGGCTCCCGGCGTCGGTTACAGCAAGCCCTTTTCTTTCTGGCGTTGGCATTCGATGCAGTACTTGGCGTGGGGCTTGACTTTGAGACGTGCCGCAGGGATCCGGCAGCCGCACCCCCCGCACTTGCCGTACGACTTGTCATCGATCCGGCCCAGGGCCTCGTCGACCTCCTGGAGGGTGGCCTGCTCGGTCTCGATCAGGCCGAGCGTAAACTCCTGCTCGTAGTTGTCGGAGCCGATGTCGGCCATGTCGAGCGGCACCTTCGAGAGGTCGCCGCTGGCGTCCTGGCGGCTGTTGTGCAAGGCGGCCTTCTCCAGACCGTTTACGTCGCCGGCCAGGACGCGCCGCTTGGCAAGCAGAATCTTCCGGAAGGTTTCAAGGTCTCGGGTCCGCATAAACCTCTTCCCCTCTGCCATAGGATCCATGGTCCCCGTTCATCGAGCGCAGCAGTATAGGCACCGGGCCCGCCCCTGTCAAGAAGGTCATCGACCCAAAAATGGCCGAGGGTTAACACGACTACGCTAACGGAAGAATCAGGGCAGATGTAAGTGCTTGTGCCACTGGACGTTGAGTCGAACGGGCAGGCCGTCCTCCAGAAGCCAACCCGCCACCGTTCGCGGGTCCAAACGGTCCCAGGCACCGCCGAAAAGGACCGGCAGCCTGTCGGTCAGGCCGTGACGTTCCACCACGCGGCACGCCCACTCGTAGTCGGCGCGGCCGGTGAGGACGAACTTGACCTCGTCGCGTGGCGTCAGATGGTCCAGGTTCGGCCAAAAGATGCGCTCCGCCATACCGCTGCCGGGCGTCTTCACGTCCATGATCCGGATTGCCCCCTCGTCGAGACGGTCAATCGGGTAAGCGCCGGACGTCTCGACGAGGACCTCGCGTCCGCCTGCAATCAGCGCGGCCAGAAGCGCGTTGACCGCCTCGACCTGAAGCATCGGCTCCCCGCCGGTAATCAGGGCGAAGGGAAGGGCAGGGGACGGGAGTGCGGCAAGCACGTCGGCGACCGCCATCTCACGGCCGGCCTCGGGGTCGCGGGCATCGGGCGTGTCGCAGTAGGAACACGCCAGGTCGCATCCGGCCAGGCGGATGAAATCCATCCCCGCGCCGGCCCGTGTCGTCTCGCCCTGGATGGTGCGGAGAATCTCGAATACACGCATGGTTGTAAGTACCAAGACGGGTGAAGATGCCCCCGACCCTTCGGCCATGCTCAGGGCAGGCTCTCCCGGTCGGGGCTCGGAGCGGCGTTTACATGCGTTCGGCCGTTTCGATGCCTAACAGGCCGAGGCCCTTTTCGATGACCCTGGCCGTCAGGGCACAGAGCCGCAGGCGGCTGGTGCGCACCGGCTCGTCGGCCTTCAGGACGGGGCACGTCTCGTAGAACCCCATGAACGCCCCCGCCAGACGGTACAGGTACCCGCAGAGGACGTGGGGCACGCAGTCGGCGGCCACGGCCTCGACCGTCTCGGGAAACTGAAGGAGCGCCACCGCCAGCCGGCGTTCGGGCGGTTCGCCAAGCGTGAAGCCGTCGCCCGCCGCCGGTTCCCGGGCGAGTTTCTCGAGGTCGATGCCGCCCTTCCTGGCGATGCTGTGAATCCGCGCGAAGGCGTACTGCATGTACGGGGCGGTGTTGCCGTCGAGCGAGAGCATCTTGTTCCACGAGAACACGTAATCCTTCGTGCGGTTCTGCGCGAGGTCGGCGTACTTGAGGGCGCCGATGCCGACGATGCGGGCGATGTGCTCTCTCTCTTCTTCCGGCAACGCCTCGCGTTCGTCTTCGCGAGGGTCGGCCTGCTTCTCTTCCAGTAACGTGCGGGCACGTTTCTCGGCCTCGTCAATCAGGTCCATGAGTTTCACCGTCCCGCCTTCGCGCGTCTTGAACGGGCGGTTGTCGGGCCCGAGCATCATGCCGAAATCGACGTGCTCGAGCGATACGTCCTCCGACGCAAAACCCGCTGCCTTCGCCACCGCAAAGACCATCCGAAAGTGCAGCGACTGACGGGCATCCACCACGTACAGGATGCGACTGGCCACCCAATCCACGTTGCCGTCAGCCTTACCCTTGCCGCAGCGAAACTGGATGGCTGCCAGGTCGGTCGTAGCGTACAGGTAGCCTTCGTCGGATTTCTGGACGATCAGCGGCAGGGGCGACCCGTCCTTGGCGGTGAATTCAGGAAGGAATACGCACCGGGCGCCTTCGGATTCGGTAAGCAGGTCCTTGGCCTCCAGGGCCTCGACGATGTCCGGCAGGACGCCGTTGTACGCGCTCTCGCCGCGCACGTCCATGGCCGTCAGGAGCACCCCGAGTCGCGTGTACACCTCGTCGCAGTGCCCGAGGGAATTGTACTTCAAATGTTCCCAGCGGCGCTTGACCTCAGGATCCCCCCCCTGAAGCCGTACTACGAATTCACGCGCGACAGACGCGAACTCAGGGTTTTCGTCAAACAGCCTCTTGGCTCGACGGTAGAACTCCTCGAGGTCCGTTATGTGAACGCCTTGCCAGCTGGCTATCACATCCGTTCTTTCGTCCAGATCGCGTGTCTCTAGATCAAAACAAGCCACAAGCATCCCGAACTGCGTTCCCCAATCGCCCACGTGGTTCTGGCGAATGACCGTGTGGCCGAGGAACTCCAGCACGCGCACGAGGGCGTCGCCGATGATCGTGGAGCGCAGGTGGCCGACGTGCATCTCTTTGGCCAGGTTCGGGGCGGAGTAGTCTACGACGATGGTTTGACGCTGAGCGGGGGAGGGCACGCCCAGGCGCTCGTCGGTCAGGACATCCGCCAGCCGGGCGGCCAGCCAGTCGGGCGAGAGCGTGATGTTGATGAAGCCGGGGCCGGCGATCTCGGGTGTCTCGGCAATCCCCGCCAAGTCGGCCTTGGCGATGATCTCGGCCGCCACGTCGCGCGGCTTCTTCCCGAGGCGTTTGGCCAGCGCCATGGCCCCGTTGGCCTGGTAGTCGCCGAACCGTTCGTCCTGCGCCTGCATGACGATGGCGGGCGCGTCAGCGGCGTCGGGAAAGACTTCGCGGATGGCTGCCGCTAACCTAGCCTCGAGAATTTGCCGGACGTTTGGCATGATGCTAACCCCACCGCTCGCTTATGCTCGCGGCTAGTCGGCGCCCTCTGCTTCGCGGGGCGTCCAGCCCTTCTTCCAGTCAACGCGCGGCGCGTCGCCCCAGAGCAGTTCCAGGTCGTAGTAGGTGCGGGACTCGTCTGTAAAGACGTGCACCACCACGTTCACGTAGTCGATGAGGAGCCACTGGGCGTCGCTGGCGGTGCGGCCCGACGCAATGCCCTCTACGCCGAAGGGCTTCTCGCCGAGTTCCTTCCCCTCATCGACGGTGCGCTGTACGGCCGTCCGCATCTGCCGGGTCGAGGTGCCCGTCGCGAGGACGAAGAAGTCCGTGACGGGCGACAGTTTCCGCAGGTCGAGCACGGTCACGTCGCGGCATCGGTTCTCTGCACACACGCGCGCCGTCCGGACGGCGAGGCTGCGGGCTGTACGCGTGCGTTTGGCCATTACTTCGCCAAGTGGTTCCAGCCAATGTGCAGATAGTCGCCGATGATGGGGCCGAACTTCACGATCAGGCCGGCAAACACCACGCTGACCATGCTCATCAGTTTGATGAGAATGTTGAGCGACGGCCCCGAGGTGTCCTTGAAGGGGTCGCCCACGGTGTCGCCGACCACGGCCGCCTTGTGGGCTTCGGAGCCCTTGCCGCCCAGCGCCCCGCCTTCGATGTATTTCTTGGCGTTGTCCCACGCGCCGCCGGCGTTGGCCATGAAGACGGCCAGCGCAAAGCCCGCCGTCAGGCCGCCCACCAACAGGCCCAGCACGCCCGAGACGTCCAGGAGCAGTCCGACCAGGACCGGGACGACGATGGCAAGCGAACTCGGCAGGATCATCGCCCGCTGGGCGCCGCTGGTGGCAATCATAACACACGATGCGTAGTCCGGTTTTGCCGTCCCTTCCATGATACCGGGGATGGCCTTGAACTGGCGGCGGACCTCGTCGATCATGGCGCCGGCGGCCCGTCCGACGGCCTTCATCGTCAGGGCGCAGAACACAAACGCGAGCAGCACGCCGCTGAACGTGCCGACGAGGAACTTCGGATTCATCGGCGTCACCCCGTAGTGCCGCATGAAATCGAGCATCCCCGCCTGGTACTGGCCGATCTCGGGCAGATGCGCCTTGGCGGTTGTGCCCGCCGTGGCGGGGATCAGGAACACCGTGTTGCCCTCGAAGGTCCGCTCGACGGCGTTGTCGGCCTTGCCCGCGACCTCCATGTAAACAACCGTGGCCTTCTCTTTCTGGGCGAGCGTCTCGGCGTCGGCCTCGGGAAGAACGCCCTGGGCGAACTTGCCGTGGCCGAGACCGTAGACCGCGCCGGCCTGCGTGTAGTGGTAGGCGGCCGCTGCCTCGCGGTGCATGCCGACGCGGACCTCTTCGACGTAGGCCGCCAGCAACGCCAGGGCCGTCAGGGCGGCGCTTCCGATGGCGAAGCCCTTGCCGATGGCGGCCGTCGTGT
>CAZEBQ010000037.1:0-20719 GCA_964510295.1 uncultured Anaerolineales bacterium | reverse complement strand
TCTCGCGGTAGGTGCCCAGGACGCCGCCGGCGCCGGAGGACAGCCACACGTCGTCTCCGTGTTCGCTGAGGGCGAACCAGGTGTGGTTGCCCGGGTCGGAGGCGGCCTCGCCGAAGTGCTGGGCTTCGGTCAGGACCACGTACCCGCCGGGCAGAAGGATCGTGTCGCCGACGGCGTCGGCGGTGATCTCGAACTTCATCAGGTCGGCCGAGGAGTCGCTCAGGAACCATCCGTCCAGGTCGACGGGCTGGTCCCAGTTGTTATAGATCTCGATCCAGTCGCCGGTCGGCAGGTCTTGATGGGCCAGAACCTCGTTGATGACGATCGAGTCGAGGTTGACATCGCCGGACGGCCGCCACGACCACCAGTCGTCCCAGGTGCGGCGGGGGCGGGACGCGTCGACGATCACGAGGCTGAGGCCGTCACCGTCGGCCTTTGTCCCAAACCAGGAATCGCCGTACTCGAACCGCAGCACGGCCGCGTCGTACGGTTCGCTCAGCCGCAGGATGATCTCCTCACCGCCGTTCGAGAGGCTTCCGGTGTATTGGCCGGCCAGGTTGATGCCGCCGCCGTACCACGCCTCGAACTCGACCACATCGTCCGCCACGACGACGTACTCTCCGGGTGCCAGCGTCCCGCCGGTGAAGGTATAGCGGATGCCGCCGTCGATGCGGACGCCCGCCAGGTCCACGTCCTCGTTGCCGACGTTGACGAGTTCCAGAAAATCGAAGTCCGATCCGTCGGGATGATGGTACATGATCTCGCTGACGCGGAGGCCGTTCAGGAGGCCGAGCAGGTTCGGGTCGAAGGGGCAGGCGGCGGCCTGGAGTTCGGCCGAGATGAGGAAATCGGCGTCGGCGGCGCCGACGTTCAGAGCGTGGATGGCCAGCACGTTCTCGCCCACCACCAGGGCGCCCAGGTAATCGGAGACGTCGGTCCGCTCGAACAGGACGGCCTGATCGTCCGGGTGGGCGTCGGTGGCGGCCGAGTCCCAGGACGGCGACGCCGGGGCGTTCGCCTCGGCGATCTTCTCGCCGTTCAGGTACGCCACGAACCCGTCGTCGTACTGCACGCGGAGCGTCAGAACGTTGTAGGTCGAGAGGTCGGCCGCCTGGAACGCGATGCGGGTCCAGAGCGAGGCGTTCGTGCCGAGCATGGCCCCCGCCACGTCCGTCGCAACGTGGTCGTCGAATTGCCCGCCGCTGAACCCCAGGCCCGTGACCACCGGCACCGTGGCGCCGAAGGGCACCGTCAGATCGGCGTTCTGCGAGCCTTGGGTCGGCGTGTTGGTGGCATCGAAGTCGGCGGCCGAGTTCCGGTCGGTGCCGCCGGAGCGCTCCAGCGCGGTGCCCAGGTTGCCTTCCGTCCGGCCGAACAGACGCAGGTCAAAACCCGTGTCCGAACTGGTCACGCTGGTCTGGTGCACCGACACGGCCATCGTGTAGGTCCCGGCGCTCAGGTCGTCAATGGACAACGTTCGGGTGACGTTTTCGGTATTCTCGCCGTTCGGGTAGGTGTGACCGTCGGCGAAGGCGAAATACGTGTCGGCGCCGGTGATGTTGTTGCGCGCCGCTTCGACGCCGTCGATGTAGATGACGGCGCCGTCGTCGCTGAGGATCTCCAGGCCCATGTCGACCATGTCGTCGGCCAGGGTGAACTCGCGCCGGAAGTAGGCCGTGTAGCGGTCGCCGCTGCCGGGGTCGCTGATGTCCGTGACGACCGACGCCCAGTTGATGCCGCCGAAGCCGAGAAGCCCCGGGCCGGAACCGTCGAACGCCGGGCCGTCGTAACCCGTCGCCAGCATCCACGTCGTGTCGAAATCGGGGTCCGAGCCGGCCGGGTCGGCCCCATCCTGCGGGTGCAGGTAGTCCCACGCGGCGCCGAAGTCGAAGAGGTCCTGTTCGGGCCCCGGTACGCCGCTGCCCGTCCCGTCGCCGACCTCGGCCCCGTCGCCGGTCCACTCACCGCCGACCGTGATACCCGTGAAGGCGCCGGCGTCGATGGAGAGCGAGGCGATCTCGGCCTCGGTGTAGCCCCAGGCGAGGAAATCGGCGACCGCGCCGCCCGAGTCCAGAACCATCGCCCATCCCGAGCCGCCGGCGTCCCACGGGATGTCGTCGCCCCAGTAATCGTCGCCCGCCTCGTCGGTCCGATAAAGGACGTGGCCTGCAGCCACCGAGGCCGGCAGGTCCCACGCCGTGGCGAGCACGTCGTTGATGCTGCCGCCGGAGGGGTCGTTGACCAGCACCGCCCATCCCGCCGTGGCGATCACCTGGTCCGAGACGTTCTGGATTTCGACCCAATCGGTCTCGCCGGTCTGGATCTCGGTGATGAGGAGCCTTGCCTCGTCGATGGAGACCTCGCGGGTCCACAGGCCGTCGTCGTAACCGGTCGCCGTCCACGCCAGGGGGTCCTCGCCGTCGGTCGGCACGTGGAAGACGGCGGCGGCGCCGGCGGCGACGAGGGTGTCCACGACGGTATCCCCTGCCACGACCTTCGGATTGGCGAGGCCCGGCGTCGGGATGGCGAAGCGGTCCCACAGGTCGCTTGCGTCGGGTGTGCGGCCCTGTGAGACGTCGGTCGTCTGGGGGATGTAGAGGATCAGGTCGATGGGCGTCGCGTCGGCGTCGTAGAGGCCGATCATCGCCTCGTCGGCCGACAGGCGGAAGTCCACGTGGCCGCCCGTGCTTTGGTTGTCGGCCCGGAAGGCGGCGAAGCCTCCGGCCGCGACGAAACCGAGCGGCCCCAACGGCGCCTTCGCCCGCTGCGAGATCGGGTTATCCGTCAGGTACACGCCGTCCAGGGCCACCGGGAGCGTGTCGGGGTTGTAGAGTTCGATGAAATCGTCCACGAAGGCCACCTCGCCGCGGGCGAACCATTCGTTGACGACGAGGGTGTCCTGCCTTCCGGTGCGTGCGGCGACGTTGGCGGCGCCGACGGTCGGCTGCGTGAGGGTCCACGCGCGCGCCGGCCCGACGCGGCCGATCGACAGGTCGGCGGCCTGCGGCCCGAAGGCGACGGTGTCGACCACCGTCAGGCCGTCCGGTTCGTAGAGCCGGAGGTCGTCGCCCTCGGCCTGGAGGCCGAAGCCCAGCCACGTGCCCGGCGCGCCGCCGGGGTCGGCGGCGCCGTAGAGCACGAGGTAGGCGCCGGCCGGGACGACGGCGCCCGCCGGGAAGACGAACGCATTCGGCCCGTCGGTCAGGATGTAGCCTTCGAGAGCGAAATCGGCGGCGCCGGCCGGGGCGTCGTAGACCAGTTCGATGACGTCGGGATAGACGCCGCCGGCCTCAAGGGCCGATTCGTTGTCGGCCAGCACCTCGTTGATGAGCAACTGCCGGTGCGCCGTATCGACGTGCCAGGTCCACACGGCGGCGGCGGCATCCTGCCAGACGCCCGCGCTCGACGCGCCGATGACCCGGAGCGTGTGGTCCTCAGCGTCGCCGAGGCCCGACAGCACGACGGGCGTCTCGACGGGCTGCTCGGCGCTCCACCCGCCGCCGTCCAGTTGGACCTGGTAGGCGACGATGCCCGGCCCGCCGACGGTGAACGTCGCGTCCGTCCGGTAGGTCACAGCGGGCAGGTCGGTGCGGAGGACGGCCCCGGCGGGCACGTCGGAGCCCATGTCGAGTCCGAGCGGCCCGGCGCCGATGGCGGGGGAACCGGCCAGGAGGCGGACGTCGCCGCCCGATGGGTCCGCCAGACGCGGGTCGGCCTCCAGGTTGCCCGTGCCGTAGCCGTGCCAGGCGGCATCGAGGATCGAGCGGTTGACGGTCAGGTCGATCTCGGCCGTCACGTCGCCGAACGCCACGGACACGTCGTGGAAGATGTTGCCGTCGAGGTAGGCGCCGTCGCCGTAACTGCCGGGCTGTCCCGGCCGCAGAAAATAGATGGCCGGATAGTCGACGTCGGAGACGGTGTTGTTCGTGAACGTGAGGAACGCGTCGTGCTTGACCTGGGCAACGTGGTCGAGGTCCCGGAAGAGGTTGCGTGTCATGAGGTAGTCTGCCGCGTCGCCGGCGGAGATGGCGTTGGCGTTGCCGCTGCCGTGGTTCCACTGGTCTTTGTGGAAGTGCATGAAGACGTTGCCCTCGATGTGGGCATCGCCTTCGAGGTCGAGTGCATCGTCGCCGCCGCCCATGAAGATGTTGTTGAGGATCTGGAGTCGCATGCCTTCGGCGCCGTTGACGTCGATGGCGTCGCTGTGTCCCTTGGTGGTGCCGAAGCGGTTGCCGTCGATGATCAGGTCGAGCCCGGCGCCTGCGGCGCCCCAGATATGCTCGTTGTAGTTGTCCCAGGTCGGCTCCTCGCCGGGGCCGAACAGGTCGGTGAAGGTGGAGTTGCGGACGACCAGGGCCGAGCCTTCCGTGCGGATGCGGCGGTAGTCGGTGTGGTCGAACGTGACGTGGTCCACCAGCAGGGCAGAGGCATCGAGGCCGATCATGCCGTCGTTCGTGCGGCCGTACTCGATGACGGCGTGGGTGATGCGGTTGTCCGCCATCGTGCCGTCGAACTGGATGCCGCGCCACGTGGCGCCCGAACCGGGCAGGCGGGTAAAGCGGATCGGAGCGTACTCGGCGCCGTCGGCCTGGAGCAGCCCGCGGACGGTCAGCCGCGCGCCGGCGGCGAAGAAGACGGTCGTGCCCTCGGCGATCGTCAGGCTCAGCCCCGCGGGAACCGTCAGGTCCGCCGTGATGAGGTACGGTCCCTCGGCGGCGGTCCAGACGGTGTCCTCGGTCAGCGACCCGGCGGTCTGGTAGCCCATGTCGGTCCGGCTGCCGTCGGGGTCGAGCGGCAGGTAGGCCGGGTCGCCGGTGTCCACGCACGGGGAGGCCGGCTGCAACGTGTAATCGTGAGCGGCCGGGTCGGTCAGCAGCGGGTCGAGTTGCAGGTTGCCGACGCCGGGCCACGTCTCGTCGAAGACGGTCGTGTAATCGAGGTGGACGTCGGATTCGGCGTACGGGGCCTGGACGTCGATGGGGTCGGTGGCGACGATGATGGAGTTGGTCACGTTCCAGACGATGGTTCCGGTTGAGACGCCGTACTTGTTGTGGGACTGGATACCGATGTCGGTGACGCCCAGGGTGGTGGTCGCGACGATGGTGGTGTGGTCGATGGTGACGGTGGCGGTCGCTCCTTCGGTGGTCTTGGCGGCGATGCTGGCGACGGTGGGGTCTTCGGGCGCCTTGTTGTTCTCGACGATGAGGCAGTGGTCGATGTCGACGGTGCCGCCGTAGACACTGACGGCCTTGTCATTGGAATCGCGGACGATGACGTTCTGGAGCACGAGGTCGGAGCCGAGGGTGTCGATGCCGTCGTCATCGACGTTGGCCACCACGCTGGTGCGCATGATGCACTGCTGGCCGGTCTGCTGGTCGTGGATGTAGATGCCGTCGGCGTCGTCGCCGGCGTGCATGTCGGCGATCCACGAGTCCTCGAACAGGAGCGACGTGCCGGCGACCTCCGGCCCCATGATCGAACGGGCGAACGTGCTGTCGCGGAACTCAAGATCGGTGCCGCTCGTGGCGTGCATGATCTTGCCGGCGTTGTCGGTCAGGTTCGCGTGATCGAAGACGAAGGCCGAGCCGGTGGTGCGAACGGTCGGTCCGGAGCCCGTGTGCCCGACGCCAGGCGAGTGCCCGGCCTGGTGGATGTTGGTGTACTGGAAGGTGGAGGGTTCGGCGTCGCGGTGGTCGAGTTCGCCCCAGTTCTCGCCCGCCACGTAAGCCGTGAAGGTGACCGGGGCATCGACCGTGCCGAGCGATTGGATGGCGCCGGCGACGTCGATGTCGGTTCCGCCGCTGCCCGAGGCCACGCCGTCGATCAGGACGAGCGTCCCCGGGTCGAGCGTCAGGGTGACGCCGTCGTCGATGGCGAGGTCGCCGCCCGTGACGTGGACGATGCCGCCCCAGGTCGTATCGCCGCTGATGCTGCCGAAGACCGTGGTGACCGGCTGGGCGGACCAGTCGACGAGTGCCTTGCTCGTCTGAAGCCCGCCGACGTCCACCTGCAGGGTGAAGTCGCCCGAGCCGGCGGCCGTGACCAGGGCGCTGCCCAGGCCGTTGTAGAGGGTGACGGCGGCGGTGTCGAGAACGACGGCCGGGTTGTCGGACTGGATGGCGGCGGTGGCGTCCCACAGGTCGCGGTAGACGCTGCCGTCGGCCTGGTCGATGACCTCGACGCGCACCAGGAACGGGGTGCCCGGCAGGTAACTGTTGCGCGTCAGGAGGGTCGCGCTGAGGCCGGCGTCCGCGGTGGAAGCGGGCGGCTGGCCGTCGTCGGCCGGGGCGCCCACGCCCCCGCCCTCGACACCCTGCGGATAGTGGGTCGTCACGCCGGTGTCGTACCAGATGTCGATGAAGTCGGTCTCGAGAACGTTGCCGGTGCCGTAGGGACCGTCGTACGTTTCGACGGTGATACGGTTGATGCCGGGCATGAGGTCGAGGTTCAGGCCCGGTGTTCCCCGGGTGGCGATGAGTTCGGCCTGGATGAGGAAGTCGGCGTCGGCGGGGCCGGCGTTCAGGCCGTGGATGGCCAGAACGTTGTCGCCGACGAGCAGGTCGGCGAGGTTGGCGGCGATGTCGATCTCGACGACGGCGGCGCCGTCGTGCTCGTCGGTGGCGGCTGAATCCCACGCCGGCGAGGCGGGGGCGTTGGCCTCGGCCACCTTCTCGCCGTTCAGATACGCCACGAAACCGTCGTCGTACCGGACGCGCAGCCGCAGCCCGTCGTAGGACGGCAGGTCGGGGGCGGTGAACTCGAGACGGGTCCAGAGCGAGGCGCTGGCGCCCTGGATGGCGGCGGCGACGTCGGTCGCAACGTAGGGGTCGTACGCGCCGCCGCTGTAGCCGACGCCCATCGTCGCCGGCCGGACCGTCCCGAAGGGGACGGTCATATCGGCGTTTTCGGCGCCCTTGCTGCCGAAGGTGCTCCGGCCGAAGTCACTTGCGCCGCCTGAGTCGGCGCCGCCGGTCCGCTTCAGGAACGAGAGCGGGCCGGACGGGGCAACCTCTTCGAGGCGGATGCCCGTCAGGGCGTAGGCCTTCGACGCGTCGGCCATGCCGCCGGGGTCCACCTCCGTCGGGATGGGGCCGGTGTATTGGGTGGAGACGACGGCGAACTCGCCGTCCGGGCCGGGATCGATGTCGGTCCAGCCGACCACGAATCCCTGGTCGTCCCAGTCGTTCTCCCCGCACCACAGGGCCACCTCGTCATCGTCGATGCCCACGACGCCGAGGCCGGTGCTGTGTGCCGGCGTGGCGTCGGCCGCGCCCTGCAGGGTCACGAGCACCCAACGGTTCTCGTAGCCGCCGCCGCGGATCGACGTGCCGGTGACGTTGTACGTGACGGTGTCGCCGGTGTCGAGGCCCGTGAAGGTATGGGTGTAGTTGGCGCCCGGCCCGGTCTCGAGGCTGGTGTTCGTGCCGGCCTCGAAGTCCACGTAGCCGTTGAAGACATCGTAGGCGTCGGTGCCGGCGGCGGGATTGTCGGAATTCACGTCGTAAACCACGCCACTGGCGGTCGTCGTCAGGGTGACGGTCGTGTCGTCGCCGGTCGCGATGTCCTTGAGGTGTCCGGAGGCGGTGCCGCCCGGCTGGGCGCCGTAGTCGGTGGCGTAGGCGTGCGTATCGTCGCCGGCGACGTGGTCGTTGAAGGCGACGAACCCGCCGGTCGGCCCGCCGGGGCCCGTGGTGCCGACGTCGGCCCCGTCGCCGGTCCACTCGCCGCCCACCGTGACGGGGAACCCGTTCACGGTGACCGACATGGCCGCGATCTCGGCCTCGGTGTAGCCCCAGGCGAGGAGGTCCATGAGGTTGCCGGCGTTGTCGACCAGCATGACCCATCCGGCGCCTTCGGGGTCCCAGGGCAGGGTTTCGCCCCAATAGTTGTCGTCTGCGGCGTCGGTCCGGTAGAGCACGTCTCCGGCGGCCACCGAGGCAGGGAGATTCCAGAGCGTCGTGACGACGCCGGCGGCTCCGGCGGCTGCGTCGTTGGCGGCGACGACCCAGCCGGCCGTGTCGATAGCGTCGGCCGAGACGTTCTGCAGTTCGACGTAGCGCATCTGGCCGGTCGAGATTTCCGTCACGAGCAGGCCGGCCAGAGCCTCGCCGACCGAGTCGGTCCAGGCGTCGGCGTCGTAGCCCGTGGCGGTCCACGCCAGGGGGTCCTCGCCGGCGGTGGGCACGTGGTACGACACGGAGGCGTCGGACGTGACGAGGGTCTGCTCGTCGTAGGCGTCGCCGAAGTCGGTGCTGTCGAAGGTCCACTCGCCGTCGGGCCGCGGGTCCCAGTCGGCCAGGGCGCCGTTGACGGTGATGGAGCGCGTGGTGCCGTCGGCGGTGCCCTCGAGGGTCCACGATTCGGACGTGGTGCGTGGATAGCCGTCCTGCGTGGCCAGGTCGGTGCTGACCGACAGGCCCGGCATGGGAATCTGGTCGAGGATGGCATCCGTGCGGTTGATCCGGTCCTGGACGTAATCCTTCATGTCCTGGATGACGCCTGTCGGCACCCATCCGCCGAGGATCTCGTCGATCATCGGGTCGAAGTTTTCGGGCGCAAAGACGGTGTCGATGAGGTCGAGGAACTGGGCATAGTAGCGCGGGATGATGTCGGGATGGCGGAGGAAGTCGCGCAGTCCCTCCACGCCGTCGTAGACGAAGATGCTCCGGTCATAGTCGGCGCTGGTGCCGCCCTCGCCGAAGAGCGTATCGAGGTCGTGCGGGACGAGAAGGAACCGCGGGTCCAGAACGCCCTGGTACATGGCGTAGTCGTCGCCTCGTCCGCTGGTCAGGCCGCCCTCGCGGTTCCCCACCAGGGCATCGACGGCCATGAACCGCAGCCACTGGTCGATGTTGACCCAGGCTCTGACGTCCTCGACGAAGGTCTCGGCGGGGGCGTGGTTCAACTCGTAGATCATGTTGATGAGGCCGTCCCATTCGTCCTGGGCGTCGTTCGTCTGCTTCAGGTACATGTCGCGGTACTCGGCGGGGTCCCATCCTTCCCACTGCAACTCGGCCCCCACAGCAACGTCCCGGTCGGTCAGTCGCCACAGGTCGCCTGCGGAATCGTCGGGGTACCAGTGCTCGGCCCAGTCGGCGTCGAGCACCTCGACGGCCGCATACGCGCCGTACATGAGACCGCCCGACTGGGCCCGGTCTACGCCGTTGACGCGGACGCCGACACCCCTGGCGGAGGCGGCCGGCAGCCCGGCCGCACGCCACACCGCGCTGCCGATGACCTGGACCCAACCGTACCGGTGGTTGATGTTCAGCGCCGTGACGCCGTTCCAGGGGGCGTCGCTCGCGAAGTTGACCCGGTGGTTGTAGGGCGAATCGTTGCGAGTGCCGGCCCCGCGGTTGCGGATGCCCACCTGGTACCGCACGCGGGGATCGGCGCCGTCGACGGAGATGAACGTGCCGTTCATCTGGGCGTTGGATTCGTGGTCGCCCCCGCCGCAGATCTCCTGGATCAGTTCGTCGCGCTCGGCGTCGGTCATGATCAGCCGGTAGACGGGCAGACGAGAGGCGACCCACTCGGCGCCTGCGTCGTAGGAGTTGTCCACCTGGTAGAGGGCGCCCGCCACCTGCCCGTGCCCCGGGACGGGTCTGGGCCAGGTGCGTGCGCGGCCGCCGGCGTCGAGCGCCTCGACGTAGAACTCGACGATCGTCAGGTCCACCGGCTGCGGATCGAGGACGGCGCCGTAGAGGCCGTCGCCGGCCTGGTCGTCGCCGTGCCGGCCGTCGTCAAACATCTGGTGGACCGTAAACTCGGTCTCGACCTCGTCGAGACGGGTGTAGAGGCGCACGGTCAGGCCGGTGGTCAGTTCATCCACGACGCGGGCCGTGATGGTGACGGGGTCCGAGGTGGAGGGGATCACCGGGTAGTGCTGAGCGTCGAGGATGAAGGGGGCGACGTCGGCCGACGCGACGGAGTTGGCCTGGCCGGGGGTGCCGCCGTCGGTGAGGCTGGCGGCCCAGTTCTGCCCGACCGCGTTCGAGAGGTCCGGATTGATGAGTTCGAGGGACTTTCCGCCGCCGTCGTGGTCGTCGGCCCAGGTCCATCCGGTGTGACCGTGGTCGGGCCGGCCCTCGATGCGGACGGCCCATTCGCCCTCGTCGGCATAGTGGACGAGGTCGATGCGTATGCCGGCGGCGTCTTCGAGTTCGACGTCTTCGCCGGAGTTCGAGAGCCGGCCGTCCCATCCGTCGGGCCCGCCGACGAGGTTGCCGGCGAACTCGGCATACTCGGCCAGGAAGGCCGCCGTGTCGGCCGCCACGACGAGGTAATCGCCGGCGGCAAGGGTCACATCCGGGAAGGTGTAGTCGGCGCCGCGGTTCAGGCGCCAGCCGTTCAGGTTGACGGGGTCCGGACCGGTGTTGAGCAGTTCCACGAACTCAAGGCCCAGGGGTTCCGGCAGACCGGCCGGGTGATACATGATCTCGTTGATGACGATGTCGGCCGCGTCGAGCATCAGGCGCGGTTCCATCGGCTCGAACACGGGCCGGCCGGCGCGAGGGGCGCAAGCGTTGCGATGTTTGGACCTCTGTATCACGGTTTCGTATCGTCCTCGGCGGTGGTTGTTCGTCTCAATCCGGCCGGCCGGACCCTTCTCACGCGCCCAGCGGCACCTCCAGGGCCTCGGCAGCAAGAAGGTCGATGAAGCCGACCGCATCGAAAAGGTCAACGTCCGCTGCCTGCCCGGCCTCCATGGCCGGCGACCAGACGGCGGAGGGGGGTGCGAAGTCGGCCGCATCGAGCGCGAGTGCGGCGGCGGAGGCATCCTCAGGCGCCGCGGTGCCCAGGGTCGGTTGGAGCGTCGTCGGCTGGCGGACATCTGCGACCGAGCCGGTCTCGGCCTGGCCGGCGGCGTCGGCCAGCAGCGCCGTCTCGGCGGGCAGGGCGGCCGGGGCCGGCGAGCCCGACGAGTGGGTCGTGGGGGCCGTGAGCGGCTCAGGCGCGGCGGCATCCGAGGCGCCAGGCGCGTCCAACGGCCCGGTCTGGTGCAGCCACGCATTGTTGATCCTGTCGTAGTCGTTCGTGTCGATGGTCCCGTCGTAGGTGAAGTCGCCGACGGCCCAGCGGAATCCGCCGGCGGGCACGGTCGCTTCCTGGGTCCAGAGGAGCCAGTTCGTGTTGATGCGGTCGTAGTCGTTGGTGTCGACGGTCCCATCGAGGTTGGCGTCGCCGTACCAGACGTAGCCGAGGAGAACGCTCGTCTCGTCGACCGTCACGCCGGCGAAGGTTGTCAGGCCGCCGATAGCCAACTGCGAGTCGCTGTTGTCGATAACGCCGACGGCCGTCAAGCGCTGGACATCGGCCGCCGCCTCGCTCGAGGTCAGTCCGGTGCCGTTCCAGGCGTCGTCGGCCCGGCCGTCTGCGATCCACTCCGCCACTTGCGTATGCGGACTCGCCCCGCCCGTGTAGTCGATGACGACGCTGCCGTCGGCAACGTCAAGGGTCGCCCCCGGTGCGAGGTCGAGGGCCTGGGTGACCAGGACGGCCCCCGCCCCGGTTGCCAGGCGAACGGTGCCGGCGTCGACGGTGAAGGCCGCCAGGTCCCGGGCGTCTTCGATGACGAGGGTGCCGCCGCCGCTCTTGGTGAGCGACCAGCCGGCCGCATCGAGGGCCCCGGTCGCTTCGAGCGTGTCGGTGCCTTCGACGGTCCACCCGGCGGCCGCCGCCAGCACGATGTCGGGTTCGACCGTGTTGGTGCCGGTGCTCGCGATGCCGTCGTCGCCGAGGATCAGGGTGTGTCCGGCGCCGCCGAGGGTCCATCCGGTCGTGGTGAAATCGAGTCCCTTGACAACCTGGCTCTGGTAGAGAACGGGCTGGTAGGACGTGGGTCCGCTGAAGACGGCGGTCGTCTCGATGCCCGGCACGACCGAGGCCGACCAGTTGGCCGGGTTCTCCCAGTGGTTGTCGGCCAGGCCGATCCAGACCTCGGACGCGGGCGGTCCGGGTTCGTCGTCGTCGGCAATCATGACGGTGGCGGTCCGTACGTCGACGCCGTACGTCGGGTGGCCGGTGAGGACCAGGACGAGGGTTTCGAGGGGCTCGTCGTCGGGGTCGTCAATCGGCATGACGGAGATCGTGGCGGAGGTCTGGTCGGCCGGAATGTCAACCTGCCCGGGCAGGGGCGCGTAGTCGGCGGTGTCGGCGGTTCCGGCGAGCGTGTAGTAGACGGTCAGAGGAGAGCCGGTGGGTCCGAGTCGGGTGACGGTGAACTCGGCCGGGTCGAGCCCGGCTTCGTCGGCCGCCGGGTCGGTGGCCTCGGCGCTGACCGTGATTTCGGGCGGGTCGGGGTCGTTGTCGGCAATCGTCACGGTCCCCTTCGTCGAGAATCCCCGGTCGTAGCCGGGCCCTTTGACGAGGCTCAGCACGACGGTTTCGCTGGACTCCTGCTCGCCGTCGTCGATGGGCGTCACAGCGGCCGAAGCAAAGGACTCGCCCGCGGGAATCACGTGGCTTCCGGTCAAGGCGGGCTGGTAGTCCGCCGGCGTGGCGGTGCCGCCGATGGTGTAGTAGACCGTGAGGTCGCCGTCGGTGTCGCCGCTGCGGAAGAGCACGACGGTGCCGGTGTCGGGTCCCTCCTCCGCGGCAGCCGCGTCGCTGACCCAGAGGTTGACGATTGCGGTGATCGGACCGCCGTCGTTGTCGGCAATGGTGATCGTGGTAGCGGGTGAGATACCGATGTCGTACATGGGGTCCGGCAGGAGCGTGAGGATGATGGTTTCATCGGGTTCGGGCCGGTCATCGTCGACGGGTGTGATATCGATCCGGACGGCGTCCTGTCCGACGGGGATGTCGACCTGGCCGGAGAGAACCTCCTCGTGATCGTTGGTGTCGGCGGTGCCTGTGACCGTGTAGTAAACCGTCAGGTGACGGTCGATGGGTCCGATGCGCCTGATGATGAAGGCGCCGGGATCGGGGCCCTCTTCGGCCGCAGTGATGTCGGAGACGTGAACGTTGACGGTGATATCCTGGGGCGTGTCGTTGTCGGTGATCGTGACGATGGCCTGGGCCGTGTCGATGAGGTAGTCGGGCGTCAGGATCAGGGTCAGGATCACGGTCTCGTCGAGTTCTTCCTCGTCGTCGTCGGCGGGTGTGACGTCGAAGGTGACGGTGTCCTGGCCCGGCGCGAACTCGATCTGGCCGCTCAGGGCCTCGACGTAGTCCCAGTTGCCGGCCGTTCCGCTGACGGCGCAGTGCACGGTGACGGCCTCGTCGGTGTTGCCGGCGCGGGTGACGCGGAAGGTGCCGGGGTCGGTCTGTTCCTCGTGCGCGGAGGCGTCGATCGCCTCAATGCTGACGGTGATGTCGGGCGGCACGATGACAAAGGGCGACAGGCGTTCGGAGGGGATGGGTCCTTCGAATGTGCCGTCGGGCAGTTCCCAGGCGACGCTCAGATGGTCGTTGCCGCCGTGCTCCTTGTGGAGGGCCTCGACATAATACGTGTGGCCGACCTCGAGATGGATCGGCACGGAGCGTTGCTCCGGATGGGTCAGGCTGGACCAGTCCCGGGGGTTGACGTACCCGTTCACCCTGCAGATGAGCGTCGCGCCGTCGGGATTCTCGTCGGTGCTGAGCCAGAGTTCGGAGAAATCGTCGCTGGCGATGTAGAAGGTGTAGTTGCCGGTGGCCGGCGGATGGAGATAACCTCGCAGCCGCGTGCCGTAGGAGTCGGACCAGTTCAAGGGGATCTCGAAGAGCGACATCTCGTCGGCGCCGTCCGGCATGAGGGGATAGTCGATGTGGCCCGTGAGGTTGGGGATCGTGCTCCCGATGATGCCCGTCCAGTACTCTCGCAGGATGGTTCCGGAACCGGGTATGTAGAACAGGAAGTCGATGCGGCTGTCCGGGACGATCTCGATGCCCGACTCGGCGACGATGCCGGCCACCGCCAGGGTGTAGGTGGTTTCGCCGACCAGGTCCTGATCGAGCGTGAGGAGGACGGTGCGATCGTCGCTCTGAAGCACCACGCCGGTGACGCCGACCGCCTGGGCGCCGCCGTCGTAGGTGACCTGGTAGTTGTCGGGGCTGCCGGCCGTGGCGGCGGTGACCTCCTCGGTGAAGGCAAGGCGCACGGTCGTCGAGTCGGGCGTGGCAACGGACTCGATGGCAAGCAGGCGAATCTCGAGCGGCGGGGTGCTGCGGTCGCTCTCGATGTCGTCGAGGTTGACGGCCGAGACCTCATAGGAGTACGTCCGGGACGGGTCCACCTCGGTGTCGTTGAAGGCGGTATCTGTCGGTTCGCCGATGACGAGGCCGTCTCGGTAGAGGCGGTAGCAGGCGACGGCGCTCTGGGGATCGACCGAACCGGTCCACGTGAGGCGGAGTTCCGTGCCGCTGATGAGTGCGGCGGCCAGGTCGGTCGGCGTGGTGGGTGGGGTGTCGTCGACGCCCTCGTTGAGCGCGCCCGGCGTGCCGCCTATCGTGCTCGATTGCCAGTTGGCCGCATCGTTGCCGTAGTCGTCCGGCGAGACGCGGGACAGGGCGGCGCCGAAGCCGTCGGGCCGGCTGGACCAGGGGTCGCGGTCCTCGTAGGTGACCTTTTCGGCCTGGATGTAGGGGACGAAGCCGGTGCCAGGTTCGGGCTCGCCGGGCCTGGACAGTTCGATGCGTTCGCCCTCGTTGGCCAGATTACTCGGATTAAGCGGGTCCTCGGGCGGGGCCTCGAACGGCCCGTAGATGGGGACGCCGGCGGGGATGCCGTAGGTCGCCCGGAACGTTGCGGGGTCGTTCTGCACCACGAGGGCGTAGCCGCCCGCGGGAACGGCGGCGCCGGCCGGGAAGGTGAACACGATGCCGTCGGTGAACTTCCAGGGGTTCGCCGCGGGCTCGTCGTCGTAGAGGAGGACGTCGGCGGCGGTGCGGTTGTACAGTTCGATCCACTCCGGTGCGCCGAGTTCCTGGGGGTTGTACATAATCTCGTTGATGACAACGCCGGGGACAAGGGGGCCGGCGTTCTCGGCCTCGTAGGTGGGGGCGGACATGGTGACGAAGTCCTTGCCGCCGTTCGACTTGATGTGCCGGCCGATGGTGACGCCGCGCTCGGAGGCGCCGAAGAACTCGTCCTCGCGGTACCCGCCGGGTGTGCCGCCGGGCGAGCGCGACGTGAGGAACACGGCGTCGCCGAGTTCGCTCAGGGCGAAGGCGGCGCCGAAGTGGTCCAGTTCGTTGAAGGCGACGACGTCGCCGGGAGCGAGGACGGTGGCGGGAATCTCGTACATGTCGAGTTGGGTCGGATCGTCGCTGAGGAACCATCCGGTGATGTCGATCGTCTCGTCGGCGGTGGCGTTTTTCAGTTCGATCCAGTCTTCGACGCCGCCGTCGGAGTGGGCGAGGATCTCGTTGATGACGATGGAGCCGGGGTCGTAGCCGGCGTCGTCGGCGCCGGGGCTGCCGCCGGCCTGCCAACTCGCGCGCCAGCCCTCCCGGGTGTCCCAGGCGGTAAGGTCGGCGGCGGGGTTGCGGACGGTGAGGGAGAAGCCGTCGCCGTCGGTCAGGTCGAACCAGTCGTCCTCGTAGTCGAAGCCCTGGATGACGGCGCCGACGGCCTCTTCGAGGAAGAGGTCCTCTCCGCCGTTGGCGAGGCCGGTGTCGCTGTCGAACTCGCCGGCGATGGTGAGTCCCGTGCCGTAGCGGGCCTCGAAGGCCTCCTGGTTCCGGACGACCAGGACGCAGGCGCCGGCCGGGAGCGTCATGGCGGGGAAGGTGAAACGGACGCCGGTGACGAACCGCATGCCTTCGAGTTGGAGCGGTTCGTCGCCGACGTTGCGGAGTTCAACGTACTCGAACCACTCGTTGTCCATGAACCCGAGGGCCTGCTCGGCGGCGGTGGGGACGGCCGGGTTGTACATGACCTCGGTCACGCGAAGCGGCGGGGCGAACTCCTGCGTGAACGTCGCTTCGTTCAGAGCGCTCCACTGGCCCCCGCTGTAAGCCCGCGCCTTGACGTGGACGCTGGCGTCGAGCGTGATGGGGCCGGCCGGGCTGTAGGTACGGGCGCCGGGCGAAACACCGCCGCCCAGTTGACGCGGGTCCGAACCGTCGAGGGTGTAGTAGATGATGCCGGGGGCCCCGGTGACGGTGAGTTGGTCGCCTTCCGAGACGGTCCCGCCGTGCTGGTAGGCGCCGTTGACGTTGAAGGTCGGGGCGGTGACGTCCGGGTACAGGCTGAGGTTTTTGAGTTGCTGGAGGACGATGCCGGCCCGGTCGCGCATGTAACTGTTGAGGATCGAGTCGCGTTCGTACTGCCACTGGAGGAGGTTGTAGGGCGACCCGCTCGCCACGTCGCCCCAGCGTGCCGACTCGCCGACCATGGCGCGTTCGACCTCGTCGGCCAGTGATGCGTAGAGGGCGGCGGGCTGGTTGCGTTCAGGATGGGCGGGATCCCACATCGGCAGTCCCGAGTCGACGTAGAGCGGCCCGCCGTTGAAGAAGGCCCTGTGGGCGATGTCGCCGAACAGGACCCGCCACTCGGTGTTCCCGCGCAGATAGCCGTAGGGTTCGCAGAGGCTGTTGGTCCGGCCTGTGACGTCGGTGTGGACGAGCGACCGCATGCCCACGACCCATTCGGAGTCCCAGGCGAAGGACTTGAAGCCGGTGCTGCCGGGGTCCTCGGCCCTGGCGGCGTACCAGTTGTGGCCGGGCCAGTCGGTGTTGCCGACGAAGAAGTTGGTGAGCATGTAGATGGCGTAGTTGGTGACGTCGAGGTAGTTCGGATAGTTGGGGTTGTCGGTCCCGTCCGGGTTGTTGCCCTGAAGGCGTTCGTACTGGCTGAGGGAGGTCATGCCGCTGCCGCAGAGGCTGAGCATGGCGTTCCAGTCGGTGAGGTCGCTCTCGCCGGTGGGGTCGCCGGAGTTGACGGCATCCCAGTCGTCCTTGTCGCCGCCGAAGTAGGCGGCGCCGAACGACTGGTCGGGCCGCTCGCAGGGATTGTACAGTCCCCAGTACAGGCCGTTGACGTACAGGTGGACGAAGTTGCCGTGAGCCGAGGCGCCGCCGAGCGCCAACTGCATTTGGCGCACGTACTCGTCGCGGATGTACTGTGAATCGGCGCCTCCCCACACGTAGCCGTCGTTGAAGTTGTGCCGCAGGATAACGGTGTCGAACCGGTCGGTGGCGTCGTCGCCCAAGAGCGGGTAATTGAGTTTCGTCGGACCGTACTCGCCTTTGAACAGCAGGCGGAACGAGAGTTTCTTGTATCCGAGGTTGCGACCGACACCGCCGTACATCCGGACGCCGCAGTTGACCTGGAATCCGTCGTCCGAGGCCTCGTAGCCCTCGGGGTAGAACATCTCGATCGAGCCGGGCCGTTCCCAATCGATACCCTCATACCCGATCTGACGCGAATTGACGTAGATGCCCGTGCTCGTACTGAAGAGGTCGGCCATGTTCATCACGAGCGACATCGTGGGGATCGATTGGAGGTCGTCGATAAGGGTGTTGCTGTAAAGCGGGTTGTTGACGACCTCCGGGTCCATCTCGTAGTCGGCGGCGGTGCTCTGGCCGATGCCGACCCACGTCGTCGGGAACCCGGCCGGATTGATCGGCTGGTTGATGACGTCGGCCAGGAAGATGTAGGTCTGGGTATCGACGTTCGACGGTTCCCATCCCTCCCGGACGGCGGCGGCGCGGAGGGTGGTGGTCGTGGTGATCGGGACCGGCGCCAGGTACTCGTTGGCGGCGGGCGAGACGGTGCCGTCGGCCAGAAGGGGGCTGCTCGAGTCGGTCGTGTAGTAGATCGCCGCGTCGGGCGTGTTGCAGGAGATGACGACCTCGAACGGCGCATCGTAGAAGCCGCGGTCAAAGTCAAACGTGGTGTCGCCCACGAAGGCGATGAAATCCTCGACGTTGGCACCCCCGGGGCTCGGCGTGGCGAAGAAATGCGGGGTCAGGCCGAGTTGCTCGATCTTGGCCACCTCCGGCATGATGAGAAAATCGTTGTCGTCGGCCCCCTCGTTCAACCCGTGAATCGCCAGGACGTTCGTGCCCGTCTGAAGCAGCCCCAGGTGGTTCGAGATGTTGATGGCCTCGTACCGGGTGGCCAGGGGGTTGGGATGCCCGCCGGTGGCGGCCGCATCCCACGCCGGCGCGGCGCCGGGGACGCCGGGGGCGTTGCGGCGGGCCACCTCCGTGCCGTTCAGGTACGCCACGAACCCGTCGTCGTACTTCATGCGCAGGTGGAGCGTGTCGTAATCGAGCGGGTCGGCCACGTTGAACGGTACGCGGATGAAGGCCGACGCGTTCAGGCCGGCCATCTCGACTTCGACGTCGGTTCCGATCAGGTCACCGTAGGCGCTGTCGGACCCGGCCGCGACCTCGCCTTCGACGTAGAGACCGCCGTTGGCCACGTCGCCGACGAGTCGGAAGTCCTCGGCGGTCCATGCGTCGTGGTTGCCTTCGGCGGCCCACAGTTCCACTTCGGCGCCCACGGCGCGATCGAACATGATCAGGCGCAGGTCGTACTCGCCGGGCGTCGCGACGCTGAACACGCCCGACGTGTCGGTCGGGGGGCGCACGTTCGGGTCCTCGATGGAGAAACTATCCGTACCGTTGTCGAGTTCCAGGGCGAACCCGTCATCGCTGTTGACGAGGAAGGTCCAATCGCCCGCCGTCGGGATGGTGACCTTGGCCGTCGCCTCCACGACGAAGTCGTCCACGTCGTGGCCGATCACGAGGCCGGGGAAACTGTTCTCGCCGGTGTCCACGTGGCCGTGACCGCCCGTGTTGTAATAGTTGATGTACTCGACGTTCGCGGCAAACACGCCGCTCTGGTACGAGGGGGTATCGATGACGCTCCGGGCCACACCCAGGCTGCTGACCGAAACACCGGGGACCGTCTCGTAAAGCGTGACGGCAAAGCCGCGGAAGAGCGTCTCGAACCCGACGCCCGTATCGCCCTGCGTCCAGCCCGTGGCATCGAAGCCGAGGTCCGTCCAGCCGGGGACCTCCGCATCGGGGATCAGCGTGTACGCGGTGCTCTCGGCGGGGACCACCGGCGTGACGGCCGTATCCTCGTACAACCCGTACGAGACATCCTCTTCCTGAGCGGGGAAATCGTACGCGCTGACGATATCCTCTTCCTCGCCGCCCGGCATGACCAGCGCCACGTACTCGCCGCCACGGCTCAGGCCGAACGGCACGTGCAGGTCCTCGGGATGGGCGGTGTCGCCCGTCAGGCCCGAGGCAAAGACGACCAGGTACTCGCCCGACTCCAGCGTGACGGCCGCCGGGAAGGTCCACTTCGACAGGTCGTCGGAGTCGTCGGTCAGGTGCCACCCGTCGAGGCTGACGGCGTCGGTGGTGGGATTGTGGATTTCGATCCAGTCCCAGTCGGAGTCGGGATTGGTGGCGTACCACGGCACGCTGTTGTCGGCCAGGAACTCGGTGATCAGGGGGGTCGAGTCCAGCAGCAGGCGCGGTTCCATCGGCTCGAAGACGGCCGGGGGTCCCGGCCCGCGGCGTCCACGGTCCCGCGCGCGTCCCGTTTTCTCGTCCGCGCTCATTCGTATAACCTTAGCGTCTTATCACCCTGCATAAATGCTTTTGCACTACGCTGCTCACAATAACACCCCCAACGGCGGTGCGGCCAGAAGGTCGACTTCCGGCGCGCCGGTCAGGGCGGGTAACATGGGCGCCGGCTGTCCGGTGGCCATGTTGGCGGCGATTGGGACGGCAGGGTGGGGAACGTGACCGGGAGCTTCCGCTCCCGGCTCGGGCGGCGAAGCATTCGCGGATGAAGAAGGAGTCTTGCGCGGTGGGTCTCCGTACCCACCGCGCTTGCGACCGCCATATCGCGGCGGGTACGGAGACCCGCCGCGCATCAACTGCAAAGAATTTACCTGACCCCGCTTAGTGTCGCTTGGCGTGGCGGTTGCGATGAGTGGGAGGGGGGAGGGGGCGCCGGTTGCGAGGGGGCCGCCGGAGGTGGGAAGGTCGTTCAGGTGCGTGCCGGCGGCGAGGGCGGCGGTGTAGCGGGAGGTGAAGCCGTTGATGTCCCACGAGTCGACCGCTCCGTTCGGCTCTTCGGCGATGGGTCCGAAACCGCGGAAATCGGCGTCGAGGTCCCCCGCGAGGTACTTCTGCGTGAAGCCGGTGATGTCCCACGAATCGACCGTCCCGTTCGGCTCTTCGGCCGAGGGTCCGAAGCCGCGCATGTCGGCCCGCAGGCTTCCGACGTAGAAGACGGCCTCCCCGCCGGCGGTGCCGTTGCCGCTTGGCAGATCGAGACCTGACTCGTAGATGTATCCGAGGCCGCTCGAGTCGGCGGCCGGTTCGCCGTCGAGACCTTGGGCCGAGGCATCGATGATCGTTTCGGACAGCGTGATGCGGACCCAGGTATCGACCATCTGCAGCCAGGAGTCGGCGAAGGTGATCGTCATCGCGCTCGTGCCGGTGCCGTAGACGCCGGCGGGCGTGACGGTCACAGCGCTCGTCTCGTCGCCGAGTGTGTCGAAGGTGACCTTCTCGGCCAAGACGTCCTCGGGCGCGAAGGTCACGTCTTCGCTGAAGGTGACGACGACGGTCTCGACGCCGAGGCCGCTGGGGTCGATGGCGCCCACGCTCCGCGCCGCGCGTCCGGGGTCGGGGTTCAGGGCGACGGCGGTGACTTGCGGCGGGAGGCCGGAGTTGGCGGCGCCGGGCGTGCCGCCGGCCGACGTGCTCACGGCCCAGTTGAGAACATCGTTGCCGTAGTCGCCCGAGTGAATGCGTT
>CAZEBQ010000036.1:0-20737 GCA_964510295.1 uncultured Anaerolineales bacterium | reverse complement strand
CCCGGCCAGGCAGTTGCGGCAGTGACCGCAGACGAGGTGCCCTTCGCCGCTGACGAGTTCGCCGGGTGCGAAGTCCTCGATGTTCTCGCCGACCGCATCGACGGTGCCGACGAACTCGTGACCGATGACCATCGGCACGGGGATGGTCTTCCGGGCCCAGGCGTTCCAGTTCCAGATGTGGACGTCGGTGCCGCAGATGCTCGTCTTGAGCAGTTTGATCCGCACGTCGTTCTTGCCGACCTCCGGCACCGGCACGTCCTGGAGCCAGAGACCCTCTTCGGCCTTCGCCTTCACGAGCGCTTTCATCGTCATGTGCGGCATCTCCTTGCGGAAACGGGGTGTGCGAAACAGAGATGCTACCGCCAATCCGGGCCCGAGACAAGACTGCGTCCGACGAAGCAGCGCGTGCGGGCCCCGCGCCGCGCCGCGCCAACGCACGCCCGCGCCGCCCCGGTTCGGTCCTCAGGCATCACGCATGAACTCCGGCGGCCACGTCTTGGCCAGGCGAACGCCCAATGCCGCCAGGCAGCCGACGGCCAAACCGCCCAGATGAGCAAGGTACGATACGCCGCCGAACCCACGCAGTTGCTCACGCGCCCCGAGCAGTTGCAGGATGACATAAAGGCCCAGGTAAACCAGCGCCGGCATCCGGTCGTACTTGAAGAAAAACCAGTACCGCCAGAACACGCCCAGCCGTGCACGCGGGAACGTCAGCGCGTAATACCCCAGCACGCCGCTGATGCCTCCACTGGCCCCGACCAGGGGGATCGGGCTGCCGGGGTCAACGGCGGCGTGCAGCGCCGCCCCCGCCACGTGCGAGCCAACCAGCAGCAGGATGAAGAGCCCGTGGCCGAGATGGTCCTCCACGTTGTCGCCGAAGATGACCAGGAAGTAGAGGTTGGCGACAAGGTGAAAGACGCCCGCGTGGATGAAGAACGCCGTCAAGATCGTCACGTCGTCGTACCCCCGCGACAGGCCGGGCGTAAAGCCGAAGGCCTTGGCGGCTTCATCCAGCCGGCCGCACGTCGCTACGAACACCAGCGCCACGGCCGCCGCAATCGTCCACGTGAGCCAAGGCCGCGACTCGCGACCCGGGGCTTCCTCCTCGACAGGCATCCCCGCCAGGGCGGGAAGCCACTGCCACCAGTTGGGTGGTTTCTCATCGCCGAGGAGGCCTTTGTCGAGCGACCGCAGTTTCTGCACCATCTCAATCTGCATGACGGCCAGTTTCTCGCGCATCTCAGGCGACAACTGCTTCTCGGGCGGCCGCATCGCCAGCGCCCTGTTCAGTTCGGTGGCATCGAACCAGACCGCGCGGCAGAACGTGCAGACGTCAAGGTACAACGTGTCCTCGCCGTGGCCGGTCGTCACACGCACCGTCCGGCGGTTGCAGTGGGGACAAAGGAGATGGCTCTTTGCGTCGGGGGAACGACACTGCTTCCAGATCTGCTTCATGAAGCCCGGGCTGGCACCCGCCTTGCACAGGACGGGGAAGGCGACGTTCCGCCCGCCGCACTTCGGGCAGACGAACACACACCCCTCCCCCGTCTTCCGCTTGATGAGCCGGACGTTACATCGCGGGCATCTCGCCACGTGCGTATCCCCCCGCTTCTCGGACCGCCGTCGCCGGCGCCCAAGTGTATCGCGCCGCTTCGGCCGGACAACCGCTTTCTGCGCCGTCTCTCGGTTCCCGCACCGCCGGCTTGACGGCCGCTCAGCCAAGTCTCTATAATCGTGGCTGTACATCTGCCGCGATGCAATGTGCTCCATCATCCTTACGCGGCGGGGAACGATGTTATTCCGGCTGAAGGAGCGGGCCATGTCCGCAAGCAAGAGGTGGAGCCCACTCGTCGGCGCCGCAGCCATCGTGGTGGGCGCTGCCTGCCTGCTGACCACCTGCGTCGCACCGAGTTCGTTCAGGGCCGTGAAGCAACCCCGCCGCGGTCACGCGTTGGGCGGGCGCCTGGCCGTTGTCTTCTCCGAACGGTACCAGATCGACCTGCCGGGCGTGCAGTGGTTCCATCCGTTCGACACTCGCAAGTACGCCAAGATCTACCTGAAACTGAACACCGCCGGGCTCCTGCGGCCCGAGACGGTCTTCGTTCCTGGGGAAGCCACACCAGAGCAGATCCGCCGCGTCCACACGGACCGGTACCTCGCGAGCCTGAAGTCGCCGAAGGCCGTCGCGCGATACCTGGAGGCGCCGATCCTTGGTTCGCTGCCGGCCTCGCTGGTCGACTCCGGCGTCCTGCGGCCGCACCGCTACGCAACGGGCGGTACGATCCTGGCGGCGCGGTTGGCGCTGAAGTACGGCATCGCTACCAACCTGGCGGGCGGTTTCCATCACGCCAAGCCCGACACCGGCGAAGGGTTCTGCGTCTACAACGACATCGCCATTGCCATCCGCACGCTTCAGGACGAGGGGCGAATCGGACGGGCACTGGTCGTGGACCTCGACGTGCACCAGGGCAACGGCACGGCGGAGTGTTTCGCGGGCGAGGAATCGGTCTTCACCTTCTCGATGCACCAGGGCAGCATCTACCCGGTCCCGAAATCGCAGAGCGACCTGGACATCGAACTTGATGACGGGACGGACGACGCGACGTTCCTGGCGATCCTCCGCGAGAACCTGCCCAACGTGATCCAGCGCGCGCGGCCGGACATCGTTTTCCTGCAAGCCGGGTGCGACACCCTCGCGGGTGACCCGCTGGCCGGCCTCGCGATGACCGAGAAGGGTATCGTCGAGCGCGATGCGCTCGTCATCGACGCCTGCTTGCGCCGCCGCATCCCTGTCGTCATGACCCTCGGCGGCGGTTACACGCGCCGGGCGTGGGCCGTCCAGTACGCCAGCATCCGGAACCTCATCGAGACGTACGGCCTTGAGGGCCGCCCGCCGCCCTATCCCCGCCGCAAGGCCACGGCGGGAGAGAAGTTGTACGCCAAGTAGCGCGCGCGGCCCGGCGCAGGAGTCTGTTGCACTTGACGCCCGGCAGCGGCCGCCTATAATCCGCCCGTCATTCATCCCGAAGGCAAGGAGGCGCCAGCATGACCCATCCCAAGATCACCGTCGTCGGCGCGGGAAACGTCGGGGCGACGTGCGCCTTGTGGGCCGCGGCGCGAGACCTGGGCGACGTCGTCCTCGTGGACATCGTCGACGGATTGGCCGCCGGCAAGGCCCTCGACCTTCAGCAGACGGCGCCCATCATGGGCTTCGCCCACGGCATCACCGGCACGACCGACTACGAGGCCACGGCGGGAAGCGACCTGGCGATCGTGACCGCCGGCCTCGCACGCAAGCCCGGCATGAGCCGAGACGACCTGCTCATCAAGAACGCCGAGATCGTCTCCGGCATCATCAAGGAACTCGTCTCAGCCAGCCCCGACGTCATCCTGCTCGTCGTCTCGAACCCCGTGGACGCCATGACCTCGCTCGCCCACCGCGCCGGCGGCCTTCGGACCCGGCGCGTCGTCGGCATGGCGGGCGTGCTCGACTCGGCCCGCATGCGAACCTTCATCGCCGAGGCCGCCGACGTCAGCCCCAAGGACGTCCAGGCCTACGTCCTGGGCGGACACGGCGACACGATGGTGCCGCTGGTCCGGCACTCGCAAATCGGCGGCGTGCCGCTTGCGGCCCGGCTCTCTGCGGAGCAGATTGAGGGGATCGTCGAACGGACGCGCGGCGGGGGGGCCGAGATCGTGGGGCTCCTCAAGACCGGCTCGGCGTTCTACGCCCCCGCCGCCGCAGCCGTCACGATGGCCCAATCGATCCTCCGCGACGAACGGCGCGTCCTGCCCTCTGCCGCCTACTGCGACGCCGAGTACGGCGTGGGCGGGTACTTCGTCGGCGTTCCAGCGCGGCTGGGCACCGGCGGCGTGATGGAGGTCCTGGAGTTCGACCTGAACGCCGACGAGCGCGCCGCCTTCAACTCCAGCGTCGCCCACGTCAAAGCACTCGTCGAGAAACTCGCCGAACTGGGGTACTGAGCGATCCAGGATCGAGTGCTGCGCGGCGGGTCGGAGCCTGCCCTGAGCCTGTCGAAGGGGTACCCACCGCGCATGGCGGCGGATGTGCGCGGCGGGTGCGGAGACCCGCCGCGCACGAATCGTGCCGACCGCGCACGAGTGCCGTCCGCGCACAAGTGATCGCCACCCGGCCTCTCCTGCCGCCCACCACCCGGATTTTGCATAAACCCACCCGCGCCGAGCGTGTCTAAGGATGAAGGGCTTCGGCACCGGGACCGACAGTGAAGGAAACGCTCGAGCAGGTTTACTCGGACCATCGGCAGGGCCTGTACACGCTGGCCCTGGCGATTACGCGGCGGCCGGAGCGCGCCGAGGACGCCGTCCAGGACGCCTTCGCCCGGCTGTGGACGGCCGGCGTCCGTCTCACGGGCGACCCGGTGCCGTACGTCTTTGCGGCCGTCCGGAACGCCGCCGTGGACCAGATGCGGCGGCAGAACGGGGCGGCCAGGCGGCTGGAATCGGTCTCGATCTACAACGGCCTGCCGACCGACCCGGCGGCCCGCGCCGTCAGCGCCGAGCAGCACCGGCTCGTCCGCGAGGCCCTCGATGAACTGCCCGACGCCGAGCGGGAGGCGGTCGTCATGAAGATCTACGCCGGCCTGACATTCGACCAGATCGCACGGGCACTCGGCCAGCCGCTGCAGACGGTGGCCTCGCGGTACCGCCGGGCCCTCGAACGGATGGGCCGGCGATTGAAGGGCAATGGAGAGGCGGCACATGAGTAACGAGATCGAAGACCTGCTCGCTCGCATGCCGCTCCGCCAACCCGCCCCCTCGATGGACGCCAAGGTCTTGCGGGCGCCGCATCGGGGACGGCGGATTCTGTGGTGGGCGGCCGCGGGCGGCGCCGTCGGGGCGGCGGCGGCCGTCCTGCTCGTCGCCTTCGCCCTGTTCCGCGACGACGGCGACCGGGTGGCACGAGACACGAACCCGCCGGCGCCGATCCCGGAGACGCCGACCGTTGCGAAGACGGACCCGGCGCCGGTGCGGCTCGAACAGAACTGGTCCACCGTCGCGTACGAGGGCGTCGTGGCGCCGGACGACCGGACGCCGCTCCGGCGGTTCCGCCGCCGCATGTTCGAGCACGTCCAGTGGATCGACCCGGCGCGCGGCACGCGGATGGAGATGACCGTCCCGCACGAAGAGGTGATTCTGATCAAGGCAACCGCTTACTAATACTACTGCGCTCCGCGCGGCGGCCTTCCCAGGCCGCCGCGAACGCAGTCGATGCCCGTTCCTGGTGGCCTGGGAAGGCCACCAGGCGGACAAAAAGGGCGAAGTCGGGTTGTCGAAACTAAGAAAGGCAGGAGAGATTCCGTGTGCACGATCAGGAACCTGGTCACCGCGGCGATCGCGTGCCTGCTGGCATCGGCGGCGACCGCGAACGAGCCGGCACCGAACCGAGCGGCAGACCCAACTGCTCCCCGCGCCGCCCCGGCGCTTAACGTGAGGAACCTGGGCGTGTCGGGCCTTGCCGTGAGGGCCGGGCCGACCCGCAAGGCGAAGGTCGCTTACCTGGGCGTGGTGACCTCGCCGGTCAGCAGCACGCTGGGCCGCCAGTTGCATCTTCCCGAAGGCACCGGCCTGGTGGTCGATTTCGTGGCCGAGGGAACCGCCGCCGAGAAGGCCGGCATCACGCAGCACGACATCCTGACCCGCCTCGACGACCAGATCCTCGTCAACGTTCCTCAACTGGTGGTGCTCGTGCGGCTGAAAGACCCCGGCAACAAGGTCGCCCTGACGCTCATCCGCGAGGGCAAGCAGCGGCAGGTGACCGCCGAACTGGGCGAGACCGAGCGGCCGGCCGGCGCCGAAACGCTGGCCTTCCCGATGCAGAACGTCGCGCTCGCGCCGCTCGACGGTACGTATCCGTCGCGTTCGGCCGGCGGGCCGGCGTCATGGGTCCTGGGACAACTGGCCCTGGAGTCACCCTCGGCCAACGCGCGTTGGGTGGACGGCGAGCACGACCTGGCCGTCACCTTCGCCAGACGGCTGGATGCGACCCTCACTGCCGCACGCCTTGGCGAGCGAATGGCACGCCTGAAGAGCGCCCTGGCACGCCACCGGCAGACGCTGTCCGAGACGCATCCGACGATCCGGCAACTCCGCGCCCAGATCGACACGCTCCGGGTCGAGATGGAGGCCTGTTCCCGACAGCCCGCCCGCAGCCGACACCTGGTCGCCAAGGACTTGCTGGGCAACGTCCTGTTCGAGGGCTTCATCGACACCGACGAGCAACTCAAGGCCGTCCCGGAAGCGATCCGCGCGAAGGTCAAGTCCATGATGCCGCTGGTGATCTTCGGGCCGGTACCGGAGAGCCCGAAGCGGTGACGGCCGGCGCCGGCGGTTTTCCTGTCGGGATGCCGCGCCTGCATCCGTATAATAGGTGTGTGCCGGCACGCGACTTACCGTAAGGAGTCGCCCATGAACCGCTTCCTTCTTTCCTCGGCCCTGATCCTGTCCGTCGCGGGCGCAGCGCGGGCCATCGATTACTCGGTCCAACTGGAACGCGAATACACCGACCGGCTGCTGACGATGGACGACGCCGCCGCCGCCCACGTCTGCCTGGCCACGTGGTGCGACGGCGTCGGCCTGGCGAAGCGGGCGACGAAACACTGGCAGCACGCCCTGTTGCGCGACACCGACAACCAGGCGGCCCGGAAGGCCCTCGGCTACGTCCGGCGAAACATGAAATGGGTGCGAGCCGAGGACGCGCCGAGCCTGCCTCCGCTCGCGTTCGGCGCCGCCGGCGCCGCCCCGAAGGACCCGACGTTCGAGCAGCGCCGCCGCCAACTCTCACGCGAGATCCAGGATATCTCCATCACGTACCTCAGTTCCCTGGGTCCCGGCGCGTGGGATGAAGGCGTCCAGAAGATTCTGATGATCCGCGACCCCGCCGCCGCCGAGCCCCTCGCGCGCATCCTCGGCGCCGGCAGCGTCGAGATGCGCAAACTCGCCTGCGAGACGCTCGGCCAGTTGCCCGGCGAAGACGCCGCCAGGCGGCTCGTCAAGATGGCCCTCGCCGACCCCTCGGTCGAGGTGTACAAGGCGGCGGTGGCGGCCCTGGAGGCGCGGGTCGAGAACCGCGGTCTGCGGCAACTGCTGAACGCCCTGAACGGGTCGGAGAACATCCTGAAACGCTCCGCCTACGCCCTCGGCGAGATGCACGAGTGGCGGGCCGTGCCGACGCTCATCAGCAAACTCAAGACCGCCGAGCCGCGCACCCGAACCTACGACGCCCCCCGGTCCGGCACCGCCGCGCCCGGCGCGTACTTCTTCTCCGGAACCATCGTCCCCTACATCGCCGACCTCAAGCCGGTCGTGGCGAAAGGGGCCGTTGGGTGGGACCCAACGATCGGGGCCGTCCCCATCGGGACGATGGTCGCCGCCGGCAACCCGCGTGTCACCATCCGCCGGACGGTCATGGAGTTCGTCCACCAGCCGGTGGTCCGCGAGGCCCTCAAGAAGATCACCGGCCAGGACTTTGAGTTCAACTCCCAGGCCTGGCGCGACTGGCTCCGCCACCACGAGTCGGACCGCGGCACGGCGCACTGAGCGGGCGGGCGCCGCTCTCGAGAACCTGGAGCGCGGTGGGTCTGTGCATCCACCGCGCGTAACAACCCCCATGCGCGGCGGGTACGGAGACCCGCCGCGCAAGATTCCGGGTCGCTCGGCGGCGGAAGCGGCGCGGCCAACTGAACACACGGCGATCGGTTTGCCAACGGACATGCGGGGTGCCATGCTTTCGCTTGTGAAAGCATGCGCTTTCGGTCCACGTGCCCCCGCGGTTGGGCGAAGCACGCTTTTGCGAGCAAAAGCGTGGCACCCGCACCACCAGCCGGCCCGCCAGATACATGCCGCACTTCAGCAGCCCGAAGGGCGGCCGTGTTGGACACCGGGTGCCCACGGCCGCGGCTGCACCGCTGCCGTGCCACCCGCGCTAGACACGCACCGCGTTCGGCCGCGCACCGTTTTTCGTTGGCCCTCGTGCGATCCCCAGATATAAGGGTGACGGGGGATGGTCCTGCTCATGCGACATGGCCTGCTCATCGTGGCCGCACTCGCGACGGTCGTGGTCACAGGGTGCGGCCCCCTGCGCGAGGGCGGTGCGCCGGCCGAGGCGGCCTGGCCCGGCCGCCTCCACCGTCTGCCGCCGTGGGGATGGGGGGCGCCGGGGCTCGCGATCAACGTGCCGGAAGGCTACGAGAGGGGCCTGCGGGCGGAGGAAGACTTTCTCGTCCACCTTTTCCGCCGCGCGCCCGGGGCCGCGCCGCCCGACGCGGCCACCATGGGCATCTACGTCGGCCACAACCCGCGGGACTCGAGGACCCAGGCCATCACCGAACCCGGCCGCATCGCCGGCCGCGACGTCACCTGGTACGGCGGCACGCGGCAGGACGAGAAAGGCCGCACCGTCTACCAGGCCGAGGCCTACGTGGACGACCTGTTCAAGACGGGGACCATCTGGCGGCTGTCCATCCGCGGGCTCGTCACCCACGTCTTCATCTGGGGCACCGATAAGGCCCAGGTCGAAGCGCTCATGGAATCGGCCAAGTCGTTGCGGCTGGATACGGGCAAGTAAGTTAGAGGCTGTTTCAGATCCCCTCTCCCCTGGCGGGAGAGGGTAGGGTGAGGGGGGATAAGCGGGCTTATTCGGGGCTTGTCACCCTCACCCCAGCCCTCTCCCATCAAGGGAGAGGGAGTTATGAAACAGCCTCCTGGCCTCGCGCGGGAAGAAAGGATTTGCCATGCCGAAGATGAACCGACTCCCCCTGCTGACCCTTGCGTGTGTGATCGCCGCGGCCGCCGGCGCGCTGGCCGGGCCGAAGCCGATACCACCCGCCGAGGTCAAGACCGGCCAGCACGCACAGGTCCTCGAAACGAAGGCCGCCGCAACGGGTCGCATCAAGTACTGGCTGTATATCCCGGCCGACTACGCCAAGGCCAAGGAGCCCTGGCCGCTGGTCCTGTTCCTCCACGGCGCGGGCGAGCGGGGAGACAATCTCGACAAGGTGAAGGTTCACGGGCCGCCCAAACTCGTCGCGCGGGGCAAGCCGTTGCCGTTTATCTGCATCTCGCCGCAGTGCCCGGCCAAGTCGTGGTGGCCGATGGAGACCAAGGCCCTGGTGGCCCTGCTCGATGAGATCGGGGCGACATACAACGTCGATAAGGACCGCGTCTACCTGACGGGCCTGTCGATGGGCGGGTTCGGCACGTGGGCGTTGGCCATCGACCAGCCGAAACGCTTTGCCGCCATCGCGCCGATCTGCGGCAAGGGTGACCCCAAGAAGGTGGCCGCTATCAAGCACGTGCCCACGTGGGTCTTCCACGGCGGCAAAGACCGGACCGTGCCGCTGAAGCGCTCCGAGGAGATGGTCGAGGCCCTCAAGGCCGCCGGCGCCGAACCCAAGTTCACCGTCTACCCCGACGCCGGCCACGATTCCTGGACCAAAACGTACGAGGACCCCGACTTCTGGAAATGGCTGCTGGCGCAGCAGCGGAAGTAAGCGGTTTTGAGGCCTGGCCTGGGCTGGCTGGCGTATTGCGACGCCGGAGCGTGAAAGGAACCTTTCTGGTCTTGGGAGGAGAGGAGGTGCGCTCATGGCACGCGTCATGTGCGTTTTGGCAGTCGCGGCGCTTGTGGTGACCTCTGACGTTTGGGCAGCGGATCACGAGGTCCGACTGCATCGGCCATCCAAAGTTGGTGATGCGTATCGCATAGAGGCGGAAGCCCGAGTCACCGCAAAAACCACCATGAAGAGCAAATTGCTAGGTGATACAACATCCGAGCAGGACAGCACCGTAGAACTCCAGGCGACCGTAAAGGTCCTGGAGACCGACGCTGATGGTTCACCGACCAAGCTGTCTCTGAACGTGGTGAAGTGCTTCCAGACAAGGAAGCAGCGCGCACAACTCATTCCTGCAGGGGCCGTAGTGACGGTGCGGCGGGTAGGCGTGGCCGGTTTCGCCTGCGACATAGGCGGCCAGCCTGCCCCCAAGAAGGTCACGGATGCGCTGGACAACCTCTTCTTACTGGACGCCGGGCCAGATGAGCGTGAGTTTGGCACGAAAGGGCGTAAGAGGGTGGGACAGTCATGGCCCGCCAACGGCACCGCAATCGCGGCCGACCTGCGTGAAGGGGGTGTTGCCGTTCGTCCAGGAGATATCAAGGGTAGCGCGACCCTTCACGGCGTGGTTTCAGAAAGCGGCATCCCCTGCCTCGACATTCGGGCCACACTTGCAGTTCGTTGTGTGCCCGCGCCTGCCACAGGCATGCGAACCAAGTCGACGTATACCTGGCTATGCCCTTTGGATCCATCCCTACCTGTGGTACGGGAACGCAGAGAGATCGTGGGTACGCTGACGATGAGCCTGCCAAGTGCTCCAGGCGAGCCCCCGAGCACCGTGAAGACAGACAGCACCCACATCGTCAAGTGCCGCTACACCCACTTGAAGTAGCAGACTTGAGGCACCTCGCCAATGGACGAGGCTCGGACCAGGCTCGCGGGGCCCCGGCCTTTTTCTTCGCTTGACTTCCCTCCACCCCCCGCTAGGCTTGCGCGACGAATGCCGTTTTGAGTCTCGAACTTCGAGCCGGGAGCGGAGGCTCCCGGTTACGCTGATGGGGCTTGGCACTCCCACTTCGCCAAGGAGACGCGAATGGTCCGTATCGTCATGCTCGGCGCCGGCAGCGGGTTTACGCACAGGCTGTCCGGCGACATCATGCAACTGGAGGGTCTGGACGGCGGCGAGATCGCCCTGGTGGATATCGACGCCCGTCGCCTGCGCCTCGCGCAAGGGTGCGTCAAGAAAATCGCCGAGATCCTCGGCAAGGACAAGGCCTGGACCATCCGCGGCTCCACCGACCGCCGCAAGGTGCTCGAGGGCGCCGATTTCGTCATCAACACCATCGAGGTCTCCGGCACGAAGACCATCCGCTTCGACAACAACATCCCCCTGGAGTACGGCGTGAGCCAGTGCATCGGCGACACGATCGGCCCCGGCGGCATCTTCAAGGCCATGCGGACGGTACCGGTGTGGCTCGATGTCCTCCGCGACGTCGAGCAGATGGCCCCCAACTCTTTCGTCCTCAACTACACCAACCCGATGAGCATCATGACCCACGCCGCCATGCTGGTGACCGACCTGCCGGTCGTCGGCCTCTGCCACAGCGTCCAGGGCACCAGCAGGCAGATGGCCGGGTACTGCCGCGTGCCGTATGAGGAGTTCGTCTGGGAGTGTGCGGGCCTGAATCACATGTCCTGGTTCACGCGCCTGGAGCACCAGGGCGAAGACCTGTACCCCGCGCTCAAACGCCGCGCCAAGCGCAGCAAGAAACTGTGGGAACAGGACCCCGTGCGGTTCGACGTGATGCTGCACTTCGGGTACTTCGTGACGGAATCGAGCGGCCACTTCTCCGAGTACGTGCCGTACTACCGCAAGCGCAAAGACCTCCGCCGCAAGTACTGCCGCGCGGAGTACCTCGGCGGCGACAGTTTCTACGCCAACGAGTGGCCCGGTTGGCGGAAGGCCGCCGACAGGCGCCGGGCCCGCATCCTCGCGGGGAAGGAGAAAATGGAGGTCGGCCGCAGCCACGAGTACGCTTCCAGCATCATCGAGGCCATCGTCACCGATGAGCCCTTCGTCTTCCACGGGTCGCAGTGGAACTCAGGGCTCATCGACAACCTGCCGTTCGACGGCGTGGTCGAGGTGCCCGTGCTGGTGGACAAGACGGGCTTCAACCCGTGCCATTTCGGCCCTCTGCCTGAGCAGTGCGCTGCGCTGAACCGCGCCCACATGGCAGTGAACCAACTCGTGGCCGAGGCGTGTGTCGAAGGGGACCGCGAGAAGGCCCTGTACGCCCTGCTGCTCGACCCGCTGACCGCCGCCGTCTGCTCGCCGGCCGAGATCAAGGAGATGTTCGACCACCTGTTCAAGGCCGAGCGGCGCTATCTGAAAGGCTTCTAGCGCAGTTCACGTTCTTGTGTAGCGATGACTCGCGCGGTGGGCAATCTTGCCCACCGCGCTTTGGCGGCTTCATGCGCGGCGGGCAGGATTGCCCGCCGCGCTCGCACGTGCTTTCGCGCGGTGGCTCAGGAGAGCCACCGCGCGGGAATCCGCTACACTCAACCGTGAACTGCCGTAGCCACAGGCTCCGGCGCCGCCGGATTCGTCTCGGGCAGGCTCACTCGGGCAGTGCCTCGAACACCTCGCGGAACCTCTGGTACGCGGCCGCATCGTACAGGACGAACCGCACGTCTTCGACACTCGTCTCGCCGCCGAGGTGCGCCGCCACCTCCTCGAGCATCACCTCGGCACACCGCCGCATCGGAAACCCCGCGATGCCCGTCCCGATGGCGGGAAAGGCGATCGACCGCAAGCCCTTCTCCTTGGCCCGCAGCAGGCTGTTACGGGTCGAAAGGCGGAGATTCGCCTCGCTGGTGGCCTCGCCCAACCTCATGCTGGCGGCGTGGATGACGTGGCGGGCCTTAAGTTGCCCGGCGCCGGTGACAGCGGCCTCGCCAAGGGGAATGGGGCCGACCCGATCGCACTCGGCCTGAATGCTCACACCGCCGCGCCGGCGGATGGCCCCCGCCACGCCGGCACCGAGTTGCAGATCGTTATTGGCCGCGTTGACGATGGCATCGACGGCCTGGTCGGTCAAGTCGCCCTGCAGGACGTGGATCTTCTCTCTGATGCCCATCGGGTTGCCCCCCGATCCTATTGGCTCTTACGGACCTTTCTACCACCCGTGCGGGCCTCCGGCAAGCCGATTACGCGGCGGCCCTTTCCATTTGCTCGTTCGTCTGCTAGTATCCGCCGGAGCGCAAGAGTCGGGAGCACGGCTTCTCGGAGAAAGGACGCGGGCCATGGCATTTCCCGAAGGTTTCGTGTGGGGCGCAGCGGCGGCCTCGTACCAGATTGAAGGGGCCGCCCGCGAAGACGGCAAGGGACCGAGCGTCTGGGACATGCTCTGCCGCAAACCGGACGCCGTCTGGGAAGGCCAGACCGGCGACGTCGCCTGCGACCACTATCACCGCTACGCCGAGGACGTGGGCCTGATGAAACGCATCGGCCTCGGCGGCTACCGCTTCTCCATCTCCTGGCCGCGCGTCATCCCCGATGGCACCGGCCACGTCAACCCGAAGGGCCTCGACTTCTACAGCCGCCTCGTGGACGAGTTGCTCTCGGCCGGCGTCGAACCGTTCGCCACGCTCTTCCACTGGGATTTCCCGTACGAACTGTACTGCCGCGGCGGCTGGCTGAACCGCGACTCGGCCGGCTGGTTCGCCGATTACGCAACCGCCGTGGTCGAGAAACTCGGCGACCGCGTCACCCACTGGATGACGTTGAACGAGCCGCAGTGCTCCGTCGGGCTCGGCCATCACGAGGGCCGGCACGCGCCCGGCGACAAGTGGAACTGGCCCGAGGTGCTCCGTGTCGGCCATCACACGCTGCTGGCCCACGGCCAGGGCGTCCGGGCGATTCGCGCGGCGTCGCCGCAGACGTGCCGCGTCGGCTTCGCGCCGGTCGGCGTGGTCCGGATCCCCGCGACGGACTCAGAGGCCGACATCCAGGCCGCACGCACCGACATGTTCGCCGTCCGCGACAAGACCACCTGGAACAACACCTGGTGGATGGACCCCGTCTTCCGCGGCGCCTACCCCGAGGACGGTCTCGCCCTGTACGCCGACGACCTGCCGCCCATCGAGGACGGCGACCTCGAGACGATGCACCAGCCGCTCGATTTCTTCGGCGCGAATATCTACAACGGCACGACCATCCGCGCCGGCGAAGGCGGTACGCCCGAGGTCGTCCCGAACCCGACCGGCATCGGCCTGAGCGCCTACAAGTGGCCCGTGACCCCCGACTGCCTCTACTGGGGGCCGAGGTTCTTCCACGAGCGGTACCGACTGCCCGTCTACATCACCGAGAACGGCACGAGCAGCAACGACTGGGTGGCGATCGACGGCGGCGTCCATGACCCGGCGCGAATCGATTACACGGCCCGGCACCTGCTGGCGCTCAACCGGGCCATCACTGGCGGCGTCGACATCCGCGGGTACTTCCACTGGTCGATCATGGACAACTTCGAGTGGGCCGAGGGCGTCAAGGAACGCTTCGGCCTCATCCACGTCGATTACGTGACCCAGAAACGCACCCTCAAAGACTCCGCCCTCTGGTACAGCGAGGTCTGCGCCGCCAACGGCGAGAACCTGCTGAAGACGCAGTAGGCCGGTGCCGAGCCCGACGCGGAAGCGTCGGGGCACCGCAGCCAACATGGCACGGCGTCCGCGCCGAAAAGGAACGCGATGCTGCGCACCATCGTTATCAACATCGCCGGCCTCAGCCGCAGCCTCCTCGACGAGGTCCCGTCCCTCACCGCACTTGGCGAGCGCGGCATGGTGTGCGACCTGGAGCCGGTCCTGCCGGCCGTCACGTGCACGATGCAGGCAACGCTCACGACCGGCCGCCCACCGTCCCATCACGGCATCATCTCCAACGGCCTCTACTTCTTCGACACGGCCGAGGTCCGGTTCTGGGAACAGTCGGCCCACCTCGTGACGGCCCCTCGGGTCTGGGATTTGCCGATCTCACGTCTCGAATCTCAGATCTCAAATCTCACATCTGAAATCTCAAATGTCAGATCTGAAATCTCAGCTCGCCGTCCGAAGACGGCCCTCCTCTTCTGGCAGCAAAGCCTGTACGGCACCGCTGACGTCCTCCTGACGCCCAAGCCGGTCCACGGGCCGGGCGGGGAACTCATCCAGGACTGTTACTCGCGGCCGGCCGACCTGTACGGATGCCTCGTCGCGGGCGAGTCGGCGCTGACGCCCGGCCGGCCGCGCGGGCCCTTCAACCTGATGCACTACTGGGGCCCGATGGCCGGCGTCGAGGCCAGCCGATGGATCGCCGACGCCTCGCTCCAGGTCTGGCGCCAGGAGCGGCCCGACCTGCTTCTGACGTACCTGCCGCACCTTGACTACTCCGGCCATCGGCACGGGCCGGCTTCACAGGAGCACCGCGCCGCCGCCCGCGACCTCGAACCGCTCGTTGCCCCGCTCATCGCCGCCGCCGACGCCGACGGCGCCCGCATCCTCATCCTCTCGGAGTACGCCTTCCTGCCCGTCGGCCGCACCGTGGCGCCGAACCGGGCGCTGCGCGAGGCGGGGCTGACGGCGATCCGCGAGGTGAACGGGGCCGAGTACCTGCATCCCGGCGATTCGCGGGCCTTCGCCATGGTCGACAACCAGGCGGCCCACGTCTACTTCCCCCGGACCGAGGACCTGGCCGCCGACGTCCGCAACGTCAAGCGGCTGCTCAAGCGTCTCGACGGTGTGGCGGAGGTACTCGACCGCCCGGCGATGGGCGAGCGCGGCCTCGACCATCCGCGAAGCGGCGAACTGGTGGCGCTGGCCGAGCCCGACGCCCACTTCGTCTACTACTGGTGGCTCGACGAGGCGGCGGCGCCGCCGTTTGCGCGGACGGTGGACATCCACGCCAAACCGGGCTTCGATGCGGCCGAACTGTTCATCGACCCCGAGACGAAGGCGGTTCCCCTATCGGCGGACCGGGTGCGCGGCTCGCACGGTCTCGTGCTCGACGACGGTCGCGGTTGGGGGGTCTTTCTGGCGGCGCCTGCGCCGGAGGAACTCGCCGGCCGCCGGTCGCTCCGCGCCACCGAAGTCGCCCACCTGATGCGCTGAGCGCCGCCGGGGCGGCCGTGTTTAGCGTGTCATTCCGAGCGAGCGAAAAAGAGTCGAGAGCCTGCCCTGAGCGCAGCCGAACGGGAATCTCGCCGTTATCCGTGCCGAGACGACGAGATTTCCTGCGGGCACTCGCGGTACAGCGCTCCGCTCGCCCTCGCCTTGTACGCGTTTAGCGTGTCGGTTGTGGCTGTCGCCCTGAGCGAAGCGAAGGGTCTCGCCGTGGAAACGACGAAACAGCAAAGACCACGGCGAGATGCTTCGGCCCGCAAGCGGGCCTGAGAATGACAACGCTAAACATCTACCTCGCCTTTGGCGAGGGCTCGGTCGAAATGACAGGCCCGACCAGCCGTGGGCACAACGGCCCTGCCACAAATCGTTGTCACATCTCCGTCGCGGGCCCTTACGCACGATGTCTGGAATCCCGCACCCGAAACCGGTAACCTGAGACCCTTGGCGCAGGGGCGAAGGGCCCCGCGCGCGGGAGTTCCGGCCCGATGACCGACACGAGCATCGAACGAAGGCGCCGCTGGTCCTGGAAACGGACCGCCTGGCTCGTCGCGTGCGCCGCCGCGCTGGTCGTCATCACGCTCATCGCCCTGCCGGGCCTTCTGCCCGAGGGGACGGTCCGGCAGCAGGTGGCCACCATCCTGGCCGAGCACCTCGGGCGGCCCGTCACGGTCGATTCGGCCCGGCTGACGTGGGGTGAGGGCCTGACGGCCACGGGCGTGAGAATCCGCCGACGCCAGGGCGACAAGTACCTGGCGGTCGCCGACCGTCTGACGGTCCGACTCGACCCGCTCGACGCCGCCCGCGCCGCCGCCGGCCGCGACGTGCCACTGCAGGCCGTCCGCGTCGAAGGGCTGGAACTCTGGCTCACCCTCGACGCCGAGGGGCGGCTCAACGTCGCCGACCTCGCCGACCGCGAGCCCCTCAAGATCAACGCCCTCCAGGTCAGCGGCGCAAGCGTCCACTTTGAGAACCGCCGGGTCGGCCAAAGCCTGACCCTGCACAACGCCCACGCCAGCCTCGGCGAACTCGCAAGCACCGGACGCGGATACGTCAGCCTCTCGGCCGACCTCGGCGAACCCGCCACCGACCCTGAGGGGGCGGCCGAGACGGCCAAGCCGGGACACATCGCGCTGACCGCCAACCTCGACCGCCTCGACCTCGGAGGCAAAGCGAACGTCCCCGGCAGCCTCAAGGCCGAATGGACCGATATCCGCTGGCCCGAGGTCGCCGCCGTCGCGGAACTCTGGCCCCCTCTGGCCCGCGCCTTCAGCCGCACCTCCGGCCGCATGTCCGCCTCCTTCAAAGCCGACGCCTGGAACGCCGAGGGGGCCGTCCAGGCCGCCGACCTGACACTGGCCGCAGGCGACAATGGCCACGCCGTGACGATCCCCCACGCCATCCTCGGCTTCCAGTTGCATCAGGCGTCGGCCGCCGCGCCGCTCACGATCAACCTGGCCAAGTTCTCTGCGCCCGGCGTCGACCTGAAGGTCTCCGGCAAGGTCCATATCGAACCATCGGCCACGGAACCCGACGCCGACCCCGACCGGACGCCGTGGACCGTCCGCCACGCCGACCTTCGCGCCGAAGGCGTCGTCGCGTGGGTCGCCCTGACGCAGAGCGTCAAGCCGCTCGGCAGTGTGGCCAAACGGTTCGACCGCATCGGCGGCAAGGCCCGAATCGACCTCAGCGTCACGACCTTGCCCGAAGGGCCGCACCTGACCGGCTGGGCCGACCTGACCGACACGCTCATGGTCTGCCAGGGCCTCGTGAACAAGGAGGAACGCCAGAGGCTGCGGCTGGAGGTCGATGCCGAGTGCGGGCCCGACCTGGCGGAGACCAACCTCTCGCGCCTCGAACTGCTGACCGATGCCGGCCGCATCCGCGCCGCCGGACGCCTGCCCCTGGCCACGCTCCTGAAGGCCGCCCCGGCCGGCGACGACACGGGCCTCGGCCGGCGGCTGACCGGCACCAACCTGACCGTCCACGCCGACATCCACGACGCCGAGAGGCTGGTGGCCCTCGTGCCGGCGCTCGGCGCGCCGGTGCCGACGCTGCGCCCCGCGGGACCGCTGACGCTGGAGGTGACGTGCGCCGCCGCCGAGGCGGCCGACGCGCCGCCCGATACGCCGCCGACCTGGGTCGCCAAGGTCCGCGGCGACCTGACCGCCATGACGCTGGCCGGTGCCGCGCGAACGTACAAGCCCGGCGGCATGCCCGCCACGTTCGACGCCCGGATCGACCTCATTCCCGACACGCGCCGATCCAACGTCCGAAGGTTGCGCGCCGACCTCGGCAAGGGAGCCCTCGAGTGGAACGGCTCGGCTCGCATCGACTGGCCCCGAAAGGAAGGCGAGCGCCCGGTCGGCCGGTTCGAGGGCACCCTGCGCGTCTCAGGGGTCGAGGCCATCGGGGCGATCGTCGCGCCGGACCGCTTCGCCGAGGACCCGCCCGTCGCCGGCGGCGCCACCTTCAACGTCGAGGCCGACCTGGCGGAGGGTCGCCTCCGCAACCGCATGAAGAAGACCAGCCTCGAACAGATGGCGATCCGGCTGCGGGACTACTTCGCCAAACCGGCCGGGTCGCCCGCGACGCTCTCCGTCACGAGTTTCTGGCACACCGGCAAGTGGAACCAGGTGGAAGCCGAGGCCCACGTCGAACTGCCCGGCGCCAGCCTTGACGCCAAGGCCGAGGCGGTGCTGGGCTTCAAGTGGCTCGACCTGACGCCGGAGGCCGACTCCGACGCGAAGAGGCCGCCGGAGGCCCGTCAGCCCGCCGCCGGCCCCAAACCCACCGCCGCCGTCAGCCTGATGCTGCTGCCGACCACCACGCTCGACGTCCAGGCGCACGTGTCCGACCTGGTCAAGGCGGCCGACCTTTCGCCTTGGCTCAAGCGCAGCCTCAAGGGCTGTCGCGCCTTCGGGGCCGCCGAGGGCCAACTCGCCCTGACCATGCATCAGCAGACGCTCGACGTGAGCGGCGGCCTGGACCTGACGGACGCCGACCTCGACGTCGGACCGTACATCAAGAAACCCGCGGGGCGGGCCCTGACGCTCGATCTGGAAACCGAGGTCGCACCCGCGCCGCAGAAGTCCCTCATGGTTCGCGAGGTGAACGTCAAGGCACAACTCGGCGACTCGACGGCCCGAGCCGACGGATGGGTCCGGCTGGACCAGACGGGCCTGGCTTCGCCACTGGGCCGCGCGGCCCGCGTCGCCGCCACGCTCGAGGAGGCCGACCTCAAGGTCCACGCCGACTGGACCCACACCCCTGACCTGCGCCGGTCGTTGCCGTGGCTGGAACCGCTCTACGACCAGTGCCGGCTGGACGGGCCGACCGCCTGGTCGCTGGCCTTCTCCGGCACGCCGACCCGCGGCCGCCTTCGCCTCGACGTCAATGCCACCGACTGCCGCATCTCCGCCGCCGGACCCGCAAAGGCCGACGGCGCCGGGAACGACCGCCCGGCCGTCCTCAAACCCGCCGGCACGAAGGCCGTCGTCGGCCTGGACGTCCGATACGGCGAGGTTCCCGGCGAGATGGTCGTGGACCGGTTCGAGTTGGGCCTTGCCGGCGCCACCGCCTCGGCCGAGGGGCGATTCCTCTTCGACGACCCGCGGCTCGTCCTGCTCGAGCGCCCCACGGCGTGGGCGCTTCGCGTCGGCGGCCGCGTGCCCGACTCGCGGCTCGTCGCGTCGCTGCTGCCGGGGCACCTGGCCGACCTGAAACCCCGCGGCGCCGTGACGCTCGACCTCAAGGCCGCCCACGACACGAAATCCACCGAGATCGAATCGTGCCGCCTCACCTTCGACAACGCCCGCATCGAATGGCTCGGCAAGACCGTGCGCCTCGACGGCCCCATCGATTACAACCACCAACGTCTCAAGACCGGCGACGGGTTGACCCTGGCGGCCGGCGGGTCGGACCTGACGCTCGTCGCCTACATCGCCCATCCGAACGACGATCCGACGGGGTCGCTGCTGGTGCGCGGCAAGGCTCTGGACCTGAACGAGGCCGAGGAGATGATCCGCCTGACGGCCGAGCACCTGGCGGCCCGGAAAGAGGCCAAGCCGGCCGAGGGCGATGCCGGGCAGCCCGTCCGGTCACTCTCGGACCGTCTCGCGAGGCGGCTCCAGCGTCTGCTCGCGAGGGCACAGATGTCGGCCGAGGTCAAACTCGACCGCGTCAGCCTCGTTGTCCCCGACTGGAAGGCCCGGTACGACCTGACGGACCTGGCGGCCGAGGGCCGGCTGGCGGGCAGCCGCTTCGTCATGCCGCGCTTCGCCTGCGCGCTGAACCACGGGACCGTCGCCGGCAACATGGCCCTCGACTTCCGCCGCGACGTGCCCGTCCTGTCGGTGACCTACGACGCCCGCAACCTCAAGATGGCCGACAACCTCAAGCCGTTCATCGACTCGACCTTCCCCGGGATGCAGGTCTTTGGATCGGTCAGCACGCGGGCGACCCTCACGCGGCGTTTCGAGAAGGGGGCGTACACGGTTGGCCGCGGCGAGAACGTCCTGACCGAAGGCATCCTCGAGGGCCCCGGCGCGCCCGATTACATCACGCGGCTGCTGCCCGGACTGAAACTGACCCGATACGACTTCAACCGCATGAGCAACGTGTATGAAAACAAACCCAACGGCGACGCCGACAACCGAATGCTCTTCGACGGGAAAGCGTACGACGTGTACATCTTCGGCGTCACGCATCCCGACGGGCGGACGTCGTACCAACTGGGCGTGGACCTGTCGGTCAGCCTCGGCTCGAAGACGATCAGCCGGACCCTCGACCAGGGCAAACTGCCCCTGATGCACTACACCGGCCGCATCGTCGGCAGCCAGTTCGCCGAGCAGCAGATCCGTTACGTCCTGCCGCACGAGTTCACCTACGACGTGTTCATCCGGCGGAACCTGCTGCTGCAACTGATCCGCCGCATCGGCGAGAAGGCGCCCGAAATCAAACGGCCCCTCGTGGCGCCGGCCGACGACGAACGCGCC
>CAZEBQ010000035.1:0-21164 GCA_964510295.1 uncultured Anaerolineales bacterium | reverse complement strand
TTACTTGGGGTCCCAGCGGCGGTCAAGGACAAAACGCAGGTCGCGCGGCAGGCCCTGGGCGGGGCGGGCGAAGCCGTGCGCGGTACCTCTCCGCAACCACCGCGCGGTCAGGCAAAAAGGTTCCAGGAACCTTTTCTTGGAACCTTTTTCAATATACGCAGGACCTATTTCGCCGAACGGCTTGACTCAGGTCAGCCCAGCCTCGGAGGCTTGTTCACGGGCTAATTATGCAATGCATCCCCCCGCCAGACCAGTCATCGTCGCCACGAATTAGGTTTGCAGCCCCAAAAAGAAATCCAGACACAAACGGTCCCCCTAAAAGAACAGCGAGCGGAAACCACCTGCCCTCGGTAGCGAGCACGTAAATGGGGCCTCCGATTCCTGTGACTGGGAGTAACACGAGCCCTATGAATATACCCCAAAACCCTGCCCAAGCATCTGCTAATCGCAACCCTACGCCTACGCAATAGAATACTGTTGCCAACATTACGAGGACCCCGGGAAGCAAGACGAGAGTTGCGACGACCTTACGCGCTTTGTGCATTTTCCTTCCCCTTGCCGTCCCTACTCCTCACGATACACCGTAGGGGTCGTCCAGATCGGTTTTCTGTTCTCGTCAAACAGGGCAAGCATCGCCCCACTCTTATACAGGGTCAGGCCGGCCCTGTAGTTGCCCTTTTCGTCCTTCAGGACCAGGCCCGTGCCAATCTTATTGGCGAAAACGGCGGCGCGCATCTGGGAGCGCTCGTCGTATAGGCGAAGCTCGGGCCCGTCCCCGGTCATGCCTAGCACCGCACAGAGTCTCCCGTTCTGGTCCTCAACGACGAACCGGTTGGCGCGGATCTGCTTGACAGGGGCCCTGCCGCCTTCGCGGGGCTCGCAACCGTGCACGCCGATCAGGCCGAGCAGACTCACGGCAGCGATCAACCCCACCGCAACTAGGGCCGTGCGGGTGTGCCGCTTTGCGCGGGCGAGTTCCCCTTCCACCTTCGCCAGCCGTTCTTCGGTCGTCATGGTTGGATCCTTACCTGTGCCAAAGGATTGGTGATTTCTGGGACTGCCCTGTAGCACATGTGGATCCGGTGCCGCAAGACCTGTTTCCCCGAAGCCGCTCGTGGTGATGAAGTATTCTGGCAGGACGGGGGCAGGAAGTCAACGCCGAAACAGCAACCCGAAGACCATAGACCGGAAGCTGGAACCGGAGAGAGGGAAGACAACAGATTCACGGCGAGATCCCTCAGCTTCGCTCGCCGGCCTCGACCTGCACGATGTGGCGGGGTTGGCCGACGGTCGAAGCGGGCAGGATGGTGCCGTCGCCCGGCAGACGTTCGATGCGAACCGGCAGCCTCTCTTCGTCGCGGATCGGGTCGATGTACTTGGCGCGGTATCGCCCGGACTGCATGCGGCACGAGTGCCGGTGCGGGCCGAATTCGGGGTGGTCGACCATCCGCCGCCAGATCCTCTCGAGCGGCTCTTCGGTCACGTTGCCGAAGGAGATGGGGTTGAAGTCGCACGGGTTTACATCGCCGTAACACGTCATGTAGAACTGGGCGAACCCGCCGAAACACCCGCCGCCGTCGTAGCCGTTGGCCTTGGCCTGGGCGACGACGCCGAAGGGATGGTCGGCGGCGTTATACTTGTCGGCCAGGGCGCGGATGCGTTTGATGTCCTTTCGGCCCATGATCACGTCCGGCCGGGACAGAAACTTGCCCGTCGGCACGCAGTCGAAGATCGTGATCTCGTGGAACCCCTCGTCGCGGGCCATCTGGACCAGGTGTTCCAGGGCCCCGTTGGTCACGGTCTCGTGGCAGCCGTAGGTCGAGACGCCGGTCAGAATGCCGGCCTCGCGGGCCAGGCGGGCGCCCTCGAACGCCTTCCGGAACGCCCCGGGCATGCCGCGGAGTTCATCGTGGACCTCCGGCACGTCGGCGTCGATGGAGACGTTCATGCTGTCGAGGCCCGCCTCGGCCAATTCGGCCGCCTTCTTCTGCGAGAGCAGCACGCCGCTGGTGAAGAGCATGGTGTGAGCGCGGGTCTTGTCGACGTGTGCGATGAGTTCCGGCAGGTCCTGGCGGACGAGCGGCTCCCCGCCCGTGAACACCACGTTCGAGACACCCAGGTCCAGCGCCTGCTCGACGACGGACTTCAGTTGGCCGGTCGTCAGTTCCGGCCGGCCCTGGACGACGAAGCGGTCGGCCGAGCAGTGGACGCATCGGCACGGGCACCGCGGCGTCACCGAGAGCGTGCACGTGCCGGGGAAGACGATTTTTTCGGCCATCGTCCGGAGTTTGCGTTCCATGTGCCGCATCGCCGCCGGCGTCGGCATGGCCGGGTTGTAGAGGTTGTAGACATTCTTGCGGCCCGTCTCGGCGATGATCTTCAGCCGATTGACGACCGCCAGAAAGGCATCCACCTTGTCGGCGAAGACGCTCTTGAGCGCCCCGCTCAGTTCGCAACGGATCGTCTTGTCGTCGTCGCGCCACGTCTTGATCTGGAGCACCCGCATGCCGAGCGGGCCGGTGACCTCGGTACAGACGACGCCGTCATCGGTCTCGGTGCTCGCCACGTGCACCCGCTTCAGCACGCTCTCGCTAATCTGGTCGGTCAATCGGGTCATGCGTTTCCTTTACTTCGGTGCCCTTCCCTGGAAACTATCGGCCCGTTCCAGCGGCCGAAGCCCTCTTTTTCAGCCTACCCGGCGCCGGCGGCCGCAATCACGCGCTCGGCCACCTCGACGGCACGCACGCCGTCTTCGGCGGTGACCACCACGTCGCCTTCGCCGCGGACGGCCGCCAGGAAACTCGCCAACTGCGCCCGGAGCGCGTCGGGCTCGGTCTCGACCGGAACACGCTCGACCGCCACGAGGTCGTCCATGCCGATCTCGGCCGGCGTCGCACCGCCTCGGACCAGGTCCGAGAGGCCCGGCTTCGGCGTCAGCCACTCGACCGTTCGGGCGGCATAGTCCATCTTCACGTACGCCCCCTCGGCAAAGACACGGACCACTCGCCGGCTCGCCCGGCTCATGCGGCTGGCCGAGAGCGTGGCGATGCACCCGCTCGGAAAGGCGAGGCGGACGCTGACGAAATCCTCGTGCGGCCCGACCACCGCGCCGCCCACGGCATCCACCCGCTCGGGCATCTCGCCCGCCAGCAGCAGCACCACGTCCAGGCCGTGGATCATGACGTCCATCACCACCCCGGTGTCCATGCTGCGGAAACTGAACCGGCTGATCCACGACACCTCGACGTAGGCCGGTTTGATCCTGCGGCCGGCGAGGGCACGCGTCACGGGGTCGAACCGCAGGATGTGCCCGACCTGCGTCACCACGCCCGTGCGGCGTGCGGCCTCGGCGATCCGGCGCGCCTCGTCGGCCGTGGCCGCCAGCGGCTTCTCGATGAGCACCGCAATGCCGCCCTCCAGCAGCGCGAGCGCCACCGGCTCGTGGGCCGACGTCGAAGCCGCCACGACGGCGGCGTCCACGGCGCCGGTCAGTTCCGCCACGTCGTCCACGACCTGCGCGCCGTGCGATGCCGCCACCCGGGCGGCGCGGGCCCGGTCCACGTCGCAGACGGCCACCAGGTCGGCGTCGTCACGGTCGGCGATGGCCCGGGCGTGATACGTCCCCATGTGCCCGGCGCCGACAAGGGCTATCCTTAGACGTTTCGACATGCCCGCGCTTCTCCTGAAACGCTCACCGCCCAACGCAACAGGAGGGAACGTGCGGCACGAGGCGTGCGGCCCCGGCAAGCGAGGCCGGGTCCACGGTGACCTCGAGTCACCCTCATCGTGCTACGCCGGCGGTTTCTTTCTCAGCGATTCGCGATACCGGCCGCTCGTGCCGGCAGCGCTCGCGCGGAGCGAGGCGCACAGATGCCGGACCTCGTCCGGCCACCCGTCCTCACGCTCCATCTCGTCGAGGACCTCGGCGCGCGGGCGTCCGCGCCGGTAGATGCGGCGGTAGGCCTTTGCGAGCGACTCGATCAGATTCTCAGACATGCCCGCCCGTCGCAGGCCCACGGTGTTGAGACCTCGCACCCGGCTGGGGTGCCCCTCCACGAGCATGTAGGGCGGAACATCTTGAACGATTCGCGTCAATCCCCCCACATAGGCATTGCGTCCGATGCTGGTAAAGGGCTGGATCGCGGCCGACCCGCCTATATACACACCACTGTCCACATGCACATGGCCGCCAAGAAGCACATTATTGACGAGGATCGCACGGTCTCCGACCACGCAATCGTGCGCCACATGGCTGTTGGCCATAACATAACAACCGCTGCCCAATCGAGTTACGCCCTCTTCCTTGCTGCTTCCCCGGTTGATCGTGACAGATTCGCGCAGCACGTTATCGTCGCCGATAACAACCGCGGCGGGTTCGCCTCGGTAGGTAATGTCCTGGGGTGACGCGCCGATGCACACGTGCGGGTAGATGGCATTCCGCTCGCCGATGCGCGTCCGCCCCACCAGGACCACGCCGGGATGCAGGACCGTCCCGCCACCGATCCGGACGTCAGACCCGACGTAGCAGAACGGGCCGATCTCCACGTCGTCGGCCAGCTCGGCGTTCGGTGACACCACCGCCAACTTGCTGATCGCCATGGCAGCCTCTCACGCGTCCTGGTCGGCCGGAACGAGCATGAACCGGATCTTGGCCTCGGCGGCCAGTTCATCGCCCACCCAGGCCCGCGTCACGACCTGTGCGGTGCGGGTCTTGGAGCGGACCACTTCGGCTTCGAGCCGGAGTTGGTCGCCCGGATGGACGGTTTTGCGCATCTTCACCTTATCCATGCTCAACAGCACGGCCACCCGGTCGGTCTGTTCGAGTTTCTTCAGGAGCAGCACGCCCGACAGTTGGGCCATGGCCTCCACGATGAGAACGCCCGGCATGATGGGCGTGCCGGGGTAGTGCCCCTGGAAATAGTGCTCGTTGATCGACACGTTCTTGATGCCGACGGCCCGGACGTTGTCCTCGACCGAAACGATGCGGTCAACCAGCAGGAAGGGGTACCGGTGCGGCAGGACGGCCATGATCTGGTTGATGTCCATCGCCTCCGGCATCGCGCCGGCGACGCCCGACCCCCTGCCTGCGGCCTGCTCCAGCAGGCGACGGATGAGCCGCTGGTTGTGGACATGGCCGCTTCGCATCGCCACGACGCGGCCGCGAAGGTCGCAGTTCAGCAGGAACAGGTCGCCCACGACGTCCAGCAACTTGTGCCGCGCCGGTTCGTCCGGAAACCGGTACGTGTTGTTGACGGGACCTTCGGGCCCGATGACGAGCAGGTCCTCGTACGTGGCCTGCGGCCCGTAGCCGCGCTGACGCAGGTCCTCGACCTCCGATTCCAGAATGAAGGTGCGGGTGGCGGCCAGTTCCTCGACGAAGCCGTCGGGCGTCAGTTTCAGGCTGAAGATCTGCGGCGGAATGACCCCCTCGGGACCGTAATCGAGGTGGTAGGTCAGCGACAGTTCGTCCTCCGGCCCCGGCAACGCCGTGATGACGGCATCGCCCTCGTGAACCGTGACGGGTTCGGTCACGTGCAGGACCGGCCGCTCCTCGTCCTGCTCGACGATGCCGGCCTGCCTCAGCAGCCGGACGTAGTCGGCGGCCGACCCGTCGCCGGTGGGCAGTTCCGGCGCGTCGAGTTCGGCGTAGAGGTTGTCGATGCCGAGACCCGCCAAGGCCGCAAGCAGGTGTTCGACCGTCTCGACGCAGACGTCGCCGTTCGCCAGCGCCGTCCGCTGGAACCGCTTCGCCACCGACTGGATCGCCGCCGCCACGGTGGCCTCTTCGCCGAGATCGATCCGCCGGAACACCAGCCCCGTGTTCGCGGGCGCCGGCCTCAGACGCAGGTGGACCGGCTGGCCCGTGAACAGACCGTGCCCCCCGATCTCGGCCTCGAGCGAGATGGTTCGTTGACGCCGGCTCACGTGTCGTTCCCAGGATCGAGGCGGGCCAGGCGCGCCTCGGCTCGCTTCAGACGCTCCAGGACGCCCCCCATCTGCCTAAGTGCCGCCTCGTGACGGAGGTGCTCACGGTGCGGTTCCGCCGGGTACCCGCCGACGTCGGTGCCGGCGGGCACGTCCTTCGTGACGCCGGCCTTGGCGGCGATGCGGGCGCCGTCGCCGACGACCAGGTGCCCGTCGATGGCAGCCTGCCCCGCAATCTGGCAGCCGCGGCCGATCCGCACGCTGCCCGCGATGGCCACCTGGGCCACGATGATCGTGGCCTCGCCGATTTCGACATTATGGGCAATCTGAACCAGGTTGTCGATCTTTACCTTCGGTCCGATTCGCGTGGCGCCGAACCGGGCACGGTCCACCGTCACGCCGGCGCCGAGTTCGGCATCGTCGCCGATCTCGACCGTGCCGAGTTGGGGAATCTTCTCGGGGCCCGTCTCCCCTGCCATGTAACCGAACCCGTCGCTGCCGATGACCGATCCCGCGTGGATGACCACGCGGTCGCCGATGCGAACCCGCTCGCGGACGATGACGCCCGAGTGGATGTCGCAATCGTCGCCGACCGTCGCCTCGTCGGCCACCACGGCGCCGGCCCGCACGCGCGTCCGGTCGCCGATGCGGACGCCCTCCCCCACAACCGCGCAGGCGCCCACGTGGACGTCCCGCCCCAGTTCGGCCGTCTCGGCCACCGAGGCCGTGGGGTGGACGCCGGGCGCCGGCTCCGGAAGCGGCGGACAGAGCGCCTCGGCGATGCGGCTCATGGCCCGGTTGGGATCGGCCACGTAAAGGGTTGCGGCCGGTGCGGCGCCGCCCCCGGCACGGCTGCGGCGCGTGCCGTCACCGCCCGGCCAGTCGTCGGGAACAACCAGGCACGCGGCCCGTGAGGCGGCTGCAGCATCCCTGTACCGGTTCAGGACGACGAATGCGACGTCGTCCGGTCCGGCCTCGGCCAGGCTCGCCACGCCGCGGACCTGCCGCGCCGGGTCGCCGTCGAGCCTGCCACCCACCCGTTCGGCCAGTTCCCCCAGGGTCTTCGCCAAACCCGGTCCCCAAAGAAGGCATCATACCGCCGATTAGAACTACAACGCAACTCGGCTCTTTGTGCCCGCCTGGCGGCCTTCCCAGGCCGCCAGGAATCTGTGAGCAGGCCTCTCGCGGCGGCCTGGGAAGGCCGCCGCGCGGAATTCGGCCAGGTGACATTGTACGATTACGCGCGCGATTATAGCCGCGGCCCGGCCAAAAGCAAGACGCAGCCCGTAGGGGCGAGGCATGCCTCGGCCCTGTGGCGTTGCCGGCACTGAGACTCCCCGTGAAACCTTCTTGCTGCGCGCCCCGGCCCGTGGCATCATGGCGGCAGGATGCCCCTGAAACTCGTCATCTTCGACATGGACGGCACCCTGCTGGAGACGCCGCTTGATTTCGATGCGATCCGCGCCGAGATCGGGCTGCCGGACAGTGCGCCGATCCTCGAGGCGATGGGCGGGCTGACCGACGCCGAGCGTGCCCGGGCCAACCGCATCATCGACCGCCACGAGGCCGCCTCGGCCGACCGGTCGCGTCTCATGCCGGGCGCCGAGCGTCTGCTGGCATGGCTCCGCTCGCGCGGCGTCAAGGTGGCGGTCCTGACGCGGAACAGCCGGGCCAGCGTCGAGCACGCCGTCCGGCATCACGGTCTCGTGTTCGACGCGACCATCGCTCGCGAAGACAACAAGCCCAAACCGAGCCCCGCCGGCGTGCACGACCTGATGGAGCGGTGCGGTGCCGACGCCGCCGACACGGTCGTCGTGGGCGATTTCCGCTTCGACATCGAAGCCGGCACCGGCGCCGGCGTCCGAACCATCGCCCTGGCGGCCGAACCGACGGACTGGTCGGCGGACGCGACGTGGCAGGCCGCCTCGCTCGACGACGTTCAAGCCATCCTGGAGCGCATCGCAGCCGAAGCCTAACGGACTTACGTAAGTCTCTTGCTGCAGCGAGGACGGCACCCGCTCGCTTACGCTCGCGGCTAGTCACACTCGCGCCCGACCAGCCACGTGAGAAAACTAGCCGCGCACGTAAGTAAGCGGCGCAATGCTCGCGGCTGGTTACACTCGCGCCCGACCAGCCATGTGAGAAAACTAGCCGCGCACGTAAGTAAGCGGCGCAACGCTCGCGGCTGGTTACACTCGCGCTCGACCAGACGCGTGAGAAAACTAGCCGCGCACGTTGTGCGCTAGCCTCCCTGCACGAAGCGGGCCGGCGCTTGCTCGGCTCGCCAACCGTCTCTATAATCACCGCAACGTTGCCGTCGCTCACGGCCAAGGGCCCCAGCCGCGACCGTGGTCGCGGGAATCGCCGCAGAAGGAATCGTCTCATGGCAAAGCCCAACCCCATCCGCCTGGGAATCCTCGGCCTGGGCAGGGCCGGCTGGGGCATGCACTGTAAGGAACTCGAGGGCAAGCAGAGGCGGTTCCAGATCGTCGCCGGCTGCGACACCCTCAAGCAAAAACGCGACCGCTTCGCCGCCAGGTACAACCGCCCCGTCTACCGGCGGGCCGAGGACCTGGTGGCCGACCCGAACGTCGAGATGGTCTCGGTCGCGACGCGGAGCGTCGATCATCTGAAGCACGCGACGATGGCGCTGGCGGCCGGGAAGCACGTCTTCCAGGAAAAGCCGATCACCGTCGATTACGCCGAGGCGAAGCGGCTGGCCGCAGCCGCCAACCGGGCGAAGGGCAGGCTCTTCATCCGCCACAGCCGCCGCAACGAGGCCGCGTTCCTGCACATCCGCCAGATCATGGCATCCGGCATCCTCGGCAACGTGTTCGAGGTCCGGCTGATGCGCGGCGGGTACGCGCGGCGAGACGACTGGCAGACGCTCAAACGTTACGGCGGCGGGCAGATGCTCAACTGGGGACCCCACATCGTGGACCACCTGCTCCGGATGCTCGACGCCCCCATCCGGTCGATGTGGAGCGACCTGAAACGGGTCGCCGCCGTCGGCGACGCCGAGGACCATCTGCGAATCGTCGCCACCGGCACCAACGGCCGCGTCGTCGACATGACCATCAGCGGCGGGGCCGCCATGACGGTGCCCGACTACCTCATCTGGGGCACACGCGGGGCGCTCGAGTGTTCCGGCAACACGATCACCGTCAAGTACCTGGACCCGAAGAAGCGGCTGCCGGCCCGAAAGCCGAAGCCCGGCGACCCCGGCGCCACCCTCGCGACGCCCGAGAAACTGCCGTGGATCCAGAAAACGTTCCAGGCCAGGCCGAACAGGACCTGGGACATCTGGGACGAACTCTACGCCGCCGTACGCAAAGGCAAGCGGTTCCCGATTACGATCGAGGAGTCGCTGGAAGTGATGAAGGTGATCTCTGCGGCCAAGCGCGGCACACCGTTCCAGACTCCGAAACGCCGCCGCAAGGCACGACGCAGGTAGCCGGGCAATCGCGCCGCGTTCTTGCGCGGTGGGTCTCCTGACCCGCCGCGCACACGTACTGTAGCATGAGGAGTTGCTGCAAGGTCCATGCTGCCGCTCGCGAACATCATGGCGAGGAAGGTCCGGACGGCCATCAGTGTGCTGGCGGTCGGCGTGGGGGTGGCGCTGTTCCTGGTGCTGGTGGGCCTGACGAGCATGCTCGGCGAGATTGCCCGGCGCACGACGCGCGTCGAGGCCCACCTGATGGTCTGGCCGGCGTCGGACCAGGTGGTGGTCAGCGGCGGCCTGCCGGCCGACAAGGTCGAGGCGGACCTGGAAGCGGTGCCGGGCGTCTCCCACGCCATCCCGGTCCTGAGATGGCCGTTCAAGATGGCCGGGCGCGTGCAGAACGTGTACGGCATCAGGCCGGCCGACTGGCGATTCTTCGCCCAGCCGGACCAGATGATCGACGGCCGCACGCTCGAGGGCGGCTGGGAGATGGTCATCGACTCGCGCCTCGCGGGCGCGGGCGGCTACGCGGTGGGCCAGACGGTCGAGCGATGGGGCCGGCGTTTCACGATCGTCGGCATCGCCCGCGAAGGCGTGGCCGGCCGCGTCTTCATGCCCATCGACACGGTCAGCGAGGCGCTGCAGCAGCGCGGCCGACGGGCGTCGTTCTTCTACGTCCGGGTCAGCGACCCGGGGCAGGTGGCGGCGGCGCGGGACGCGATTCGCGAGCGCGGCCTGAACGTCTTCACGATGGACGAGTTCTACCACGTCCTCGCGTCGAGTTTCGTGGACATGGACCTGGTCATCGGGTCGGTGGTGTTCGTGGCGGCGTTCGTGTGTTTTCTGGTCATTCTGCTGACGGTCTATACGATGGTGGTGGAGCGGACGCGCGAGATCGGGATCCTTAAGGGCATCGGGGCCTCGCGGATGCAGATCTTCGGCCTGATCCTGGCCGAGGCGGGGCTCATCGCCGCGGGCGGCATCGGCGTCGGCTTTCTGCTGACGTGGGGCGCGAGGACGCTCATCCTGCACCTGCAACCGCTCTGGACGTGCGAGATTCCGCCGGTCCGTTTCGCCTACGCTGCAGCCCTTGCGGCCGTCGGCACGTTCCTCGGGGCACTGCACCCGGCGATGCGCGCCGCGAACCAGGACCCCGTCGAGAGTCTGAGGTACGAATAGCGGCCGAGGCCGGTCGTCCAAACACGGCAAACATGGATACGATCCTCGAAACGCGCAACCTGACGAAGGTGTACCGGGCCGACGGCGTGGCAACGCCCGCGCTGCGCGGCGTGAACCTGGCCGTCGCTGCGGGCGAGTTCGTCTCGGTCATGGGTCCGAGCGGGTGCGGCAAGAGCACGCTGCTGTACCTCGCGGGTCTGCTGGCCACGCCGACCGACGGGACGGTGATCGTGGCGGGGACCGACGCGGGGAGCCTGTCGGACGGCGGGCGGACTCACCTTCGCCGGGCGCACATCGGGTTCGTGTTCCAGCGGTTCAACCTGCTGCCGACGCTCTCGGCCGAGGACAACGTGGCGCTGGCGCTGCGGCTTCGCGGGACGGCCGTGGCCGACCGGCCGCGCGACATGCTGCGGGCGGTGGGCCTCGAGGAGAAACGCCGGCGCCGGCCCAACCAGTTGAGCGTGGGCGAGCAGCAGCGTGTGGCCATCGCGCGGGCGCTCGTGACGCAGCCGGCGGTGCTCCTTGCCGACGAGCCGACCGGGAACCTCGACTCCACCTCGTCGGAGCAGGTCATGGACCTCGTGAGCCGGCTCCACGCCGAGAGCGGGCAAGCCGTGGTCCTCATCTCCCACAACGAGCAGGTGGCGGCGCGAGCCGACCGTCTCGTAAGGATGCGCGATGGGCAACTCATCGACTGAGCGGCCCCCGGCGGTGGAGGTCGAACTTCGCCTCACCCGGCGCGAACCTCTCCGCTTCCGCGCGTGGTTCTACCCGTTCACCGCCCTGATGGCCGTTCTGGTAGCCGTCCGCTTCGCCTACGGCGACATGAGCAAGGCGGCGGTTCTGGCGGGGCTGTTCGGCTACATGAGCATGGCGTGCACGTTCTGCCCGCTGCCCACGACGTGGCTGATGATGTGGGCGGCTGCGCCGCCGGCAAGCCACGGTCTGGGCATTCATCCTCTTGTGGTCGCGACGGGCGGGGCGGTGGCAACGGCCATCGCGAACATGCACGACTACTATCTGCTGACGTTCCTCTACCGATACCGGCCCATCCGCCGCGTCCGGGCGACGGGCCTGTACCGGCGTGTGGCGGCGTGGTACAACCGGGCGCCGTTCGGGACGCTTGCGGCGGCGTCGTTTCTGCCGATCCCGGTGGACTTCGTACGGCTGCTGGCAATCAGCGAGGGCTACAGCCGCTGGCGGTTCGCCATCGGCTCGCTCGTCGGCCGCTGGCCGCGATACCTGCTGCTGGCGGCCCTGGCCGATCGATTTGAATTAGGCTGGCAGTGGATCGTCGGTATCCTGGGCGCGACGGTGGTGCTGGGTCTCTGGCGCGGTCTGCCGCCCGTCGTGCGGAAGATCAGGGACATGGTCCGCGCCAGGCGCACGGCGAAGGAGGCGGCACCATGACAAGGCGGGCGGGCCATCAACGACATCTCGCGCGGTGGGTCTCCGTACCCACCGCGCCGCACGCCCGGCGGGTGCGGAGACCCGCCGCGCACCTGCCTCGGGTAGTTGTCACCCTGGCGGTCCTGTGCCTGCTGAGGGACGCCGCGCCGGCCGCCGAGGCCCCGGAACCGAAAGCCGAGGTGCCGGCGCCCGCGGCGGACGTGATCGACGTGCTCGATAAGATGGACGCCGCCGGCAAGCAGTACCAGACCGTCCGGGCAACGTTCGACTACGAGTTGAACCAGACGCTCTACGAGGACAAACAGAAACGCAAGGGGCAACTCGCGTACCGGGCGCCGAACCGGCTCAGGTTCGAGTTCACGGACCGGCCGCGCGAGACCTTCGTCTTCGACGGGCGGGTCTTGTACCACAAGAAGGACCCGACGAGGCAACTGATCATCTGGGAGATGCGGCTGCCGGAGGAGCCGGCGGTTGAGTCGTTCGAGATCGGCAAGATTCCCTTTCCCCTGCCCTTCGGCCAGAAGAAGGCGGCCGTTCTCAAACACTTCACCGTGACGCGCAACGCGGCCGAAGAGACGAAGGACAAGGCGAAGCGGCGGGTCCTGTCGCTCGTCCCGAAGAAGGGGACCGACCTGGCAAAGGACTACACGCGAATCGTTCTGTGGATCGACGCGAAGCAGAGCCTGCCGACGCGGGCCCGGCTGTTCGACACGAGCGAGAACATCACGACCGTTGATTTCCGCCACATCGAGACGAACAAGATAATCGATGCCAAGCCATTCACGCGGCCGAAGGTGCCGGACGACTGGGAAATCGTCGTGCACGCGAAGGAAGGCGGCACCGCGCCGGCAAGCAGGCCGTAGGGCTTTTCGGACCGCATGGTGCCGGCTGCATGTTGGCGCGGTGGTTCTCCTGAACCGTACATGTTTAGCGTGGTCTCGAAGCGATGTCATTTCGACCGAGCCCTCGCCAAAGGCGAGGGCGAGCGGAGAAATCTCGCCGTTCTCACGGCACAACGGCAACGGCGAGACCCCTCGACTTCGCTCGGGGTGACACACAACAAACGGCCTCACTGAAAGTTCACCGCCTCAAAGGCGGTGGGGTTAAACCAGGTGCACGGAACCTAAACACGTACCCTGAACCACCGCGCCTCAAGTGCTCAGACGCCCACGGCAGGTCGGGAGGGCCTGTTGCCCAACTCGGTCGCCGCCGCGCGGTGGCCTTCCCAGGCCACCACGCTTGATGGAGCGCCTCTCGCGGCAGCCTGGGAAGGCCGCCGCGCGGTTTGGGCAACACGCCCGGGAGACCCGCCGCGCTACGATCTTCTGTCACCCTTTGAGTTTGGCGCGGATGGCCTCGGCCTGTTGCTTCAGCCGGTCGAAATCGGCCTCTTGGGCGGGCCAGCGGTAGCCGAGGCCGTCGCCCCGGTCGCGGGGGATGAAGTGGACGTGGACGTGGGGCACGGCCTGGCCGGAGATGCGGCCGTTGTTCTGGAGCACGTTCAGTCCCTCGGCCCCCATGGCCTCCTGGACGGCCTTCGCCAGGACGGGCAGGTGCTTGCCGAGGTGGGCCGCCTCCTCGGCGGGCATCTCGTGGAGAAACTCGTAGTGCGTCTTCGGGATGAGGAGCGTGTGACCGTCGGCCAGCGGACCGATATCCATGAAGGCCAGGCACAGGTCGTCCTCGTAGACCTTGGTGCAGGGGATCTCGCCGGCAACGATTTTGCAGAAGATGCAGTCGGCCATCACGAAGCCCTCCGTTGAATCATGGCCACGCAAGCGTGGCCATGCCACCCGGCAATCGGGCGTCTGGCACGTCATGGCCACGCAAGCGTGGGTACGTGTTTAGCGGGGTGGCACGGCCCTTGGGCCGTGCAGCCGCACTCGGCACGCCGGGTAGGACGGGCACGCCCAGCGTGAGCGTGTTCTCCTCGGCGCGGCGCGACTCACGGCCGCGGCTTCGCCGCTGCCGTGCCACCCTCTTGGTGGCGCGTGCGGCGCTAAACACATACAAGCGTTGGCATGCCACCCGGCGCGCCAGCCCATTGGGGCGTGGTGGGTCGGGCGAGGCACCGCGCGATGGGTGCGGGCGCATGAAGCGGGCGCCCGGCCTGGGAAGGGCGGGCGCCTCGGGTTACTTCTTCTTTTTGCTTTCTTTTTCCTTCTCGCGTTTCTCAACGAGTTCGAGGCGTGCAAGCCTGGAGGCGTCGCCGATGCGTCGTTTGGCCAGTTTGACGACGCGGGTGTAGCCGCCCGGACGCTCGGCAAACCTGGGGGCCACGTCTTCGACGAGTTTCTTTGCGGCGGTCTCATCGTGCAGGCGCGAGGCGACCCGCCTTCGGGCCGCGAGCGTGCCTTTTCGGGCCGTGGTGATGAGGCGTTCGACGAACCGCCGCGCTTCCTTCGCCTTGGGCACGGTCGTGGTGATGGCCTCGTGCTCGATGAGCGCGCAGGCAAGGCTTCTGAGCGTGGCGGCCCGGTGACTCGTGGTGCGGTTGAGTTTACGTCCGTGCTTGCGGTGCCGCATCGTCAGAGACTCCCTCCACCGGCCGTGACGCCTTCGAGGTCCATTCCGAGGCTGAGGCCCAGGTCGGCGAGTTTGCGTTTGACCTCGCGGAGGCTTGTCTTGCCGAAGGACCTGACGGCCAGCAGTTCGTCCTCGCTGAGTCGGACCAACTGTCCGACGGTCATCATATTCTCGGACTCCAGGCAGTTGGAGGCCCGGACGCTGAGTTCGAGGTGGGCGATGGGCAGTGCGAGTTTGCGTTCGAGTTCCGAGACGTACTCCTCGGCGCCGGCGGCAACCTCTTCGAGTTCGGCGGCCTCTTCGGCAACGAGTTCCTCGCCGGGCTGGAAGTACTCGACGAAGGGGTTGAGGTGCTTGCGCATGATCTTGGCCGCCTCGACCAGGGCCATGTCGGGCGAGACGGTGCCGTTGGTCCAGAGTTCGAGAACGAGGCGGTCGTAGTTGGTGCGCTGTCCGACGCGGGTGTTCTCGGCGCGGAATCGCACGCGGGAGACCGGGGAGAAGTGGGCGTCGACGGGAATGTAGCCGACCTCCTGCTCGCCTTCGGGCGTGTTTTCCTCGGCCGCAACGTACCCGCGTCCCTTCTCGATCCTGAGTTCCATGGCAAAGCGCCTCTTCTTCGACAGCGTACAGATGACGTGGTCGGTGTTGACAATCTCGACGTTGGGGTCGGCCCGGATCATCTCCGCGGTGACGGGCCCGGCCTCGTCGGCCTCAAGGGTAACGATGCGCGGCTCGTCGCCTTCGAGCCGCACGACGAGCCCCTTGATGTTGAGGATGAGGTCGGTTGCGTCCTCAATCACGCCTTCAACACTGGAGAACTCGTGGAGGACGCCCTCGATCTTGACACCGGTGACGGCGGCTCCCTCAAGGCTCGACATAAGAATGCGCCTGAGGCTGTTGCCGATGGTCACGCCGAAACCGCGTTCGAACGGTTCGGCGACGAACTGCCCGTAGGTCGGTGTCTCGGTCGTGGAGTCCAAGACCACGCGGGTAGGAAGTTCCAGCCCCTTCCATCGAATCCGCATCACGATCTTCGCCTCCTAGCCTGTGCGTTAGCGGCTGCAGAACTCGACGATCAACTGCTCGTTGAGTTGAATCGAGACGTCGTCGCGCGACGGCAGCGCCTTGACCTCGCCGCGCAGGTTGACCGCGTCGGCCTCGAGCCACTGCGGGATGACGCGCCCCTCTTCCTCGGTGATCCACTGGCCGACAAGGTTGCGGCTGACCTTCTTGTCGCGGATCTGGACAACGTCGCCGGCCTTGAGTTTGGCGCTGGCGATGCCGGCGCGGCGGCCGTTGACGTGCACGTGACCGTGGTTGGTAAGTTGTCGGGCGGCGCTGCGGCTGGGCGCGAAGCCAAGCCGGTATACCACGTTGTCGAGCCGCCGTTCCATGAGAACGAGCAGGCGCTCGCCGGTCGAACCCTTGCCTCTGGCGGCCTCCTCGAAGAAGCGTCGGAACTGCCGTTCGAGAACGCCGTAGTACCATCGGAGTTTCTGTTTTTCGCGCAGTCGGATGGCGTACTCGCTGGGCCTCCGCCTGCGCCAGAAGTGCATGCCGGGGGGTTTGTTGCGCCACTGCTTCTCGATGGGGCACTTGGCGGTTTCACAGCGCACGCCCTTCAGGTACAGTTTCATGCCGGCCCTTCGGCACCGTCGGCAAACCGGTCCAGTGTATCGTGCCATCCGGTCCTCATTCCTCCCCACCCGCTAGACGCGTCGGCGTTTTCGCGGGCGGCATCCGTTATGCGGGATCGGGGTCACGTCTTCGATGGCGGTGACTTTCAGTCCGGCCGCCTGAAGCGCCGTGATGGCGGATTCGCGTCCGCTCCCGGGCCCCTTGACTTTGACCTCGACCTCGTGCATTCCCATTTTGATCGCCTTCTGGGCACAGGCCTCGGCGGCCCGCTGGGCGGCAAACGGCGTGGACTTGCGGCTTCCCTTGAAGCCGGCGGTCCCGGCGGAGCCCTGACAGAGGACGTTGCCCGCCGGGTCGGCGATCGTAATGATGGTGTTGTTGAAGGTGGCCTTGACGTGGGCGATGCCCTTGGCCACGCTTCGCCTGACTTTTCGCTTCTTAGCCATCTGGTCTCCGTCCAAACGCGGGCGACTGGTTCAACGCGCCGTTTCAACCGCCGCCACGTGATGAAAGCCCCGAAACGCGTGGGGCGAGCGTCCGCCTCCTAGTGCAGTTCCTTCACACCCTTCCTGCCGGCAACGGTCTTCTTGGGCCCCTTGCGTGTGCGGGCGTTGGTCCGCGTCCGCTGTCCGCGAACGGGGAGCCCGCGGCGATGGCGCAGACCGCGATAGGAACCGATGTCGCGGAGGCGTGCGATGTTCTGGAGCATCTGCCGCCTCAGCGCGCCTTCGATGACGTAACTGCGGTCGAGGATGGTGGCGATGTGGCCGATATCGTCTTCCGAGAGATCCCGCATCCGCCCGTTCGGATCGATCTGGGCTTCCTTGCAGATGGCCAGGGAATTATTCTTTCCGATGCCGTGAATGGCGGTCAGGGCCACCCAGGTCACCTTCTCTGCGGGCACGTCCACACCGGCGATACGTGGCATGGTCTATTTCCTCCTCGCCTTCATTTTCTGTCGCTGCTTGTGGCGCGGGTTCGTGCACAGGACGCGCACGACGCCGGCGCGCCGGACGATTTTGCAGTTTTCGCAGATCCGCTTAACGCTTGTCCGTACCTTCATAATCACCTGCCTTGTCACCGCTCGGGCGGCTGCCTCCCGGGTCAGCCGGTCCGGTAGACGATTCGCCCCTTCGCGAGGTCGTAGGGCGACAGTTCCACCGTCACCTGGTCGCCGGGGAGGATTCGGATGAAATGCATCCGCATCCGTCCGGAGACGTGCGCCATCACCTTGTGGCCGTTTTCGAGTTCGACCCTGAAGATGGCGTTGGGCAGCGCCTCGGTGACTTTCCCCTCCAATCGGATGATGTCCTTAGCCATTGCCGGACTCATCCTCCCCAGAGCGTTCGGTTCGCCGCGTCAGCGGTTCGCACCCGTCGCGGTGAACGATAAACGTGTCTTCAAAATGTGCACAGGGTTTGCCGTCGGCCGTGACGACGGTCCAGCCGTCCTCTTGTTCTTTGACGTGTCGCCCCCCCATGTTGACCATGGGTTCGACGGCAAACGTCATGTTCTCGACGAGCAGGAAATCGTCGCGAAGCATCTCGCGGCCGACGTAGTTCGGCACGCGTGGTTCTTCCCACATCGCGGAGCCGATGCCGTGCCCGACGTAGTCGGTGACGATGGAGAAGCCCGCGCTGGTGACGAGGGCCTCAATCTGCCCGGCCACGGCCGACCAGAGGAGGCCGGCCCGCGCCTCGCGGCGGGCGGCCTCGAGGGCCTCCTCGGTGATGGCCAGCAGGCGCCGCGTCCGTTCGGGCACGTCGCCGACGGCGAACGTCCTGGCGGCGTCGCCACACCAGCCGTTCTTCTCAACACCAACGTCGATCGACACGATGTCGCCCTCGGCGATCCGGCGGGGCCCCGGGATCCCGTGAACCAGTTCCTCGTTCAGGGAGATGCAGATGTTGCCGGGGTAGGCGCGTCCGCCGCGCGGGTGCGGCTGGCCGTGGAAGAGTGCCCTGCCGCCCCGGCTCGTGATGATGCGCAGGGCCTCGGCGTCAAGGTCACCCGTGGCGACGCCTGGCCGGGCCATCTCCTGGAGCCGGACGAGGACCTCGGCCACAACCTGTCCGGCATCCCGCATCTTCTCGATGGCGTCGGTGCTCTTGGGACGAATGCTCATGACAGGCCGGTGCGCATCAGCCGCGCTCCACTTCCTCCAATTGTTCAAAGAGCCGTTCCCTGACGTGGTCAGGGGTGCCGCTTCCGTCGGTGCGGATAAGCAATCCGCGCCGGTCGTAGTAGTCGATGAGCGGCGCCGTGGCCTGCTGATAGGTGGCCAGCCGCTGCCGCACGGTCTCGGGTTTATCGTCCTCGCGCGTCATGAGCCGACCGCCGCACGCCTCGTCGTCGCAGATTCCCTCGACCTTCGGAGGGATGTGCTCGGTGTGGTACGAGCGTCCGCACTTCGGGCAGACGCGGCGTCCGGCCATTCGCCGGACGATGCTTTCGTGGTCCACCTCCAGGTTGACGACCGCGCCCAGTTTCGCGCCGGCGGCTTCGAGCGCCTCGTCGAGGGCCCTGGCCTGGACCTCGGTCCGCGGAAAGCCGTCGAGCAGCCATCCGCCGGCACAGTCCCCGGCGCCGAGGCGTCCGACGACGGCCTTGACGGTTATCTCGTCGGGCACCAGGGCGCCGCTGTCGAGGTAGCCCTTAATCTGCTTGCCGAGTTCGGTTTCAGCGGCGATCTCGGCCCGGAAGATATCGCCGCTCGAGACGTGCGGGATGCCGTACGCCTCGGCGACCGCCTTGGCCTGGGTTCCCTTGCCCGCCCCGGGGGGGCCCATGAAAACGAGTCGCACGCTTCGTGTACTCCTCCTCGAAAGCCGCATGCTAGCGGCGTCCCCGTACGCGTCCCTCGGCCAGGAATCCCTCGTAGTGCCGCATGATCAGGTGCGACTCGACCCGCTGGACCACATCGAGCGCCACGCTGACGATGATCAAGAGCCCTGTGCCGCCCAGGAAACCGGTCATCAGGGTGCTGACGCCGGTCAGACTGCTGACGGTGATCGGCAAGATGGCAACGGAGGCCAGGAACGCCGCTCCGACGTAGGTGATGCGGTTCATGACCTTCTCCAGGTAGTCGGCGGTCCGCCGGCCCGGGCGCATGCCCGGGATGAAGTTGCCCCAATCGCGGAGGTTGTTGGCCATCTCTCGCGGCTGAAACTGGATGGCCGTCCAGAAGTAACAGAATACGAAGATGAGGGCCACATAAACAAGCAGGTGCATCAGGCTCCCGTACTGGAACGCAACGGAGAGTTCCTGAAAGATGGGCCAGGCCCACGTGCCCTGCGTGCTGGTCGCCAGCGTGCCGAACAGGTACATCGGCAGGTACAGGAGGCTGGAGGCGAAGATGACGGGGATGACGCCGGCCTGGTTGACGCGCAGGGGCAGGTACTGCCTCTGGCCGCCGTACGTCCGCCGGCCGCGCGTGTGTTTGGCCTGCTGAATGGGGATCCGCCGCTGGGCCTGCGTAATCAGGACCACGCCGACGATCACGGCCACGAACATGACGACGACAAGGAAGACGGTCTCGATGCCGATCTTCTCGGCGGCCTGGAAACTCAGGAACTCGAGCGTCCCGTTCTGGTAGAGGTACAGGGCCACGGCGGGCAGGCGGTCGACGATGCCCGCCATGATGATAAGGCTGATGCCGTTGCCGATGCCGTACTCGTCGACGAGTTCGCCGAGCCACATCAGGAGCAGCGTGCCGGCGCACATGGCGGTGATGCAGACGAGTTTGAACATGACGGGGCTGACGCCTTCGCCTCGCCATCCGCCCTGGGTTCCGCCGAAGCCTGCGCCCTTGGAGATAAAAGTCGCCTGGATGAGGCACAGGAGCACGGTGAGGTACCGGGTGTACTCGTTGATTTTTTTCCGTCCGCTCTCGCCCTCTTTGGCGAGTTTTTCGAGTTTGGGTATCGCCTGCGTCAGCAACTGGAGGATGATGGAGGCACTGATGTAAGGCATGATGCCGAGCGAGAAGAGGAAGGGTCCGAAACTGCCGCCCGTGATCCGCGCGATGAACGCCAGGTACCCTCCGACGCCCCCGCCGCCCTCCATGCCCGCCCCCGACTGCTCCTGCTCGGCATAACTCTTGAGGAACTCCGAATGGGTACCGGGGATGGGCATGTACATACCGACCCTATACACGGCGATGATGAGCACCGTGAAGAGGATCTTCCGCCTCAACTCGGGAATCTTGAAGACGTTGACCAGGGAACCGATCACGCGTCGATCACCTCCGCCTTGCCACCGGCCTTCTCGATCTTCTCGGCGGCGCTCGCGCTGAACGCATGGGCCCGCACCGTGAGGGCCTTCTGGAGTTCGCCGCGGCCAAGCACCTTGAGACGAACCAGTTTGCCCTTGATGACCCCTTCGTCGCACAGTTCGTCCGGCCCGACGTCGGTCCCCTTGCGGAACCGGTTCAGGACCTCAACGTTGACGACCGTCACCGGCACGGCCCAGCGGGCATTGGAGAAGCCGCGTTTCGGCAGTCGCCGGAACAGGGGCATCTGGCCGCCCTCGTAAGTCATTTTGCGGGAGTAGCCGGCGCGCGACTTGGCGCCCTTGTGCCCCCGGCCGCACGTCTTGCCCTTGCCGGAGCCCATTCCCCGGCCGACGCGTTTGCGGGACCGGTGTGCCTTGGCGCTTTTCTTGACATCGGTCAGGTTCACGTCGTGGGTTCCTCGCTGACGGCTTCGGCGTCGGGCGCGGCGTCCGGGGCGGCGTCGGTCGCGGGTTCGCTCTCCGTCTGCGTTTCGGGGGCCGGCCGGCTCCGCGGCCCGGGGGCGGCGCCGGCTTCCGGCTGGGGTGTCGATTCGGTCTCGTGCGGCGTCTCGGGAACGAGTTCCTCGAGCGGCACGCCGCGAAGCCGGGCCACGTCCTTGGCGTTCTTGAGCCTGGTCAGTCCGTTCATGGCGGCCTTGACCAGGTTAATCGGATTGTTGCTGCCGAGCGACTTGGTCAGGATGTTGCGGATACCGACCATCTGGCAGACGGCCCGGACGCCGCCGCCCGCGATGACGCCCGTTCCGGG
>CAZEBQ010000034.1:0-22058 GCA_964510295.1 uncultured Anaerolineales bacterium | reverse complement strand
TCGGCAAGGCGTTTCGCAACGAGATCAACCCGCGCAACTACACCTTCCGCAGCCGCGAGTTCGAGCAGATGGAGATCGAGTTCTTCTGCCATCCCAACGACGCCGACACGTGGTACACCTACTGGCGCGACGCGCGGTTCCAGTGGTACGTCGACCACGGCCTGAAGAGCGACCGGCTGCGCCTCAGGGACCACGAGGAGGACGAACTCGCCCACTACGCCGCAGCCTGCGCCGACATCGAGTACGCCTTCCCCTTCGGCGCCAGCGAACTGGAGGGCGTCGCCAACCGGACCGACTTCGACCTGAAGCAGCATCAGAATCACCCGGCCTGCGTAGTCAAAGACCTTTCCTACTTCGACGACGGGACCAAGGAACGGTACATCCCGTACGTCATCGAGCCGTCCGGCGGCGTGGACCGTGCGGCCCTGGCGTTCCTGTGCGAGGCCTACGAGGAGGACGAGGCCCCCGACGACAAGGGGGTGATGCGCAAGCGCACCGTCCTCCGGTTCCATCCGCGTTTCGCGCCCATCAAGGTGGCGGTGTTTCCGCTGGTCCGAAAGGACGGCATGCCCGAGAAGGCCCGCGAGATCTACATGGCCTGCCGCGAGCAGGTCACCGCCTTCTACGACGAGAAGGGGGCCGTCGGCCGCCGCTATCGACGCCAGGACGAGGCCGGAACACCGTTCTGCGTCACGGTGGACGGCCAGACCGCCGAAGACGGCACCGTCACCATCCGCGAACGCGACACGATGGTCCAGGAACGGATTGCGGCCGACGACGTGGCGGCATACGTCCGTGAACGGCTGCGGCTGTAGGCGGAGGGCGGCAACTGGCCGCCTACGAGCGCAGCGTGGTGCAGGAGGACGAGACCGTGACCGTGCCGATCACCGACCCTGCGGCTTGGCCTCTGTGGTGGTTGTAGCGCCGGGGTTTATCCCCGGCGCATCCTGGCCGGTGCCGCCAACGGCCGCCGGGCATAAAGCCTGGCGCTACAACCGCCTTCGCTCGCCAGAAAAACTTTCCACGCCGTTTGAAAGTGAGGGTGGAGTCTGCGTTTCGGTCTCAGCGTGGGTCCGATAATCCGTCGGACCGACGCCTTTTTGGTTGAAGACCCCCCGAGACGAGGGCCGATGCTACAACAGGGATGCCAGGGGTGCGTCTGTGCCCCGGAGCGTTTGTCCGGCCCGTGAGGTTCCCGGGCCAGGGAGGTGGCGCGTGCGTCGGTTGGTGATGCTCGTCCTGGTCTCGGCATGTGCGTTGGGTGCAGGGTGCGCGTCGGCCAACACGGCAGACCGCGACGCCTTCAACGCGGGCTACGCGGCCTTTGAGGCGGGCCGGTGGCAGGACGCCGTGGACGGTTTCACCCGGTACCTGCGGTCGGACCCGACGTCGGCTGACCGTGGCGAGGTCTACTACTACCGTGGCGAGGCGCTCGTTCGCCTGGAGAGACGGGCCGAGGCCAAGACCGACTTTGTCCGTGCCATCGGCGCCGAGGCCCGGCCCCCCATCGATCAGTTCGCCCGCGTCGCCATCGGCAACCTGTATTACGAGGAGGGCAGCGACGCCAAGGCCATCGAGCACTACGCCAAGATCATCCGCCATCCCGACAAAGACCTGCCGGTGCCCACCGTCCTGCTGCGGATGGGCGTGAGCCTCCAGCGGTTGGGTAAATGGGCGCTGGCCGACCGCTACCTGGGCCATCTTATCCAGCACTACTCGGAGACGGCGGCAGCCAAGCAGGCGATACGACGCCTTCACGCCGACGCCTTCCGCGTTCAGACGGGGGCGTTCGCGTCGATGACGACCGCCAGCCGCGAGGCCGGACGGGTACGCGCCGCCGGCTTCGAGACCCGTCTCGGACGAATATCGCGAGGCGGACGGACGCTCCATACCGTCCAGGTGGGCCGTGCCAATACGTACGTCGAAGCGGCTGTCTTCGCACAACGCGTCCGGCAGGCCGGATTCGATACGCTCATCGTGCCCTGACCGAGGAAACACCAGCCCCATGCGACGGCACGACTACGAGAAGGAAGCGGAACTGCGCGCCCGGGTCGCCGCCAACCCGACATGCTCGCAGGTCCACACGGAGTTGGCCGCCTGGCTCAGCCGCGCCGGACACGCCGCCCAGGCGCGCGACGTGCTGCGGGCGGGTCTTGCCACGGTGGAGGGGACGGCCCGTATCCATCACCTGCTCGGTCTCATGCTGTGCGGCGCCCGAGACCACGACTCGGGTCTGCGGCATCTTGAGCGGGCGGTCGAGAAGGAGCCCACCCGGTTTGGCTTCGTGCGCGACCTGGCGTTTGCCCAGGGCGCCGCCGGCCGGACGGCCTCGTCGGTCGAGACGCTGCGGCTGGCGGTGGGTCTCGGCGGCGAGGGGGCATCGTGCCTCAAGTGGCTTCTCCGGGCGGGTGAACGGGCCTTGGCCGACACGGGCACCCGGGCCGAACGTCACCCGCCTCCGTCGTCGCGGCGGGCGGCCTCGGTTGAGCGAATGGTGTTGCGGAACCCCGAGATGGCCGAGGTCCTCATTCCGCGAAAAGGCGCACCCGGGGCCCAAGAGCGTGAGACCCTAAGGGCCGCAAGGCGGGCGCTCGTCAGGCTGGCGGGGCTGAACCCGTCGCACGCCGACCTCTACTTCGGCCTGAGCCTTGTGGCCGAGCAACTCGGTGAGGTCGACCGGGCCATTGAGGCCGCAGAGAAGGCGCTGACGCTCAATCCGCATTACGTTGAAGCGTGCCTGTTGGCCGTCCGGCTCTACGAGAAGAGTGGCAAGGTCCGCCGGGCCGAGCAGCGATGCCGTCACGCGACCCAACTTCGCCCACGCTGGGCCGACCTCCACGTGCGCCTCGGCCGCATCCTGCGCGAGCAGGGGCGAGGGCGCGAGGCGGCCGAGGCGTATCAGCAGGCCCTGCGCATCGACGGTCACTGCCGCGAGGCCCGCGAAGGCGTCGCCACCCTTGAGACGGCCGGGGCCGAGGAAGGAGGCGCCGCGTGAGTTATCTGCTTCGGCTCCTCGGCAAAGGACTGGCGGGCGATTTCACCGGATACCTCAGCAAGTTCCTCCTCCGTCGTGACGGCGTTACCCTTGAGGCCGCCCAGCAGAATGCCAGGGAGCATGCCACGCGGGCCGACGCCCAACTGACGCTTGGCCTCAAGCAGATGGAACGGGGTCGGCTGGTCCCCGCCAGACAGGCGTTCGAGATCGCCGTGCGCCTCGAGCCCGATCTGGAGGACGCACGGGTGGCGCTGGCCGCAGTCCTCAGCGACCTGGGCAGCCCTGCGGATGCCGTCACGGTGCTTGAGCCGATTGCCGAGGGGAGCGATCAGGCCGCCACCGTCCGCTATATCATCGGGCAACTGTACGAACGGCAGTCGGCCCAGGCGGATGCGGCCGGAGCGTACCGGTGGGCGTTGGCGGCCGATCCGACGCACGTGGCCGCACGTCAGCGGCTGGCTGCGCTGGAGTTGGTGGCCGGCAACCTCGACGTGGCCGCACACCACTACGCGGCGCTGAAGCGGCATCAGCCCGATGATTTCGATACGCGGGTGACGCTGGCGTCGCTGCACATCAAACGCGGTGACACCGCTGCGGCGGTCCGGGAGTACCAGGACGCCATCATCATCGAACCCGACAACTGGGAGGCCCGATGCGACCTGGCCGACTGTCTTGAGCGAGAGGGTTTGCCGGAGCAGGCCCTGGACGAGATTCGGCGCGTCCTCGATGCCCACCCCGACTACCCGGACATGCATTTGCGGGCGGCGCGGCTGCTGGTGCAGGCGGGCGACATCGAGTTGGCTGACCATCACCTGGTTCAGGCGCTGACGCTCAACCCCCGCTATCTCCAGGCCCTGGTGCTCCGCGGACAGGTTCTCATGGAACTCGGTCGCATGGAGGAGGCCGTCCATCACTACGACCGGGCCGCACGCCTCAACGACCAGTACCTCGAGGCCTACGTCGGGCTGGCGGTGGCGTACCGTCAGATGGGGTGCCAGAAGGAGGCGGACGCCGTCGTCGAACTGGCCTGTGAGGTGGCGCCGGGGTCCGCCCAGTTGTACCGGGAAATGACCCACGTGGCCACGCGGGTGGCCCTGTCGTCGGCCATCGGCGAGGAGTTGGACGTTCCGGCGGCCGCGGTGGGCACCGTGGTCGATGAACTTGACCCGGCCGAGGTGCTCGGGGCGGAACTGCGGGACCACGCCAACGCCGTCGGCGAGCATCCTGACTACCCGGACTACCGGTACCGCTATGGCCTGCTCCTGAAGAGTGTCGGCCGCCACGAAGAGGCCCTGGAGCAGTTTCGGGCGGCGGTGGCCATCAATCCCACCTACATCAAGGCCCTGGTCAAGTTGGGCCTGACGGCTTGGAAACTGGGCCGGCTCGACGAGGCGACGCTGGCCCTCTCCCAGGCGGTCAACCTTGAACCGGAGTACGTCGACCTGCACTACCGCCTCGGCCTCGTCTATGCCGACCAGGGTCTCTGGCCGCTTGCGGTTGAACAGTACCGCGAGGCGCTGACCCGGGTTCCGGGCGAGGATGGGGTTGAGGCGAGTCTGGCGCTGGCGCTCGAAAACATGGGTCTGGTTGACGGCGACGGCCCCCGCTTCGCCGAGACGCCCGTGCGCCAAACGCGGGCGTCGTCATCGGCCACCGACACCACCGTCGGCTGAGGCAGGGCACGGCCTGCGGATCGCTTGACACGCGAGAGCGGCTGTTCTCTAATAACGTTCGGCGAGGCTGGCGGTGCATAGCGGGATGCACAGCCCGGTCCGCCTCGGATCCGGAGAGGCAGGCTAAACCTACAACGCTACAAAGGGATTTCGCGCGGTGGGTCTCCGCACCCACCGCGCGGGAATGGCCGTTCTTGCAGATGCGCGGCGGGTACGGAGACCCGCCGCGCGGCAAGTAGCGTAGTAGGACGAAGCGGACTTGCGTAACGCTTGCGCGGCGGGTCTGTGAACCAGCCGCGCGCGAGGCCTGGGCACGTAAGGCGCGGTGGCCTGCGGAGAACTACCGCGCCACCATTCGGTGTGAAAACGCTATATTATCCGGGAAATCGCAACAGAACAAAAAGGGGAATTCGATGACGCGGTTTCCAGCATGGTGCTTGGTATTTGGCTGCATGATGGTCGGGGCTTCAGCCGTCGGCGACACGAGCACGTCGGGTGAGGCTGAGAACGGATTTCACTGGAAGTCAGAGGTTCCGCAGGGCTGCCCTTTCAGGCAATCGAAAACGCTGACCGGGATCTTCTTCACCGGCCGCCACAGCAATTATCGTTGTGGCGATACGTTTTACCCTTCCTGGGCGAGTGACGGCAATCTGTATTCCCCGTGGACCGACGGAAAGACCGATGGAGTCAGATGCGGTTCCGGGGGTGGCGAGAACGCCCGTACGGGTCATGCCGTGATGATCGGCGACGATCCCGTGGAACTGGTCATCAGGAACACATCTCCCCCCAAAAAAGCCGGCGCCAAACCTTACCAGGGGCGGTACCCGTGTGGTTCCCTGGTCTATAACGGGATCTGGTACTACGGCACGTATTGCCTTGGGCCGGCCGGGCGTTACATGCACAAGGGATTTGCGTGGAACTGGCCAAACCTGGGGCCGATGCCGGGGTTCCAGATCTCGCGGGATCTTGGCAAGACCTGGACGCCGTCGCCCCATTCGCCCGCGGAGCCTTTATTCCCCGAGCCGAAAGAGTATCTTGGGCCGGTCAAGATGGGCGCGCCGCACTTCGTGGACTTCGGCAAGAACATGGAGCATTCGCCGGACGGCAAGGCGTACCTGCTCGGCATGGGCGCCGTGGAGGACGACCCCGAGCCGCGCCCATGCATCAAGCCGGGGCCGCCGGGAGAAACCTTTCAGCCTCAAGGACCGTGCGATGCCGATTTCGCCCACGCCAACCTCAGTTGGATCTCCGCCGACCAGGTCTACCTGGCGCGCGTCAAGCCATCTCCGGACACGATCAATGACCTGGAGGCCTACGAGTTCTTCGCCGGACACGATAAGGATGGCAAGCCAATCTGGACGGGTGATTTCAAAAAGATCAAACCGCTGATCGAGTGGAATAACAACATGGGGTGCGTCACGGCCACCTGGGTGCCCGGCCTCAAGAAATATCTTATGTGCATTACGGACGGCTGGCCGACCGTGGCCAGGATGGACTCATACATCCTGGAAGCCGACCGGATTACCGGTCCCTGGCGGATGGTCGTTTACATGAAGGACTTCGGCGAGCAGGCGTACTTCCTGAACTTCCCCAGCAGATTCATCAGCGACGACGGCCGGACGCTGTGGTTGTGTTATTCCGCGAACTTCAGTCCGGGTTGGAATGGCGTCGAACTGAAGTTCAATCCTCCCGGCGGCCGTTATGGCTTGTGTTTGCACGAGGTCAGACTGCTGGTAAACGAGAAGTGAGGGTCGGCTTATCAGGCCGCATACGACAGCGTGACGTTGCCGCTCCGCGCGGTGGGTCTGGAGGACCCACGCGCGTGAAAGACCATTCTCGCGAGAGCCCGGCGGGTGCGGAGGTTTAGCCGCCGCCGGCGGACCCGCCGGGCACGAGGCAGCGCCGGAGCGCTGATGGGGTTCCGGCCGCCCCGGACGGACGCGACGCGGGCGGCACGCCGCACGGACCCGGAGAGACTCTCGAGCCGATGGCCCCCCAGACCACGTCACTACGGAGCCCGCGAACCGCCCTCCAGCGGGCGAGGCTGTACCTGTTCACGCTGCTGGTGCCGGTCATCGTTCTGGCGGCGGGCAGTCTGATCCTCGAATACGGGTTCCGCATCACCCCGGCGGGCATCGAGGCGCTGCACTGGATCGAGAGGCTGGCGCTGGCGTGGCTGTTGCTGGATCCGCTGGCGCGGCTGGTGCTGGCGACCGATCGGCGTGCGCTGCTCCGGTTCCGCTGGTTCGAGTTTGCCTTGGCGGGCGCCTTCCTCATTTTTCTGGCCGTCCTGTACGCCGGCGGGGTTGCCGAACCGGGATGGTGGGTGCTTCGAGGGGTCCACGTGGCCCTGGTTCTGAGCCTGGTGGCTCGCCTGGTGGAGTTTCATCAGTTCCTCGCGACGTTGCGAGTGCGTCCGGCCCTGCTGATGGCCGGCAGTTTCCTGACGCTCATCAGCATGGGGACCGGCCTGCTGCTGCTCCCGGCCGCGACGGCCCCGGACCAGCCGGCGACGAGTTTCACCGACGCCCTGTTCTCCGCCACGAGCGCCGTCTGCGTCACCGGTCTGGTGGTGGTGGATACGGGAACCCACTGGTCGCGTTTCGGCCAGTACGTCATTCTGGCGCTGATTCAACTGGGCGGGCTGGGGCTGATGACGTACGCCTCGGTCTTCGCCCTGTTCATGTGGCGCGGCATGCGGGTGCGGGAGGCCCTGGTGCTGCGCGAGGTGTTCACCCACGACCTGCGGGCCGAGATCGGGCGGCTGACCAAGTTCATCCTCCTGACGACGCTCGCGGTCGAAGCCCTCGGCGCCCTGTTGCTCATGGGACTTTGGGATCACACCGCCACCGCCGGGGCCATCTCGTTCGGCGAACGCATCTACTACAGCGTGTTCCACAGCATCTCGGCCTTTTGCAACGCCGGGTTCTGTCTCTACGACAGGAGCCTGATGGACTACCGGTCCACCTGGCAGGCGAACCTCGTGTTCCCGTTGCTGATCATCTCCGGCGGCGTCGGGTTTGCGGTCCTGTACAACCTTGCGCGCGCGGGGCGACGGCGCCTGTTCCACAAGCGCGGCACGCCGCTTGCCGAGCGGCGGCTGACCCTCCAGGCGAAACTGGCGCTCGCGATGACGGCCGTCCTCCTCATCGGCGGTCTGGTCTTGACGGTGGTCATCGAGTCGTCTCCGGGGGGCGCCGACCCCTGGACGCGCACCGCTCGGATGCCGGGCGCCTCACCGGCCGCGACCCAACCCGCCGGACCCGGTGCCGCGCCCCCCATGGGCCGGACGTGGACCGAGCGGCTCAGCGGTGCGTGGTTCCTCTCGACGACGGCCCGGACCGCCGGGTTCAACACGACGGACACGACGCGCCTGGCGGCTCCCACACGGTTCCTGACCGTGGTCCTGATGTTCATTGGTGCGTCGCCGGGTTCGACCGGCGGCGGCATCAAGACGGTGACCGTGGCGGTGATCCTGTGCGGCGTGTGGTCGGCGCTGCGCGGGCGCCAGAAGGTCCAGGCGTTCCGGCGGACCCTTCCCGCCGAGACCGTCCGCCGGGCGATGGCGATCCTGGCGGTCGGCGTCATGTGGGTGGCCGCCGCGAGCGTCGTCATTGCGGCGTGGGGTATCCGCGAGGGGGCACAGTACACCTACATGGACGCCCTCTTCGAGGTCCAGTCGGCCTTTGCCACCGTGGGCCTTTCGACGGGCACCACGCCGTTGCTCAGCACGTTTGGGCGGATGGCCGTCATCGTGACGATGTTCGTCGGTCGCATCGGGCCGTTAACATTATTTGTGGCGATGCAGATCCGGGCGCGGCCGCAGCGGTTCGGGTACGCCACCGAGAACGTGGCCATCTCGTAGGGCAGGGGAGCGGCATCGGGCGGCGGCATAACGGACGGCGGCCCGGGCTTCGGCGAAGGGCCTGCCGCAGGAGGAGGACGGACGGATGAAACGGTTCCTGATTATCGGGCTCGGACGGTTCGGTCGCCGACTCGCCCAGGCCCTGACCGAGGCCGGTGAGGAGGTCATCGCCGCCGACATCCGCGAAGACCTGGTCGAACGCGTCCGCGACGAGGTGGCACTGGCCGTGCATCTGGACGCCACCGACCCGGAACTCCTCAAGAGCCAGGACCTCGCCGGATTGGATGCCGCCATTGTCAGCATCGGCGAGGACTTCGAGGCCAACGTCCTGGCGACGACCACCCTGAAATCGATGGGTGTGCCCCGCGTCATCAGCCGGGCATCCAGCGAAATCCAGCGGAGGATCCTCAGCCGCGTCGGCGCCGACGAGGTGATCTTCCCCGAAGAGGAACGGGCCGTCCGGCTCGCCAGTCATCTGGTCAATCCCAATATCCTGGAGCACCTCGTGCTCTCGGAGGGCCACAGCCTCGTGCAGATACGGGCCCCCGCCGCCTGGCACGACAAGACGCTCGGCGAAATCGACCTCAGACGCAAGCACGAGGTGAACCTGGTGGCTATCAAGCGGCCGATCGAGGGCAAGGGCACGCAGGAGGGAAAGGACGCGCCCGAACAACTCCTCGACCTGCCCATGGCCGAAACGACGATCCGCGCCGGCGACATCCTCGTCCTCGTCGGATCGACCGACAGCCTGACGAATCTGCCGTCCTAAGCGGACTTACGTAAGTCTTGCGCGGTGGGTCTCCTGACCCGCCGCGCCTTCGACGCGACCGGGCGCGGCGGGTCTCCGTACCCGCCGCGTGAAGAGTTCTCCACGGCGCCCGGCACCCGGCTTTTTGCGCGGTGGGTGCGGAGACCCACCGCGCGAACTATCGGGAGCATGCTTTCGCGAGCGAAAGCATGGCACCCGGCGTGGCGGGTGGGATGATCAGGCGCAGGGTGGGTGCTGTGCACCCACGCGGCGCACGCTACTTGGGCTTCCGCTTGGCCGTTGCCTTGTGGCAGGGGGATGGGGTGGGCGTTTCGCGCGAGGCGGGGTCGAGGTGGCGCTCGGCCGCCATGACCTTTTTGATGCGGCGCTCGTGCCGGCCACCGGCGAACGCTGTGGATAGCCAGGCCTGGACCATGCGGCGGAGGAGGTCGTCGCCGAGCAGGTCGGCCGGCAGACACAGGACGTTGGCGTCGTTGTGGCGGCGGCTGATCTCGGCCGACAGTTCGTCATGGCACAGGGCGCCGCGGATGCCGGCGATCTTGTTGGCCGTGATGCTCATGCCGATTCCCGTCCCGCACAGCAGGATGGCGCGCTCGGCCTGGTTCCGGGCAACCTTCAGACAGGCAGGGACGGCGAAGTCGGGGTAGTCGCTCGACTTCTCGGAGTCGGAACCGCAATCGACCACCTCGTGCCCCTGGTCGAGAAGGAAACTCCTCAATCGCTCTTTGCTTTGGTAGCCGCGGTGGTCGGCGCCAAGGACGATTTTCATCAAACGATCTCCGCCATGCGTTGCAGGAGAGCCCGTTCAAGATGACCGGCACACACCCGGTAGACCTCAAGGTCTCCCCCGATCGGGTCAGCCACCTCGCGGCCGGCGGGGTCCACCAGGGATACCCTCGGGGCGGCCTCGGGCGCGCGGCGAACGGCTGCGTCGCGGTGCCCGCGGGTCATCACCCAAATATAGTCGGCCCGGGTCAGCGCGTCAACGGTCATCGGGCGCGACTGGTGGGGCGTGAGGTCGATCTGCCGGTCGGCCATGGCCCGGATGGCGTTCTCGCTGGCGGGGCCGGCTCCGGCGGCCGCCGTGCCGGCGCTGGTCACCTCGAAGCCGTGCGAGCCGAGGTCCTCCGGGGTGCAGCCGAGGCGCTGGGCGAGGATCTTGCGAGCCAGACCGACGGCCATCGGGCTCCGGCACATGTTGCCCGTGCAGACGATCAGGACCCGCGTCCGCGCCAGCCGGGCCAGTCTCCGTACGCTGATGGCGCCCTCGCGAAGCACGATGTAGGAATCGTCTGCGCCGACGCGAACGACCGTTGACGGCCGGGCATGCCTGGCCGGCCCGGCATCGATTACCAGGGAGACCCGGCCCTTGAGTCCGGCGAGCGCGTCGGCAGCCGTCTCAGGCGCAGGGGCGCCGCCGAGGTTCGCGCTCGTCCCCGCCACCGGAACACCGGCCGCCCGCAGGATCGCCCGGCCGACGGCGTGGTCCGGGCACCGAAGGCCGACGGCGCCCTGGTGGTAGACGGCTGTTGCGAGGAGTCCCTCCGGCTTGCCCGGATCGGCTCGCCGGTCGGGAAGGACCAACGTGAGGGGTCCGGGCCATGCCCGGTGCGCCAATCGTCGCGCAACCGGCGAGAGGGGGCCGGCGTAAATCTCGGCCTGGTCAGGGTCCGGCAGGTGTATGGTGAACGGCTTGTCAGGCCGGCGGTCCTTCAGGAGGCTCAGGGCGTTGATGGCCTCGCGGCTGAGGGCACTGGCGCCGAGGCCGTAGACGGTCTCGGTCGGGAACACGACGAGGTCGCCGCGGGCGAGGGCGGCGCCGGCTTCGTGAACCCCCTCGCCGCCGGAGGCGGGGTCGGGGATGGTGACAGTGCGTGTTTCCATGCCATCAACCCGCTGCCGTACAAGGACGTCAGAAATGCCCAGCGTCCGTCGCGCCTACCTTAGCGGCAAGGGGGCGAGCGTGTCAAGCGGTGAAGACGACTCGCACCGCCGCCGGCGCCAAGGGCGCTGTTAGCGATGGCTGGCCTGGACCTGGGCCAGCGCCTCGCCCGGAATGGCCAGGAAGGCCTCCGTGATGCGGGGGTCGAACTGCTCGCCGGCGAGACGGTGGATCTGCTCGCGGGTTTCCTCAATGGCCAGTGCGTGGCGGTGGGGACGGGGGCTCGTCATGGCATCGAAGGTATCGGCAACCGCGATGACCCGCGAGACGATGGGGATCTCTTCGCCGGCCTTGCGGTCGGGGTAACCGGTGCCGTCGTACGATTCGTGGTGGCCCCGGATGACGTCGCCGACTTCGCCGAGGAAGTCGAGCGGGTCGAGGAACTCGGCCCCCGCGTCGGGGTGTCTCCTGACGATCTCCCACTGCTCGTCGGTCAGAGGGCCGGGATGGTTGACGGCCGAGTCGGGGATGATCACGCGTCCGATGTCGTGGAGCCTGGCGGCGATCTGAACCGCCCCGATCTGCGACTGGTGGAGGTCGAGGGCCGTGGCAATGGGCATGGCGTAGGCCTGGACGCGGACGGAGTGGCCCTTGAGATAAGCGTCGCGGGCTTCCACGGCGTCGGCGATTCGTTCGAGGCAGGCGTAGATCTGACACCGTTGTCGGTGATGCAGTTTTGCCGTCTGAATGGCCGGCGCGATCACGTCGGCCAGTTCGGTCAGATGCTTGACGTCGTCGGCGGCAAAGTCCTGCTCGTGGCTCAAACGGTGAAGGGCGGCCACGGCGACGGTCAGGCCCTGCCGAGAGACCGGGACGACGAGCAGGCGTCCGTCGGGCCACAGTTCCTTCTCCTGCCCGACGACCAGCGCACTGGTCTCGATGTCCTCGACGTGGATGCTCTTGGCGGTCTGTGCGGCCCGGCACATGAGGCCGGTATCGACAGGCGTACGGAGCCAGGACAGGGCGGGCGGGTCGTCCGTCTCGGGGTTGGCGCGGACCAGGAGCCCGATGGCGTTCTCGCGGGTCTCGTAGAGGGCGAGCGTGCTGGTGTGGCAGGGGATGCGGTCGCCGATGATCTCGGCACTGAGCCCGAGGAGGTCCTCCAGTTCGATGACTCCCATGAGCGTGCGTGCCACGTCGGCGGTCACCGCCAACCCGTCCATGCGGCGTGCCATGCGTTTGCTCGACAGGACAAGGTCGTGGCTGGCGACATCGAGTTTCTGGGCGAGTTGGGCCTGTTCGGTCTGGAGTTGCGTCTTGGCTTGAGCCAGTTCGGCGAAGCGCGAGTCGCGGGTCTCCTTCTGACGCCGCTGACGGAGGCTGCGGGAGACGGCGTGCTTGACGTCATCGAGGTCGAAGGGCTTCTCGAGGAAATCGGCGAACCCGAGACGGAGGGCCTCGATGCTGCTCTCGAGCGTGCCGCAGCCTGTGATGGCGATCAGGGCGAGATCCTGGTCGTGCGACCGGGCCTCGCGGGCGAGGCGAAGTCCCCCGACGGGGGGCATGACGAGGTCGGTGATAAGGCAGTCGAAATCCTCCTCGGCCAACCGCTCCATCGCCCGTTGCGGGTCGGTCTCGGTCTCCACGCGCCAGGAGGGGTCGGCATCCTGAAGCGAGTCGGCCAGAAGGGTGACGACCTCCAACTCGTCGTCCACGATGAGGATACGGGCCTCTTGTTCGCACCGCAGCAGGTCCGCGCTTGTGGGAGCCATGGCAGCGTTCCTTCACACGTATCGTTCGGCGGCCCCGTGGGCCGGATAAAGGAGGCCGGGCGACGACGGCCTGTGGGTCGCTCGGCCTCCGTGATGGTCAAGCCACGGCGAAGCGCTAGCCGCGAGAGCGAGGGGGGAGGGAGAAGGCATCACACCTCGCCGTGGCGTATTGTAATCATCGGACCCGGCGTTCCTGGTCGGCGATGGTCGCCGCATCCGATGTGGTCCGCTTGGTTCCTCCTTCGCGCTACGTCGTATCGCAACGCGGGCCGGACCTCTCAGGCCCGGACCGAACCGTTCGCCGACTCCGACGGGGTCGGCTTGAAAGCCGGGAACGTCACACGCACGGTCGTGCCGTGGCCCGGCGTTGATTCCAGGGTCATGTCGCCGCCGTTGGCGTGGATCGCCCGGTACGCCTTCGGAAGGCCGAGGCCGCGGCGGCGACCGGCTTCGTAGCCGCTGTAGAACGGGTCAAACGCCCGGGCGCGAACCTGCGGGTCCATGCCCGGACCGCTGTCGGTGACCACAAACCTGACCTCGCCGCCGACCGTCAGGGATTCCACGGCAAGCCTCACCGTCCCGGCGCCGGCGTGGGCGCATGCCTGGACGGCGTTCGCGAGGATCTCACTGAGGGCGGCGGCCACCTGGTCGGGGTCCACCTGGATAGGCGGCGTGTCGTCGTCGGCTTCCACGTCGACGGGAACCGCAGGGGCGCCGGCCGGCGGCTCAACGTCGCCTGCCGCGCGGCGGGCCAGGGCCGCAGGCTCTACCGACTCCGGCTTCGGGGCAGGGGGCTTGGCGAAGGCCCGCAGTTCCATGATGATGTCGCTGATGCGTTCGGCCTGGTCGATGATGGTCTGGAGGATGTCGCGTGTGGCGGCATCCTGCTGGAGTGAGGCCAACTGCTGGGCGCGTCCGCTGATGATGGCCAGCGGGTTGTTGATCTCATGGGCGGCGCCGGTGGCCATCTCGCTGAGGGAGGCGACGTTGCGTTGCTGGAGGCTCTTGTGGTGGGTGGCCTCGAGTTGGCGGTTGACGTCGGCCAACCGCTCGGACAACGCGACCAGGTCGGCGTCGGCCTGGGACCGCTTGAGGGCGATGCCGGCAAGGGTCACGACGGCAGCGACTTGGCGGGCCTCCTGCGGCGTCAACTCGTGGGGCGGGTTTCCGATCGAGAAGACGAGGGCGCCGAGTTTGGAGTCCTCGACGGCAATCGCCGAGGCGTAGAAGGGACCGCTTCCAAGGTCGATGCCCTGACGCTCGAACAGCCAGCCCTCGACACGCTCGGCCCGGACGGGGGCGCTGGATGGCGACAGCGGTATCCCCGGCCGCGTGGGCCAAGGCTCCAGGCTGTCGCCGGAGGTCACCTCATAGAGGAAATGCTCCTCGACACGGCCGCCGATGCACCGGACGCCTTCAACGTAGGTGCCGTCGGTTGCCACAACGTACGGCAGGGCAACGTGCAGATCCAGGGCGTTACAGGCGGTCGTGCCGACGGTTTCGAGGACGTCGCGTGTGCTATGGCAGGCGGCCAGGTCGGCATTGAGTTGCAGGAGGAGGCCGGACTCGCGGCTCTCGGCCTGGGCCGCGTGACTGAGGCTGTAGCCGTTGTGGTACAACTCGCCGAGGCGGACGTTGGCGCCGAGGAAGACGCGGCGGAGTTCCTCCGGCGAGGGCTCTTCGCGCAGGCCGAGCGGCCCGGCGTTGAATTCGATGGCGGTACTGACCTGGTGGCCGATCTGTTCGGCCTGGATGCCGGAGAGCCCGATGCGTTCGGCGACCTCGGCCGTGTTTTCGGGGATCTGCTCGGCGGCGTGGTAACTGAAACCATGCTGCCTGGCGAGCAGGTCGGCCAGCCGCACCAGTTCGGTCAGCCCGCCGCCGGCGCCGCGATTGGCCGTCGGCACCTGAGCCTGGTGATGGAGCCAGATGACGTTCTGGAGCGTCTCGCAGAAACCCCAACGCTGGGCGAGTTGCTTGCCGAGGACGGCGTGGTCGAGTCCGAACAGGTCGCGTTCGGCCTCGAGCAGGTCGGTGTTGCCGGCCCGGAGTTGTTCGAGGACCTGGGCGTAGGCCCTCGGCATGAGCACGCGAAGGGCAACCTGTCCGATGTCGTGCAGGAGGCCTGCGAGCAGGGCCGTCTCGGGCGGCACGGTTCCGACGCGCGTCGCAATGATCTGGCAGGCCATGGCGGTGGCGAGGACGTGTCGCCAAAGGCGGGGTAGTTCCACGTCCTTCGCGACCTTCTGGTCGACGGTGTCGATGCTGAGCAGGCTGGCCGTGAGGGCATCCAAGGGAACCACCTGGAGGGCGGCGTCGACGCTCACGACGCTGTCGGCGGGGGCACCGAGGTCGATGGCCAGTTTGAGGATGCGTGCGGCCAGGGTGGGGTCGATTTCGATGGCAAGCTGAATGTCGCGAGGGCGGGGGGTGTCGGCCATCACCAGAGGCAGCACGTGGAGGCTGACGCCGGGCAGGGTGGGAAGGTGGTCAACCTCCTCGAGGAGCAGTTCGACTTTTCGGCGTTGGAGGCCGGCGGCGGCCATGGCGTTGACCCTTGTTCGCGCCTAGAGTTTCAGGAGATCGGCGATCACCGCGACGACCTCGTCGAGTTGGAACGGCTTCTGGATAAACGCGTCGGCCCCGAGTCGCTCGACCTCGGCCGACCCGTCGGCCTCGTCGAAATGGGCGCTGATAAGAATAATCTTCGTATCTTCGAGACCCGGATTGCTGTGGATGGTCTTGCAGACCACGTTGGCATTGATGTCGGGGAGCATGTAGTCGAGAACGATGATGTCCGGCCGGAACTGCTGGGTCAGCAGGCCGGCGTCGTAGCCACAGGTGGCGGTCTTGACCTGAAAACGCCCGTCCCGTTCCAGAATGTCGACAAACAGGTCCACCAACTCCGTTTCGTCGTCAACGACAAGGACCTTCTTCTTGTCGGAGTCGAGGTTCGTCAGGGGGATGCTGTTCTCTTTCATGAACCGGATGAGGGTTTCACGCGGGATCCGTCGGAACCGCGATCCCGGGACGTAGAAGCCGTCCAACTTGCCGGAATCAAAGCAGCGGATGATGGTCTGCTGACTGACTCGGCAGATTTTGGCGGCCTCGCCGGTAGAATAGACGTCCTTGGCCATGGCATCGTCCTCGCTCGTGGTTCCGGTGGCTGCGGATGGTCTCCCTCACCTTACGTAACTCCCCCAACTTCACAATTATTCATCGGCTGGGGCCTGATGTCAACTTGAAAGTTTCGCTCTGCGAAACTGGGCGGTCTCGGTAGACCGCCAAGAAAGGGTCCGATAATAATCCACTCAACCCGCCACGACACGGCACGCCGCGTGGGGCATGGCGAAGAAAGAAGGCCGCCCCTGAGGGACGGCCTTTCTCGCCTGTCGGTACCGTGTGTGAGCGTTGTGCTAGTAACCTCTGCCGGCCCCGGACCAGTTACCGTCGTTGCGACCGGTGCGACTGTGGTCGTCGCGGTCCCAGGATTTTTTGTCGTCGCTGCCGCCACCCTTGCTGCCGCTGGTCTTGGCGTCCCGGGCGGCCTGCTGTATCTCCTTGACGATCTTGACCAGGCCTTCCTTGGCATCGCTATTCTCTTTGTCCACGGCGAGGATGCGTTTGTAGAAGCCGGCGGCCATGCGGAAGTCGCCTCGGTCGTGGGCGCTCGTGGCCAAATCGAGGAAGATAGCGATGCCCTTCTCGCGGTTCGGCTCCTCATACTGATTTTTGATGGCCTCCTTGTGGCTGTCCTTCTTAACCATGTTGAGGCCCTTCTTGGCGGCCAAGGCTGCACCAAGGTAGGCTTCAGCCGTACGCGTTTTGCAGCCGACCAGAAGGCGTTGGTTGCGCTTCTCGGCGGGCTTCTGCATCTCCTTCTCGTAAGCCGCCATGATCTTCTCGGCGGAGGCGAGTTTGGCCTCGATCGGCTTGACGATGCGGTTGTACTGGGCCGCCGGCAACTCGGCCTTCAGGTCGCCGGCCGGCGCGGCCGCGTCTTTGGGCTTGTCGTCGGTCTTCCAGGGGACACCCTCGGCCCGGACGGCAACGGCACCGGTGCAGAGCAATGCCGCACAAAGCATCAGTGGAAGGACGCGATTCATAACGTGCTCCTTTCAGCACCGCGTTTGGCGGCGCAACCCCTTTGTGCTGCTGACACCCCTATTGTACGGCAACATCGGGCCGGGAGAACAACAAAAATCCGTGCCGTGGGCGCCCGAGCCTCTACCAGCCGGACCGGCCGATGTCCGCCCAGCCCCCGCTGTAGCCGCGGCCGGCGCCTGAGTAGTCCTCGGTGTCCCAGGGCTTGTCATTGTCGTCGTCGCTGCCGCCGCCCTTGCTGCCGGCCCTCTTGCTGTCCTTGATGGCTTGCTTGTACTGCTCGGCGAGTTTCGTGAGGGCTGTCTTGGCCTCGGTGTTCTCTCGGTCGATCGAGAGGATCTTGACATAGTAGGCAACGGCCCCTTTCAGGTTGCCGCCGGTATGGGCGTCGAGCGCCAGTCGAAGGTAGATATCAATGGCCTTTTGCTTGTTGGGTTCCTCGTACTGCTCCTTGAGGGCGGCCTTGAGGCTCTCCTTCTTGACGAGGTGGGCACCGCCTTGGGCGCACCGGGACGCCGCAAGGTAGTACGAAGCGGCCCGCTCCTTACACTTGATGAGGATGTGCTGCCGCCGCTTCTCCTCGGGCCGCTCCATCTCCTTTTCGTAAGGCTCCATGGCCTTCTTGGCCATCGCGATGCGAGACTCGATGGGCTTGACGACCCGGGCATACTGCGAGGGGGACAACTCCTGCTTCAGGTCGCCCGGGGTCACGGACTCGCCTGATGGCGCCTTGGGCTTCCAGGGAATGTCCTGACCCGGACAAGCCGTCACAGACCCCAGGAAGAACACCGCCGTGCATGCACCAAGCATAAACCGTTTCATGGCATGACCTTCCTCGCCCTCGGAAACCGCGCGTGCCCCGTCGTTCGGGGTCCCTGGTGACTGAAACACCACTCACGCAGCACCGTACCGGCAGAACGTCGAGGGCCGGGCGTCTGCCTAGGAGCCTCGGTTGCTCTTCCAGCGGGAGTCCTTCTTGTCGTCCTTCTTCTTGTCGCGTTCTTTCCGCTGCTGATCGGCGGCCCGTTTGACGGTGCTGGCGATTCGCTCCAGCGCCGCCTTGGCCCGCGGGTTGTTCGGGTCCATACTGAGCACGCGTTTGTAGTAGGCGATGGCCTTGCGGAGATCGCCTTGTTGCTGGGCCTCGTCGGCGAAGGCAAGCAGAATGTCGGTGGCCTTGCGCAGATTCAGATCCTCGTACCTGGCCTTGATCTCGGCCTGGTGCTCGACCTTCTTGACCATCTTGGCCGCCTTGCGGGCCGCCAGCGCCACCTGGTAGTATGCGGCCGAGGCCTTCTCCTTCCAGGAGATGAGTGTGGCCTGGCGGCGTTTTTCGGGCGGCTTGGTCATCTCCTTCTCGTAGCCCGCCATGGCTTTCTCAGCCAAGGCGAGTTTCGCCTCAATGGGCTTGACCACACGGTTGTACTGAGCGGGGGGCAGGTCACCCTTCAGCGTACCCGGTTTCCCGGCGGCTTCGCCGAGAACCGTAGACGAGGCGAACGCCACAGCGAGTGTCGCCGCAACCCAAACGGACATGCACTCTCTCATGGGCAGGCTCCTTCAAGACGTGTCGGCGGCGCGGCATCAGAAGAGGCACCTCGCCCATCCGACCTATTATACGTTGTCGAACGCCGTACCGCGAGAAATATTGCATCCCGCCGGAGACGCCGGTCACGGGCCGGTCGCCAGGGCCTTGACGGCGGTGACCCATGCGCGGGCCGTTGATGCGTCGCCGGCCTCGGCCATAATCCGCAGAACCGGTTCGGTGTTGGACGGCCTGATGTGGATCCATCCGTCGTCTCGGGCCACGTGGAGACCGTCACGTTCGTCGAGGCGTGCGCCCGCGAAACGCTTCCGCACCGCATCGAACACGGTCTCGGGGTCGGTGTCTCCGAGCGGAACCTTGTCCTTGACCATGGTATAGACGGGCAAGTCGGCACAAAGTTCACTCAGCCTGCGGTTTCGGGTTGCCATCATTTCCAGAACCAGGCCGGCGCCGACCAGACTGTTTCGGACGGGCACGACGCGCGGATCGATGACGCCGCCGTTTCCCTCGCCGCCGATGACGCACCCGTGCCGCAGGATCGCCTCGGCGACGTTCAACTCGCCGACCGGCGTGCGATGCAGCCGGACGCCGGCCTCCTCGGCGACATGGTCCATCATGCGGGACGTCGACAGGTTGGCCGCCACCGGGCCGCCCTGCTGCGCCAGCCGATGCCGCGCCGCCAGCGCCAGCGTGTACTCCTCTCCGACGGCCCGCCCCCTCTCGTCGACGAGCGCCAGACGGTCGGCATCCGGGTCCAGCGCCAGGCCGAGGTCGGCTTGGGCGCCGGTCACGGCGCTGCAGAGCGCGGCGAGGTTCTCGGGCACCGGCTCGGGCCCCCGGGCGAAGTCGCCCGTCGGCTCACCGTGGATCACGGTAGCGGCACAGCCGAGTCGCTCGAGCAGCATCGTCATCTCGCGTCCGCCGGCGCCGTTGACGGGGTCGAGGACGACCGAGAAGACCCGCCCGCGAATTATCTCGACGTTCAGGATGGCCAGAACGCTTTCGACGTGGGTGGCGGCGGCGTCGGCAACGGGTTCGGCGGCCCCTTGAGCCTCGGCTCCGGCGAAAGGATTCTGCTCGTAGAGTTCGACCACCCTGCGGCCACGGTCGCGGTCCAGGGCCATGCCTTCGGACGAGAGCAGTTTGATGCCGTTGTACGGCGCGGGGTTGTGGCTGGCGGTGATGACCATGCCTCCGCGGGCACGGCGCCGGCGGACCATGAGGCTGATGCCGGGCGTGGACAGGATGCCGACGTCGAGGACACCGCAGCCGGTGGCCAGGAGCCCTTCGACGACGGCGTCGGCCAGCATCGGTCCGGTGGAGCGGGAATCCCGACCCAGAACGACCGGCCCGCCGCCAAGGTGCGCGCCGAAGGCCAAGCCGAAACGCCTGGCCTCCGCCGGGCCGAGACCGTCTCCGACGATGCCGCGAATACCTGAAATGCTCACAATCAGTTGGGCCATGGCCGTCTGCCGACCCCCTGAAAACCAACCTGCGCGTTACGCTCGCCGACCGGCCCGATGCCGAAGGTGCACAACGATTATCGACGCCGGGACCGTGGCGGCCTAGAAAAAACGGGGGGACCGAGAGGCGGCGAGCGTCAGCACCGGATGCGTTCTTTCAGGTGCCCGAGCAGCGCTTCGGCGGACATCGTGCGGCGGGAGGCGCCGTCGGCCCAGGTGACTTCGGTGCCGTTCTTGACGAGTTCGTGCCACTTGCGGCAGGCGGCGAGGACGGTCGTATGGTTCTTGTTGCCCAGCGCCCGGGCGATGTCGGAGTAACTGAGGTCCGTCAGTTGCCGCGACAGAACCATGCACACTTGCCGGGCTATCGAAATCTGGTGAAGTTTGCGCGAACTGTGGATGTCGGACGGCGTGACGGCGAAGAACGACGTGACCGCCTGCTCGATCTCCGAGAGGTTGGTCCGCGTCGGCGTGACCGCGACGAAATCCAGCAACGCCTGGCGGGCCAGTTCCCTCGTGACCGGGGTCTTGAGCAGCGCCGCGTAAGCGATGATGCGAGTCAAGGCGCCTTCGAGTTCGCGAACGCTTCCCTGGACGCGGTCGGCCACCAGCGCCAGGACGTCGGCCCCCAGCGGACGCCCCATCTGGACGGCCTTGGCCTCGAGAATCCGCCGGCGCGTCTCGGCGTCGGGACGGGAGATCCGGATGACGAGGCCCGCGACCCAACGGCTGATGAGGCGATTCTGGATGGCCTCGATCTCGCGCGGGTGGCTGTCTGAGGCCAGCACGATCAGACGACCCCGACCGTCGAACTCGTCGAACGTGTGCAGAAACTCCTCCTGCGTCGCGCTCTTGCCGGCCAGAAAATGAATGTCGTCGATCACAAGAATGTCGAGGCTCCGGTACCGGTGGCGGAAGGCGTCCAGGCGCCCCGTCCGCAGGCACGTCAGATACCGGTTGGTGAACCCTTCGGCGGACAAACAGGCGCTGCGCAGCCCGGGGCGGGTCCGCGCGGCGTGCAGAATGCCGTGGAGCAGGTGGGTCTTGCCCAGGCCGCAGCCCCCATGAAGGAACAGGGGATGGAAATCCTCACCCGGCGCCGTGGCCGCCGACTTGGCCGCCGCATACGCCATCCGGTTACAGGAGCCCACGACGAAATTGTCCAGCGTGAAGAGCGGACGATACGTGTCGGCGGGACGCTCGTTGGCAGGATCAGCCGCGCACGCCTTCGGCTCGAAACGCTCCATCGCTTCGGCCTCGCCGTCGAGGTTGTCGGCCCGGCGTTTCTGGAACAGGTCGGGCTGGACGCGGTACGTGACGGGCAGGGGGCGGCCGAAGGTGGCGGCCATGACGCCCGTCAGATGATCGGCGAAGTGACTGCGGAGGTGATCGCTGATGAAGAGGTTCGCCACGCCGATGGTCAGTTCCTCGCCATCGAGGCGGAAATCCGTGGCCCCCTCGAACCAAATACGCCACCGCTCCGGACCGACGGCGTCCCGAAGGCTGGTCACAAGCGAGGCGATCTGCGTTTCGTGTAACGGCGCCACGAGACGCACCCCCTGACTGGAAGATGGACAGGTTCCCCACGAGAAAACGTGTAACCGCCGGACTGCGGCCGTGCGGATGAACCGGCCGAGTCGCTGTCGGCCGACGCTCCTATCCTACCGCCGGGGGTCGTGCAAAAAAGGGCTATCTTCTTATTCACGTTGTGTTCGCACGAGGCAAAAAGGCCGAAGCAGGCCAACCACAGGCAGTTACACACCGGGAATCAACTGAGAAAATTCTTTTCCACAACAAGTGAATGCGGTGGAAACCCTGTGGACAAAAACCTCGCCACCGCCGACCCCCAACACCCGGCCGAGATGCTCCCGCCCCTTGCCGCAATCGCACCGCCTTTCATCGCCCGTGCCGAAGCCGTAGGGTGGATGCTCCGCACCCGTACGTGTTTAGCGGGGTGGCACGGCCCTTGGGCCGTGCAGTCGCCCTCGG